>NZ_JARVSN010000009.1:0-201406 GCF_030209165.1 Pseudomonas sp. fls2-241-R2A-110 | reverse complement strand
TGGCCGATGGCGGCGGGCCCACGGAGCAGGACCGGAGTGAGGGAATGCCGAGCCTTAGCGAGGCACCGTACGTCAGGGGCGCGAGCGCTTGGTTACTTGGCGCTTTTCCAAGTAACCCGCCGTCAGGGCGGAACCATAAGCCGCCGTTACCCCAAAAACGGATATGTACCCAACCCCAACCCAACCCAACCTCAAGCTTCAAAAAATCAGCACCTGGGCTTAAGCAAAATACCGGTATACCTCGCCAGAAACAGCACAAAAGCACCACTCCAAAACACCGCCGAAAGCCCCAGCCCGACCCCAGAAAACGGCACCAGAAATACCCGACACACAGCAGCGATCAACAACAACGCAAACCCCAGCACCACAACACTCGACGGTTGCAACAAGCGCCCGGTATGACCAAGGCTGACCCGCGCAATCATCGCCAGAATCAACCCCCCGATCCCCCCGACCGCCAGCGCATGGGTAGCCAGACTTTGTTGCGGCATAACGCCCGCGTGCCACAGCGCCATCGCCAGCGCCGCAACCATCAACCAGGCATACGCCAGATACAGCGACCAGAGCAGCGGCACCCGCCAGATACCCCGATCATGCCAGCGCCACAATCGCAGCAAGTGCAATGCCCCCATCACCCCAAACAACAGCGCCAACCAGAGCCTGGGAACGTCATTCAACCCACCGGCAAAAGACACGGCAGCGAGCAAACTGCTCAACAACAAAACCCGGGTGGGCAGCGCGTGAGCGGCGGGCGCTGCAGCCCGGTTCAAGCCGCGCTGGATAAAGAACGGCAGGACCCGTCCGCCAATCACAGTCATCAACGCCGCCACCAACCACAAGGCCGCCAGTACGCCGCGCCGTTGCAGGCCCGCATCATCCACTGCGATGCCCCACAACGTCATGCCCTGAGCGCCGGCCATCAATGCGATCACCAACAACACCGGATAGTTATCACGCTTGCCCGCCGCGACCAGGTCCCGTCCAATCGCCCAGGCCAGCAACGGAAGAAAAGGCACTTGCACCAGCAACAACAGCTCTTCGGGAATGGGCAGTAACCAGGCGAGTCGCGCCAGCAGCCACACCAGTACCAGGCCGATCAGCGGCCAGCCATTGAGGCCGGGACGCCCTGTCCAGTTGGGCACGGCTGTCAGCAGGAACCCGGCGATGATCGCCGTGGCAAAACCAAACGGCATTTCATGCCGGTGCCAGGCCAGCATGCCGCCAACGGGTTGCGCGCCGGGAAGTCGGCCGTACAACCACAACGCCCAGATCGCCACCGCGATTGCAGCGAAACCGGCGCCGACCAGGAAAAAGGGACGAAAGCCAAGACTGAAGACCGGGGCAGCAGCAAGTCTGCGCATTACGCCACCACCCTTGCCAGACGTGTTCCCATACGATGCTGGGCCAGCAGACGCATCACATAACCGATTTTGAGCAAGGTCGGCCCGATGATGGTCATGGCATGCATCGACACCAGCGCGACAATCGGCAGATGGCCGTTGTAGAGGTAAGCGCCATAGATGCCGGCCAGCAGCATGACCAGGCCGACGCCCAGCACTTTGCTCGACAGATGCAGTACGTTCAGGGGATTGCTGAAGAAATCGAACATTTTCCGTACTCCTGAAGCGGGTCAGTTGTACCGGAGATGCATCAAGTCCCGTGCCACATTTTTAATCCATTAAAATCAATCATATACGCTTACAAGAGTCATATAGACAACAGAAGAAAGGAGTCTTAATGACACACAAAGTTGTCATACAGACTCTTTCCCCGGACATTCCACTTGGCTGTTTGTCGATCTACGGTCCGGCCAATCGACCACAGGCTGGCTACGCTGATAATCCGGCATGAGCAACCCGTAGAGGAGCATCGACCATGCAACGCGTGCAAAAACTGACTCCCTGCCTCTGGTTTGACGATCAGGCTGAAGAGGCTGCGAAGTTTTACTGTTCGATCTTCGATCATTCCAAAATCACTGCCATCACCCACTATGGCAAAGCCGGTCAGGAGGTTCATGGCAGGCCTGAAGGATCGGTGTTGACGGTCAGTTTCGAACTCGACGGACAGCCAATGACGGCACTCAATGGCGGCCCGGTGTTCAAGTTCAATGAAGCGGTTTCATTTCAGGTCAATTGCCAGACTCAGGAAGAAGTGGACTACTTCTGGGGCTCACTTTCCGCTCACCCAGAGAATGAGCAATGCGGTTGGCTCAAGGACAAATTCGGCCTGTCCTGGCAGATCGTGCCGGTCGCCATGATGGATATGCTCAAAGACCCCGACACGACCAAATCCCAGCGCGCCATGCAAGCCATGATGCAGATGAAAAAACTCGACATCGCCGCCTTGCAGCGAGCCTTTAACGGCGAGAGCTAATACACTCGCGCTCTGGCCGCCGAGAACATGAACGATGAAGCACACCGTTGCCAAATATGCAGACAAAGCCCCACGCTTCTGGCGCGATGATGCCCTGCCCTTCATCGAAGCCCGGTCCATCGCCGATGGCCGCGAGGTCTGTTACGCCCGGCATTCTCACGCGCACTTCTCCATCGGTGCCATCACCGCCGGGCGCAGCACCTACGTTCATGAGCAATCGGCCTTTGAGGTCAGCGCCGGCACCGTGGTGCTGATGAATCCCGGTGATGTTCACGCCTGCAACCCGATCGACGACCAGCCCTGGTCTTACCTGATGCTGTACGTCGAGACGCCATGGCTGACCGACTTGCAGCATCAGCTCGGCTTCAGTCAGGACGCGGCGTATCGACGGTTTTCCGTTACCCATACCCGCAATGGCAACCTGTTCGCGGGCCTGAGTGATCTGTACGCAATACTGGTTGATCCTTTGCAGGACGTGTTGAGCAAGCACAGCGCAGCGGTGGAGTTTTTCACTGAGGTCCAACAGCAACTCAATCCGATTGAGCAGCCATTGCGCGAGCCCAATTTCAAGCTGGAACGGGCAGCCGACTACATCCGCGACAACTGCACGCAGATGCTCAAGCTCGAGGGTATTTGCGAGGCGGCGCAGCTGTCGCCGTCCTACCTGATCCGTGCCTTCAAGCAGCATTACGGCATGACGCCCCATGCCTATCTGGTTAACCGACGAATCCAGTTCGCCCGCGAACAACTGCGCAACGGCAAGTTGATAGCCGATGTAGCGCTGGAAGCCGGATTTGCTGATCAGGCGCACTTTCAACGCGCATTCAAACAGCATTTGGCGGCAACACCAGGGCAGTATCGCGGTTGACCACTCGACAAATAAAACATCGAACAACTTTACTATCCCGTATAACAGCGCTATTAGCAGACACATCAGGACAACAGATAGCCGTTGTGAGTGAACAGTGTTGTTCGCTAACCTTTCAACACCACCTACTCCGAGCCCGCCCCAAGCGTGCAACTATTAATATATCAATGCGCAAAGGATTGCCCACTGATGAATGACAACCTCGCCATTTATAACGTCGCCAACTTCAGCACTAGTTATTCCGACCCGGAACTCAGCGAAAAGAATCAGACGACTGAAGCCTTGGGCATCTCAACCAATCAGCCAGACTTCTTCAACCACGGCGGCTTTGATAATTTTTATCTTCACATCACCGAGGACTCGCAGTTTTATAAAGCACACAGACCCGGAAAACTATTATTGACAGGTCTTATTCAACATCCAGCATTTATTGATGCCCGTGCAAAACTATCATTACCGGAAGAAACCATCTTTCACACCGATACCCATGACCGCCTCCTGGCATTAAAACAAGTTCACAAACAAATTTTTCACTCTGCTCTGGGTGTTCGCTTTCGTAACGTGTTCGAGCGACACGACATCACGAGTGAGATCGAGCACGTTGCAGAGCTTGAAGAAGAGCTGAACACCCTGAAAACACAAGCGCGAACCACTTCGGGCATCAGCTCGACTTCGCTGGTCAGCGTTGCGCAATGGTTGCGCTTTCATGAAGTCGACGTACCGCAAACGGCCGACCAGGCGGCAAATTTGCTGGATTTTTTCAGCGTTGAAGCCGCCAAAGGGCGCAGCAATTTCTGTGAAGTATTCGCCAGCGCTGCCCACTCCAGATATGAGCTGACGGCCGAACATCGTTCGACACTGTGGAAAGTAACTGACCAATTGCTCGATGGTAATGAATTGCTTATCAACCACTTGATGAGCGTCATTTCCTGGCATGGCACCCAACCTTCGCCGAACGCGATCCAGCCGCAAACCTACGACGACTTAAAGTGGTTGTTAAGTCAACCGGAAACCCGCGCGATCGCTCGTCATTACACCGAGGCACTGGGTTGGTATGACGCCGGGATGGACGCCGTATCGAACATTGTATTGGGCCGACAGGTATTGTTGGCGGCGATCATGCTCGACCTCAGAATCAGCCTTGATAACAAGACGTCTGAAATCAATATTGCAGGATATAAATTATACGCCACCGCCAATGTCGAAAAGAGCTGGCTGGAGGTCCGCGCGGAATTGGAAAGTCATTTTGCGAATAATGTGACCAGCAACGGAAAATATATTGATCCTGTCGCTGTGCCGATGATTGCATACGCCCTGTTGACTGAACTAGCGCCAGCGTTCCTGGTACAAGATGCACCGACAGGGTTACAAATGGGTTCGACTGCCTGGGTCGTATTGAATCGCGCCGTCCTGCTGGCTGAATTCAATGCAGCGGGTTCATCTCAACTATTGACCTATGAGGAACTACTAAAGCGGGCGATGATCGCACCCATTAGTCATCGACAGCAGTTACTGCATAACGCATCCACGGTTCAACCAGTTTTGTACTGGGCACTGATCAACGAATCCATACCTCGAGATTCGGACAGTCACTTCAGCCAGGAAGCGATCAACGCTGCAAGCACACAATACAATCACTACCTGGACGAACTGAGTCATTGCGCAAACACGCTGTCGACACCGTTTCCCAGCCGAAAGAAACTCGCACTTGAAACACTGAAACTTCACGTACCTGATTGCGACTTTCTAGAAACGAAAGTTCTCAAGACGAGCGCGGGATTTTCCGGCCAACACCCCCTGACCTTATCGATCCTAGACGCTTACCTCTCCAATAACCTGGCGGACAGGAAATGGCATAGGGTCGGCATGGATATTTACACGCTGTTTCCACAATTGTTGACGCTGCCGTCGATAAACGAGATTTTCCACAAGGCAGTTGACGCTCATCTCAAACGCTTGAAAGAAGCGACATCCACTGTCATTCGCCATGCGCTCGCATCTCTTCCACAACAAGACCGCGGCCAATTGGGCGTTGGCGAGATCGGTGTATTTTCGCTTCGCCGATACTTGTCGAGAGACCCTTTCAACAGCCAGCCCATACAGCCCACGGACCGCGCCCGATTTGGTGTGATCATCACCGCGACACTGGGCAACGAACTCCATTGCTACGAACTGAATACACTTACCGGCGACTGCAAAAAAAATCAGTCCCTGGCAGAAGCTTTCAGAGTTTCCGGGCTCGTAGATGAAATCGACGATTTCATACCTCAAGCGTTGATTGCGAATGACCGTGGAGCACTATCGCTTCATGCGGCGATCGATCTGGATGCTTATTTCAACGGCAAGCCATCGAAGCATGTGGTTCATCAGTTCTTCAACGTAGACCTGTTGTCTTTGCTGCCCAGACGAACAGGGAGCACAGCTGATTACCGGTCTCCACTGCTGGCTTTCCGTTCTATGGCATTCAAGGATATCGCTCGCTTCATCGCGTCCGAAGCGCTGTACGTGACAAAAAACTCACTGATCTCGGCAGGTTTCGACAAAACAGAATTTGAGCTGCGTTTAGAAGAGGACGTCAGATGGGCGGACACCATTTCCAATATCATCATTCCATTCAAAAGCTGTATTGAAGACCTCGAGTCCGGGGACAAGGACCGCAGGACCAGCGGAATATGGGGTTGTTTACTGGATGGTGCCGCCGTGTTGCTGCCCTTTATCGGATTTGCAGGCACCGCAGCCAACCTGCTCTTCAAAGCAGGCAGCCTGGGTTCAAAAATTTCGTCCGTTACCCGGCTGAGTTTGAAGTTTTCGCTGTCACTGTTTAACCCCGTGGATGGCATTCCCACCCTGCTGGGTAAAGGTGCCGTGCGCATTGGCAAGCTGGGCAGTAGCGGATTCGAACTGGCTACCGGTCAACTGCGAAAATTGACGGGAGGCGCGGACGCTTACGATTTTGTCCGGGCCTCGCAACTCAATGCAACGGCCGAATCCCGTTTGGCGCTTCCCATGCTGGAGCATGGCAAATTCGTTTTTAAAGACCCTGATTTACTCGATGCGGAGAACGTTCTGCAACGCTTGTCGAAGAGTAACGAGAGCATGCTGGCGAACGAATTCTCCAATGTTGAAATCAAGCATTTGCTGGAGAGCTCGCTGAGCGACATTGTGCTCAGATCCGAGGGTGCGAAAAATTTAAAAACCGTTCTGCCAGCGGACGCTGTCGACAGCATCGTTAAACATGAGGTGCAAAAATATAATCTGTCGCACCTGCACCTCTACAAAGACGTCCCCTCAGCATTACCGGACATTTTGAGTAACGTCTTGAAGGTGGAGGTCAAAAACATCAACTTCATGAACGCACATCAGAACACCTTGCTTAAACTCGACCTTGGCAAGTCCCCTTACATTGGCATGGAGAACGAAAGCGCCTTCAATCCTGGTGGTCTGATCGATGATGTGGAACGTGCCGCAGCCTGGATTTTCAACGCCTCCAGTTCCAAAAATGACCTGGAAAAGTTAAAGACGTTACTTCGTGAATACGCCGCCGGTAGCGACTCGCTTAATGATCCGTCGGTGTTGAGACAGATACATAAAAAAGCCATTGCGAACCCCGAAAAAACCTACCGCTCTCCGACAGGACTGGCTAAATACCCCGCGAGCATTTCCGGTGCTCATCTACTGGAAAAACACTTGGCAAAACTGGACGCGAGTTCCGAACACTTCAACAAGCAGTTATTCGGTGCCTTGCTGGGGTATCACAGTTTTGCCGACGGCAATGGCAGGGCCGCCCGAATTGTTTTTGCCATCTCGGAGTTGCGAAAGGGACGTTTCACTGCCCTGTCCGTTACAACCGAAAATGCCCTTAGCGGCCTGTCCTGAGTGTCAAGGCAATAGCAGGTAAACCGCACAGAGCGCCAAAAGGATCGCCATACCCCGGTTGAACAACCGCATCCCTGCAGGGTTACTGAGGTAACCCCGCAGGCATGTACCGGCATACACCCAACACCCCACCGACACGTAGCAAATCACCAGATACACCGCCGCAAACTGCCAGACCAGCCGCGCCTCGCCGTCCGCGACGAACGCGCCCATGCCCGCCACGCAGGCCAGCCAGGCTTTTGGGTTGAGCCACTGCATCACTGCGCCGTACAACATTGAAGGTGCCCGGTGCGACTCTTTGGCATCGATACGACCATCGTCCGCCGCCAGTTTCCAGGCCATGAACAACAGAAACGCCACGCCGGCCAGTTGCATCACACGCGTCAATTCCGGCCAAAGGAGCAACACCTCATGCAAGCCCAGCCCCATCAAGACCAATAACAGAACAAACCCCAACGTGGCCCCGGCGACGTGCTGTTGACTGGCGCGAAAACCAAACTGCGCCCCCGAACTCAACGCGACAATGTTTACCGGCCCAGGCGTTATCGAAGCCACCAGGGCAAATGTGGCCATGGAAATAATCAGATTCATTGCACACCTTCTTCAATTCAGGAAAATCAGCGCTCAACGTACTGATCCCCCTACCCTGCGTATTGAAGAAAACTGCCTAAGTCAGGTAAACGCCCCCACCACCCGCTTCACTTTCACCAGCGCCGCCGCGAGCGAGTCCATGTCCACCGACCCCAGCGCCAACCGGATCGCGTGCGGCACATGAACAGAGGTCGCAAACGGTTCGGCGGTTGAAACCGCCACCTGTTCACGCAGCAACGCCACGGCGATCTGATCGGCTCTCGCGTCTTCCGACAAGGGCAGCCAGATAAAGTAGGAAGAAGGATGACGAATGTAGGGCAGCCCCGTCAGCAGGGTGTCAGCCAAGGCTTGCCGGGCCTGCGCATCGGCGCGCTTTTGCGCTTCCAGCGCGCTGACAGTCCCGTCATCGATCCAGGCGCAGGCAATCGCGGTCATCACTCCGGGCGTGTTCCAGGTGGTCGCCCTGATCGTGCGCTCCAGCGCCGCCACCCGGTGCGCGGGGGCGGCGACGAATCCGACGCGTAAACCGGTGGCGACGCTCTTGGAGAAGCCCGACACGTACACCGTTCTTTCGGGCGCCAGGTGCGCAATCGGCGGCAGCGGATCTTGTGCCAGAAACGCGTAGGCAGCGTCTTCGATGATGTGCAGGTCATGCTGGCGCGCAATCGACACGAGGCGCTCCCGTTGATCGGCGGGCATCACCCACCCCAGCGGATTGTGCAGCGTCGGCATGCTGTAGACGGCACGCACCGAACGGCTGCGACAGAGCTTTTCAAGTGCATCCAGGTCTGGCCCCTGATCAGTGAGTGGAATCGGTACGACTTCAAGGTGCAGCGTTTCGGCCAGCACCTTGAATCCCGGATAGGTCAACGCATCAGCCGCAATCACCTCACCGGGTTGCAGCAGCGCCATGAGGGTCACGGCCAATCCATGCTGGGCGCCACTGACGATCAACACCTGTTCAGCCTGAACACTCAGCCCGCGTGTCAGCAGATGGCGCGCAATCGATGCCCGCTCGTGTAAGCGGCCCGCATGCGGCTGGTAACGCAGATGCGACTCCAGGTCACCGGACAACGCGAGCTGGCGCAAGGCATTGCGTAGCAGGTCGGCCTGCCCCGGCACAGAGGGATAGTTGAAGTTGAGATCGACCATGCCGACCGCCACCGCTGGCTGGTGAATCCCTTGGCTCGGTGGCAGTGACGTCTCCCTGACGAACGTTCCGCGCCCCGTTTCACCGCTGACCAGCCCCATCGCCTCCAGTTCTGCATAGACCCTGCTGGCCGTGACCAAGGCCAGTTTTTCCGTGGTAGCGAGCTGACGGTGTGTCGGCAAACGCGTACCCGGCGGCAAACGCCCGGCGCGGATATCGGCGGCAAACGCGTCCACCAGCGATTTGTAACGGGAGCGAGGCATAACACAATGTATCCATGACAATTTTTTGATTGTATCGATACTCGACCATACGATGCCCACAAGGCAACCCCCAAACTGTGAGTGGACTCCCATGGAACGTGCATCGAACCTGCAACACCAGTCACTGGAAAAGAACGCGAGCGGGCTGATCAATGGGCTCATCGGCGTCCTGATCTTCAGCGGCTCACTGCCCGCTACCCGGGTGGCCGTCCTGGAGTTCGATCCGGTCTTTCTGACGGTCGCACGCGCGACCATCGCCGCGGTTCTGGCGCTGTGCCTTGTGCTGCTGTTGCAGGAAAAGCGTCCTGCGCGGCACCAGATCCTGCCCTTGGTTATCGTGGCGATGGGCGTTGTTATCGGGTTTCCGCTGCTGACGGCACTGGCACTTCAATACGTGACGTCGGCGCACTCCATCGTCTTCGTCGGCATGTTGCCGCTCGCCACGGCTGCGTTTGGTGTGTTTCGCGGCGGTGAACGTCCGCGACCAGCGTTCTGGTGCTTCTCGGTCCTGGGAAGTTTGCTGGTGGTGGGGTTTGCCCTTGCTCAGGGGCTGACAGCCTCCCCCGCTGGCGACGTCCTGATGCTGCTGGCCATCCTTGCCTGCGGGCTCGGGTATGCCGAAGGCGCAAAGCTTTCCAGGACACTCGGCGGCTGGCAGGTGATTTCCTGGGCGCTGGTGTTGTCGCTTCCAGTAGTGGCGCCGCTGACCTGGTGGCTGGCCCCCGTGTCTTTTTCGGGCATCAGCACACCAGCCTGGTTGAGCCTGGGGTACGTCTCGCTGTTCAGCATGCTGATTGGTTTCGTATTTTGGTATCGCGGGCTTGCCCAAGGAGGAATTGCCGCGGTGGGACAGCTGCAGCTGCTGCAACCCTTTTTTGGCTTGGCACTGGCGGCCACGTTGCTGCACGAGCACGTCAGCCTCGGCATGCTCGGGGTTACCGTGGCGGTGATCCTGTGTGTGGTGGGTGCCAGAAGGTTCGCCAAATAACCTCGGCCAAATTGTACTGCGGCCTGCGCGCACCGCTGTACCGGGAAAGCCTTCGTCGTCCGTGATAAAACTAGCGTTCTCTTGCTTCTGGAGACCTGTCATGGACCTCGCCACCCTTTCGCTGTTTCTGCCCGCCTGCTTCGCGTTGAACATGGCGCCCGGCCCGAACAATCTGCTGTCGGTCAGCAACTCGACCCGCTACGGCTACCGCATGGCCTGCGTGGCCGGCATCGGTCGGCTGCTGGCGTTTGCCGGGATGATCGCCCTCGCCTCCGCCGGGTTGGCGGTGGTGCTGCAAACGTCTGAATTGCTGTTCTACGGCATCAAGATTGTGGGGGCGGCGTATCTGTTTTACCTCGCCTGGCAATTGTGGCGAGCCAACCCCGGCGCCGAAAACATAGTGACGGGGACGCCAGTCGGCATCATGGCGCTGGCGCGGCAGGAGTTTCTGGTGGCGGCCGGCAACCCCAAGGCCATCCTCATCTTCACCGCGTTCCTGCCCCAGTTCGTCGACCCGACACACACCGTGACGCCGCAATTCGCGCTGCTCGGTGCGTTGTTTCTGATGCTGGAATGGATCGCCATCAGCGCCTACGCCTACATGGGCCTGCACATGCGTCGCTGGTTTGCCGAGCCTCGGGGCAAACGAATGTTCAACCGTTGCTGCGCGGGGTTGTTGTCGGCAGCGGCTTCGGTGCTGTTGATGGCGCGCCGAGCCTGAGCTCAGGGGATTGACGGGATTCGACACGGGTTCACACTGCGAAGCATCCCGCTGCAATACCTGTCGAGCTTCGAATGAACCTGAATGTTGTTTATGCCTTGGGCGCCGCTGCGCTGTTTGGAGCGAGCACGCCATTGGCCAAGGCGTTGGGCCTGAACCTCTCACCGATCCTGCTGGCCGGACTGTTGTACCTGGGCAGCGGACTGGGCCTGACACTCCTCAGGCTGATCCGCGACCATGGCTGGCAGCCCAGCGGCCTCAAATCGTCAGAATGGCCCTGGCTGATCGGTGCTATCGCGTTTGGCGGCGTGCTTGGGCCGGTCGCGCTGATGTTCGGCTTGACCCTGACTTCCGGCTCCACCGCATCATTAATGCTGAACCTCGAATCGGTGCTGACTGCCGTGCTGGCGTGGGTGGTGTTCAAGGAAAATGCCGACCGACGGATCGTCGCCGGAATGCTTGCCATTGTCGCCGGCGGATTATTGCTGGCCTGGCCGCAGGGTTCGGCGCAATCACAAAGCTGGATCGGGCCGCTGGCCGTGGCGCTGGCATGTGTCTGCTGGGCTATCGATAACAACCTGACGCGCAAAGTATCGGCCTCCGACTCCGTGTTCATCGCGGGCATCAAGGGGCTGACCGCCGGACTGGTGAACTGCGCCCTGGCGTTGGCGCTGGGCGCCAAACTGCCGCACATCGCGGTGCTCGGGCCGACGTTGATCGTCGGCTTCCTCGGCTACGGAATCAGTCTGGTGCTGTTTATCCTGGCGCTGCGCGGGCTGGGCACCGCACGCACGGGTGCCTACTTCTCAACGGCGCCCTTCCTGGGAGCGGCGATTGCCATTGTGCTGTTCGGTGAACCGGTCAGCATGACGTTCTGGGGGGCGTCATTGCTGATGGGGCTGGGCGTCTGGATACACCTCAAGGAGCGTCATGCCCATGAACATCAGCACCTCGCCCTCCTTCATAGTCACCGACACGTTCATGACGAACATCATCAACATGAACATGCGTTCCAGTGGGACGGAGTCGAGCCGCACAGTCATGAACATCAGCACACGCCGATCCGCCACAGTCATCCACACTTTCCGGACATCCATCACCGGCACAAACATTAAAAGGTCGAAAAAAGTGGATTGGCATTTTCAGCGAGCATACGTATATTCGAATATCCATATATTCGAGCCGTCGCAATGAACTTACGCCCCACCAAGGTTCTTTTCATGTGCACCGCCAACAGCTGCCGCAGCGTGTTGAGCGAAGCACTGTTCAATCATTTGGCACCTGCCGGTTTCACCGCAGTGAGTTCCGGCAGCTTCCCCAGCGGGCGGCTCAACCCCCAAGCCGTGCAAACCCTGCACACCCTCGGTATCTCGACCGACGGCCTCTATAGCAAAGACTCCTCGGTGTTCGCCGATTCACCGCCGGATATCGTCATCACTGTTTGCGACAAGGCCGCTGGGGAGGCCTGCCCGGTCTACTTCGGGCCAGCGCTCAAAAGCCATTGGGGACTGGCCGATCCGTCGGAGGTGCATGGCACCGAGCAAGCGATCCAGGCCGCTTTTGACCACACGGTCGAAACAATCAAACGACGCTTTGCGGCCTTCTTCGCATTGGACCTGAACACCCTTTCGCATGCAGAACTGAAGGTCGAACTGGACCGCATTGGAACCTTGTGATGAACGACGACCTGCCCAATCTGGATCTGGAACTGCTGACACTTTCAGATCAAAGCGCCCACAAACCGCGCATCCTGCTGCTCTACGGCTCGACTCGCGAGCGCTCCTTCAGCCGCCTGCTGACCGAAGAAGCCGCGCGGATCCTGCGTCTGCTGGGCGCTGAAACGGTGATCTTCGACCCTAGCGGCCTTCCGCTGCCCGACGATGCGTCCAGCGACCACCCGAAGGTCCGGCAACTGCGCGAACTGGTGCTCTGGTCCGAAGGCCAGGTCTGGTGCTCACCGGAACGCCACGGTTCGATGTCGGCCGTGTTCAAGGCACAAATCGACTGGATCCCCCTGACGATGGGCGCGGTTCGTCCGACCCAGGGCAAGACCCTGGCGGTGATGCAGGTTTGTGGCGGCTCCCAGTCCTTCAACACCGTCAATCAGCTGCGCGTGCTGGGTCGCTGGATGCGCATGCTGACCATCCCTAACCAATCGTCGGTGCCCAAGGCTTTCATGGAATTCGATGAAGCGGGCCGGATGAAGCCTTCTGCGTATTACGACCGTGTGGTGGATGTGATGGAAGAACTGATGAAGTTCACTCTGCTGGTGCGAGGTCGTGAGGAGTTTCTGGTCGATCGTTATTCGGAGCGCAAAGAGAGCGCTGAAGAATTGTCGAAACGGGTCAATCAACGCTCGATCTGAGGCGGCACAATTCTCTGTCGATTTTCCGGTGGAGGCGTCGGCCAACGCGTTTTATGCTCAGTCCATGAACCTACAGAACGCTTTGCTTCCGCCCAACGCCGAGATGGTCCGCGCCATGCTCGAACGGGACACCGCCTACGAGGGGGTGTTCTTCACTGCGGTCAAGACCACCGGGATCTTCTGCCGCCCCAGTTGCACGGCGCGCAAACCCAAGCCGGAGAACGTCGAGTTTTTTGCCCATGCCGATGAATGCCTGTCGGCAGGTTATCGCGCTTGTCTACGCTGCAAGCCCCTCGACGCCGCCGCCATTGCACCGGATTGGGTGCAGGCGTTGCTCAAGACCGTGGACGCCGATCCCGACCTGCGCTGGACCGACGCCCAACTCATGGCGCAAGGCATCGAGCCGCTGAAACTGCGCCGTTGGTTCAAACAGCATTTCGGCATGACCTTCCACGCCTGGCTGCGCACCCGACGCCTGGGCATGGCGCTGGGCGGCATCAAACAGGGGAATTCCATCGATAACGCGGCGTTCGACTCGGGCTATGAATCCCTGAGCGGTTTTCGCGATGCGTTTCAAAAATCCTTTCACATCACCCCGGGCCGTGCGGCCAACAGCGAGCCATTGCTGTTTACCCGACTGACCACGCCGCTGGGGCCGATGATCGCCATGGCTGAGCGTCGCGGCCTGGTGCTGCTGGAGTTTCTGGATCGACCGGCGCTGACCAAGGAAGTCGAAGAGCTGCAAACCCGTTACGGCTATGCCGTAGCGCCCGGACACAACGCGCATCTGCAGCGGATTGAAGCCGAGCTGGCGCAGTATTTCGCCGGCACACTCACCGGTTTCACCGTTGCGCTGCACTTGCCCGGCAGCGAATTTGCCCGCCAGGTGTGGGCTGAACTGGCGAAGATTCCTTACGGCCAGACCAGCACCTACGGCACCATTGCCGCAAAACTGGGCAAGCCTGGCGCCAGCCGTGCGGTGGGCCTGGCAAACGGGCATAACCGTCTTTCGATTGTGCTGCCCTGCCACCGGGTGATCGGTGCAGACGGCTCACTGACGGGCTATGGTGGAGGACAACCACGCAAGGCATTTTTGCTCCGACTGGAAAAAACCGCCGTGCAGGTGACCGAACAACTCGCATTCTGATCCCTTGTTTTTCACCAAACGTCTTAAGGAAGGACACACGATGGACATCCAATTTCATCAACTGCACCACGACGGCCTGTTGATCCTGACCAACGTCGCCGATGCCACCGGCGCGCTCATCGTCGAGCAACTGGGCTGCAAGGCGGTGGCCACCAGCAGCGCGGCGGTGGCGTGGGCGCATGGCTACCCGGACGGCAATGCCCTGCCCCTCGAACGCCTGATATCGACTGTCGAGTCCATCGCCCGGGTGATTTCGGTGCCGTTGACCGTGGACATCGAGGCTGGTTATTCCGACGACCTGACGCGGGTTGCCGAGGTCATTGATGCGGTGATTTCTGCTGGCGCAGTCGGGATCAATATCGAGGACGGCGCTTCCCCGCCGGCGCTGCTGGTACGCAAGATCGAAATCGCCCGCCAGGTTGCCGAACGCCGCCAGGTGAAGCTGTTCATCAATGCCCGCACCGATGTTTACCTCAAGGGCCTGGTGCCTGCTGAAGACCGCGTCGCCGAAACCCTCAGACGCGCCGCGTTGTATCAGGCGGCGGGCGCTGACGGGTTGTTCGCCGCGGGCGTGACGGCCGAATACGAGATCGCTGCGTTGTGCCAGGGCAGCTCGTTGCCGGTGAACGTGCTCGGGCTCCCGGGGCTGCCGTCGCTCGATGAACTCAAAGCCCTCGGCGTGCGCCGCCTGAGTGCCGGGTCGGGCATCGCCGAGTTTCTCTATGGGGCAATGGCCTCCTTGGCCAAGGGCTTTCTGGAGACCGGCAAACTCGACAGCAGCCACCTCAAGGCCTTCACTTACGGCGAAGTGAACGCCCTGCTAAAACCTGCGGGAAAAGCCTGATCGATATGCCCGATCCCTATCAGGACGCGACGCAATTCCTGGCGTCCATCGATGACGACTGGCGGCGCCATATCGCGGCCATCGGCCCGTGCCTGCATCAACCGCACCCGGCTCGCGATCCTTACGAATCACTGGTGCGGGCGATCGCCTATCAGCAACTGCACGCCAGGGCTGGTGATGCGATTGTCGGGCGGCTGCTGGCATTGTTTCCGTCAGTGGCGTTTCCGAGGCCGGAACAGATCATCGCCACTGACTTTGACCAGATGCGCAGTTGCGGGTTTTCCGCCGGCAAAATTGCGACCATTCAGGGAATAGCGCAGGCCACCCTCGACGGCGTAGTGCCGGATTACGCAACGGCACTGGCCATGGACGATGAAGCGCTGATCGAACGCTTGATTACCTTGCGCGGGGTTGGCCGCTGGACGGTCGAGATGCTGCTGATCTACAGCCTGGAGCGGCCGGACATCTTGCCTGCCGATGACTTCGGGGTGCGCGAGGGGTATCGGCGCTTGAAGGGGCTGGAGGTTCAGCCGACGCGCAAGCAGATGGTCGAGATTGGCTTGGCGTGGAGTCCGTATCGGACGGTGGCGTCCTGGTATTTGTGGCGGATGCCTAGCCGGTAGACCGAGTCATCGTTCATCGCGAGCAGGCTCGCTCCCACATCGGATTTTCAGTGTTCACAAATCCCTTGTGGGAGCGAGCCTGCTCGCGATGGCGGCCGAAAGTCCACCTCATCACTCAGGGCCAATCACAACCCCGACTTCAACCGACTGAACGCCCGAATCAGCGCCCGGTTGAACGCTTTGTCATTGTCATTCTTGCTGTACAAAGAAGCCCTCACCTGCGCCGACGGATACGTCCCCGGATCATTGCGAATCGCCGGGTCAATCAACCCGTCCGCCGCAGTAATCGCATTGGCGTAGTGGATGGTGTCAGTGATCGGTGCAATCACCTCCGGCGTCATCAGGTAGTCCATCAACGCCAGCCCGGCCTCAGGGTGCGGCGCATCCTTGGGAATGACCATGGCGTCGAACCAGATCAACGTGCCCTCCTTCGGTATCCGGTAACTGAGCTTGAATGGCTTGTGCGCAGCCTCGGCCTGTGTGGCGGCGATGCCCACGTTGCCGTTCCACGACATCGCTACGCAGGTGTTGCCGTTGGCCAGGTCGCTGATGTTCAGGTCGTTGTCGAAGTAGCGGATGTACGGCCGGATCTTCGCCAGTTGCTGCTCGGCCAGTTTCAGGTCATCGAGGTTCTGGCGGTTGATGTCCAGGCCCATGTACTTCATGACCGCAGCAAATACCTCGTTGGGATCGTTGAGCAGGCTGACCCCGCAATCGGCAAATCTGGACACCACGGCCGGGTCGAACAGCATCGCCCAACTATCCCGTGGCGCATCGGGCAAACGCTTGTTGATCGCCTCTTCCTGATAACCGACGCCGGTGGTGCCCCAGGCGTAAATCCCGGCGTAACGATTGCCTGGATCGAACGCCGCCATGTGCTGGCGAAACTCTTCGCCAACACCGGCAAAGTGCGGCAGTCGTTGGTGGTTCAATGTCTGAATCGCCCCGCTCTGGATCGCTCGGGACAAGTGCTGCCCCGCCGTCAGCACCAGGTCATAGCCGCTACGACCGGTCAGCAATTTGGTCTCGACGGTTTCCAGCGAATCAAAGTGATCGGCCACCACATGGATGCCGGTTTTTTTCTCGAAGTTGTTCAGCGTATCCGGGGCCAGGTACTCGCCCCAGATGTACAGGTTTACCACCGGTTTCGGGGTGTCGGCGGCCTGCACACACAAGGGTGCAAGCACCAGCAATAACGCTTGAGTCAGTTTGTGCAGGCCCATGTTCACACTCCTTGTTTGCCGGCAGGCGCCGCGTATTGCGGCATGGTGATGCAGGCGACATTGCCGCCACCGAGGAGGATCTCCCGGGAGTTTTCGATGCCGACAATCTTGTGCTGCGGGAACAGTTCGGCGAGGGTCGCCTGGGCCGCCTGATCGTTGCGATCGCCAAACAACGGCACAACGATCGAGGAGTTGCCGGCGTAGTAGTTGATGTACGACGCGCAGATCCGCGTCCCGGCCTGGCGGGTATGGGTGCTGTCTTGCTGATCCAGGCCTTCGGCTTCCTCGGCGGTCCATTCCAGTACATCCGGTTGCGGCAGTTTGTGCACGATCAGCTCACGGCCACGGCTGTCGCGGGTGCTGCGCAGGATGTCGTAGGCCTCCTGATAGATTTCCCACTGCGGATCATCGCGATTGTCGGTCCATTGCAGCACGACTTCGCCGGGACGCACGAAGCACGCGAGGTCGTCGACGTGGCCATCGGTTTCGTCGAACTTGCAACCGCGCGGCAGCCAGATGATCTGTTCGGCACCGAGGTAATCGGTCAGGCGACGGGTGACTTCGTCCTTGCCCAAATGCTGGTTGCGATTGCGGTTGAGCAGGCATTGTTCGGTGGTCAGGATGCTGCCCTGGCCGTCGCTCTGGATGCCGCCCAGTTCGGCAATCAGCGGCGCGCGATAACGGTCGAAGCGTTCGATTTCAAGGATTTTACTGGCGATCTGGTCGTCCTTGTCCCACGGGTAGTACAAGCCACCGTCGAGGCCACCGTAAGCGTTGAACTCAAAGTCGACGCCGCGCACCTCGCCACTGTCGTCGTTGACCACAAAGCATGGGCCGCTGTCGCGAAACCAAGTGTCGTTGCAGGTCATTTCCACCACACGCACCTGAGGCGGCAACTGGCGGCGGGCGGTGGCGAACTGGGTGGCAGAGGCACACACCGTCACCGGTTCGCTTTGGGCAATGGCGCTGACAATCTGCACCCAGACTTTCTGCGCGGGCTTGGCGCCGTTGCGCCAGACGTCGGTGCGCTCCGGCCAGCCGAGCCAGCAACCGGACTTGGTTTCGAATTCGCCAGGCAGGCGGAAACCGTCGAGTTTGGGAGTGGAATCGAGCAAACGTGCCATGGTCAAACCTCATCAGCGGGGATTGGAATGACCACAGGCTAAGGGGGTGAGCGCCCTGCTCACCAACGATGATTATTTCGGAATAGTTGAATTCAACTCATCAATCGATCAACTGATCGTTGAACCATTCAAGCATCTGCGCCACGGCTGGGCGCTCCAGGCGCACCCGCTCGCACACCAGCGCGTATTGGCCGAGCGCCGTCATGCTTGAGGTGAACGGCCGGACCAGACGGCCACTGAGCAAATCCTCCTGCGCCGTCAGGTTATCGCCCATCGCCACGCCCTGGCCTTGGGCCGCCGCTTCCAGCGCCAGGCCCGCATGGGCGAAATACAGTTGGCGTTCGGGACGCTGATCGCCGGCATGGCTAGTCAGCCACGCGGTCCAGGTCTTGCCGTCCTGATCGTCGTGCAGCAGGCAGTGGCGCACCAGATCCTTGGGCGTTTTCAGGGTGCCCTGATTGAACAGCCCGGGGCTGCACACCGGGAAGAACTGCAACGCGGGCAAGGGGCGGACGAAGTACGCGCTGCTGTCGACCGGACCGGTGCCGTAGGTGATCGCCAGGTCGATGTCTTCTCCCGGCGCCGTGGCGTCGATCGGTTGTTCGTAGAGGTGCAGCGTGATGTGCGGATAGCGGGCATAGAAGTCTGTCAGGCGACTCATCAGCCACTTTTGCGTCAACTCGGCGGTGACCGCCAGGCGCAACACCGCCAGCGACGACGGGTCGCGCAATTCATCGCAGGCATCGCCGATCAGTTCGAACGCTTGCTGCAGACTTTGCATCAGACGGCCAGCGGCCATGGTCGGACGGATTTGCCGCCCCTCGCGGATGAACAACGCAACGCCCAGGTGTTCTTCGAGTTGGCGAATCTGATGACTGACGGCGCTGTCGGTGACACACAACTCGGCGGCGGCCCGACCGAAATGGGCGTGCCGGGCGGCGCATTCGAAGGTCCTGAGTGCTGCCAAAGAAGGCAATCGTCGCATGGGTTCAGCCCCTGTGATGAAGGCGCCCATGCTGCCTTGGCGATCGATAGGCGTCCAGCGGGACCTGACACAGGTGATCCGACGATGCAATGCTGCCGCCAGTCGAGGAGCGCTGACGGTCTAGGCTGTATCGAGTCAGTCCCAGACTCGTCGGAGGTTCCCATGCAGCTCGAAGGTTCCTGCCATTGCGGCGCCGTGTCGTTCAGTTTGACCAGCGCTTACCCCTACCCTTACCAGCGCTGCTACTGCTCGATCTGCCGCAAGACCCAGGGCGGTGGCGGGTACGCGATCAACCTCGGTGGCGATGCCCAAAGCCTCACCGTGCGTGGCCGCAAGCACATCTCGATTTACCATGCACGACTCAAGGGCGAAGGCGATAAGCGCGCCCGACGCAGCAGCGCCGAGCGGCATTTCTGTTCTTTGTGCGGTTCCGGATTATGGCTGTTCAGCCCTGAATGGCCGGAGCTGATTCATCCGTTTGCATCCGCCATCGACACCCCGCTGCCCGTGCCGCCGGAACACACGCACTTGATGCTCGGTTCCAAAGCGCCGTGGGTGGAGGTCGAGGTGCATCCCAAGGACCTGCAGTTCGACGTCTATCCCGAGGAATCCATCGCCGACTGGCATGAACGATTGGGTTTGTGCCGCTGAGAAGGATACAGACCTCATTGGTTGGGCTGGTGGTGTTCAGCTTTTAACGATGTGGTGTTGCTGATGACGCCATCGCGAGCAAGCTCGCTCCCACAGGGGATTTGTGAACGACACAGACCCAATGTGGGAGCAAGCTTGCTCGCGATGGCGCCAGTGAGAGCCCCCGACCTAATCCAGATGCGCCCAGGTCATGCGAAACGACGCCCCGCCCCACGGCGAATCCGCCACTTCCACCTGGCCGCCATGGGATTGCGACACCCGGCGCACCAGCGCCAATCCCAGGCCGAAACCACCGGTGCGACGGTCGCGACTGGCGTCCAGTCGCGAGAACGGTTCGAAAATCTTCTCACGCCCGTCCAGCGGCACGCCCGGCCCATCATCGTTGACCTGCACTTCATAGTGATCACCGGTGCGCACCAACGACACTTCCACTCGTTCATCGGCATAGCGAATGGCATTGCGCAACAGGTTGATCACTGCTCGTGCCATAAAGCGCGGTTCGATGCGCACCTCATCGACCTGGCACTCGACAATCACCAACTGCACCCCGGCGGCTTCGGCTTCCAGCGCCACACTGCCCACCACGCTGTCCAGCCAACTGATGGCCTGAATATTCTCTCGGTTGATCACCGTGGCGCCACGTTCCAGGCTGGCGTAGGTCAGCAACTCGGAGACCATTTCCTCCAGCTCGCCGAGGTCGGCGTACATGTCGGCGATCAGTTCGCCGCTCTGGGTCGGATCGGGTTGCTGCTTAAGCTGATCGAGCTCAAACGACAGTCGGGCAATCGGCGTGCGCAACTCGTGGGACACCGCGTTGGTCAGCTCACGCTGGTTGGCGATCAAGCCTTCGATGCGAGCCGCCATCAGGTTGAAGTGTTCGGCCAGGTCGCGAATGTTCGAGCGCTTGGACAGCTGAATGCGTGACGACAGGTCGTTATCCCCAAAGCGCTCGGCCGCCAGGCGCAGTTTTTCCAGATCACGCCAGTGCGGTCGGACCCAGAAAAACAGCACGATGCCGATCAGCACGGCCAGCATCAGATAGGCCGCAGAAATGTAGAACGGCATCAGGCTCGGCTCGGGCGGCAGCTTGATGCTCAATAGCTGGGCACCGCCATCGATCGACGAAATGAACTGGGTGTACTTCTCGCGAATCACCAGTTTGCCTTCGGCCAGCAAGGCTTTTTCATGTTCGTCGAGGCTCAGATGATCGGCCTCGACCAGGCTCAGTCCCAGACCGTAGTGCGGGCGTAGCGTGTCCAGTTGTTGCTCGCGTTGCGAGCCTTCCAGGCCGTGCAATTGCTCGACCAGCGAATACGCCTGACCCCGAACCGCCTCGCGGTTATAGGCCTGCATCTGCCCATCGAGCAGCACGTTGAACGTATGCTCGACCGTCTGTAATGCCAGCACCAACCCCACCGCCAGTACCAGGTACAACCCCAGAAATAACCGCAGCATCTACAGCTCCCACGCAAACGGATTGAACAGATAACCCTTGCCCCAAACGGTCTTGATGCACATCGGTTCGCGCGGGTTGTCCTTGAGCTTGCCGCGCAGTTTGCTGATGTAGACGTCAACGCTGCGGTTGAGGCCATCGAAGGCAATGCCGCGCATGCGGTTGAGGATGTCGTCGCGGGACAGGATCTTGCCGGCGGCGCTGGCGAGCAGCCACAACAGCTCAAACTCCATGGTGGTCATGTCGATGACTTCGTCTGCCAGCCTGACCTCGCGACAGCTGCGGTCGATGCTCAGGTGGCCGAACTCCAGGGCGCTGCACACGCTGCTCTCGGGTGTCTGACGGCGCTGCAAGGCCCGCAGGCGTGCGAGTAGCACTGGCGGTTTGATCGGCTTGATGACGTAATCGTCGGCGCCGGACTCCAGGCCGAGAATATGATCGAGGTCGTCTTCCTTGGCCGTCAGGATGACGATCGGCGTATCGGACACACTGCGAATTTCGCGGCATACCTGCAGGCCGCTCTGGCCCGGCAGCATCAGGTCGAGCACGACCATTTTCGGTTTGAATTCGAGAAACGCGGCCAACGCCAGGTCACCGCGATGCACCTGCCGAACTTCAAAGCCGTGTTGGGACAGGAAATACGCGATCAACCCGGCCAGTTTCTCGTCGTCTTCCACCAGCAATACTTTGCCAAAACCCAGGCTATCCATATCGACCGTCTGCCAACCCATGTGTGAAGTGGGCGGCATTATGGCGCCAATCAATGACGGGACGGTTATTGCAGGCAGCAAAAACCGGCCTCAGGGGCCGGTTTTTGGCGATGTTTCACACTCTTAAGAGTTTTTTACAATATTGAATCAAAACATGACATCTATCGGAGTTATGCGGCGACAGGCACGCCGCTGTGGAAACGAAACTCCACGTCCGGCGATTCGATCAGTTCCTGTTCGGCGGCGCGAACCTTGTCGATGACGTGAGCAATGTCCTTGGCATCACCGTACTGGTAAGCCAGTTTCAGGTAACCCTGAAAATGCCGGGCCTCGCTTTTCAGCAGGCCAAAGTAGAACTTGCCCAGTTCTTCGTCCAGATGCGGCACCAGCGCCTCGAAACGCTCGCAACTGCGGGCCTCGATAAACGCGCCCACCACCAGGGTATCCACCAGCTTCACCGGCTCGTGGCTACGCACCACTTTGCGCAACCCCGAGGCGTAACGTCCGGCGGAGAGCTGACGCAACTCAATCTTGCGCTTTTTCATCAGGCGCATGACTTGTTCATGGTGCACCAGCTCTTCCCGGGCCAGGCGCGACATCAGGTTGATCAGGTCGACGTGAGAGTGATATTTGGCAATCAGGCTCAACGCCGTGCTGGCCGCCTTGAACTCACAGTTCTTGTGGTCGATCAGCAGGGTTTCCTGATCGGCAAGCGCGGCCTGGACCCAGCCATCGGGGGTGCGGCAGCCGAGGAACTCGTGAATTTCGGGAAGGATCATGGGGCTCACGGATAAAAGGTTCAAAACGAAGGGCGCCGATTATACCGGCCTGCCGGCAGACCACCAGTCGCGACCGTTGATATGCATCAAGTACCCGGTTGGCGACCAGCAACTATAGTTGTCCAACGCCATGCTTTTTTATCGTTGATGGAGGTCCGATCATGCAAGCCATACGCAGCATTCTGGTGATCATTGAACCCGAACACTCGGAAAGCCTGGCGCTCAAGCGGGCCAAATTGATTGCTGGGGTCACCCAGGCTCATCTGCACCTGCTGGTTTGCGACCGCAAGCATGACCATAGCGCGATGTTGGGCGTGCTCAAGGCGGCGCTGGTGGCGGACGGCTACAGCGTTACCACCGAACAGGCCTGGAACGAGAGCCTGCATGAAACCATCAACGATGTGCAGCAGGCGGAAGGCTGCGGGTTGGTGATCAAACAGCATTACCCCGACAGCCCGCTGAAAAAGGCGCTGCTGACGCCCGAGGACTGGAAGATCTTGCGCACGTGCCCGTCCCCGGTGCTGCTGGTAAAAACCGTCGGTTCCTGGAAGGACAAGGTGATTCTGGCGGCGATCGATGTCGGCAATACCGATGACGAACACCGCGATTTGCACAACACCATCATTGATTACGGCTATGACATTGCCAGCCTGGCGAAGGCCAAGCTGCATGTGATCAGCGCCCATCCGTCACCGATGCTGTCGGCGTCCGATCCAACGCTACAGCTCAGCGAAACCATCGAGGCGCGTTATCGCGAGCAGTGCAAGGCGTTTCAGGCCGAGTTCGACATTGATGACGAACACCTGCATATCGCCGAAGGGCCTGCGGATGTGTTGATCCCGTACATGGCGCACAAGCTTCAGGCCGCGGTCACAGTGATTGGCACTGTCGCGCGGTCCGGGTTATCAGGGGCGTTGATCGGCAATACCGCCGAAGTGGTGCTCGATGCGGTCGAGAGCGATGTGCTGGTGCTCAAGCCGGAAGAGATCATGGATCATCTGGAAGAGATCGTGAGCCAGCATTGAGATGTTCGGCGTCAAGCAGATCGCCTTCGCGGGCAAGGGTTACCCGCCGAAGGCGTCCTTGAGAAAGCCCGGCGCGATGTAGCGCTGGTAATGCGCCTCGGACAACAGAAAGAACTCCCGATCAATGGCATCGCGCAGCTCCGGCAGGTTCCAGTCGCGAAACTCCGGCATCAGCACCATTCCGTAGGCTTCCAGGTTGTTGATCACCCGCGCGCCACGGGCGATCAGCTGATACGCCCAGCAATACTCGGACTGGTGCGGCACGAAGCGAATCTTGCGCTGCTCCAGCTGCAGACGCAGGCGCTGGGGGTCGAACACTTCCAGCTTGCTGGCCATCACCTGCGACAGCAACAGCTCCAGACGCAGCCACACCGCGCGCTTTTCTTCCTCGTTGTAACCATTCCAGTTGATCACTTCATGGTGGAAACGCTTGCAGCCACGGCACACCAGATCACCGTAAACAGTGGAACAGAGGCCGACGCAGGGGGTCTTGATGGTCTGATTGGGCATAGGTAGGCAAAACACGGGAAAGCAGAACAGGCCGGCATGTTAGCCCTTTGTCTAACATTGATCACCCCTCAATCTTGATGGCCTAACTTACCTTTAATTTTTTTTTGCCGTAGAATCAGCCAGCCTTTTAAGGCGCCAATGTCCGTTAGAAGCTGTTTTCAAAGCGTCACGAGCACAGTCGTTCCTTCAGAGCGGTGTTGGCGACGGGTTTTTCCAGCGGGGAAAAACCCAACGCCAACCCTCATCAGCTCCCGTTCTGCAGGCGTAAAACTTTGAAAGCAGCTTCTGTAAGGAATTGTCGGTAATTCTGGCTAAGTGGCCCACAACGCCATGCAGCGCATGAGTACGGCAATTTCGGGATGAGCGTCCCGGACACCCATTTGGGACCACTGATGAGGGTAATAACTGTGCTTGAAGCCTACCGCAAACATATCGAAGAGCGCGCAGCACTGGGTATCGTTCCCCAGCCGCTTAACGCCGAACAAACTGCAGGCCTGGTCGAGCTGCTGAAAAATCCCCCGGCTGGCGAAGAAGCTTTCCTCGTTGACCTGATCACCAATCGCGTACCACCTGGAGTGGACGAAGCAGCCTATGTAAAGGCCGGTTTCCTCTCTGCCCTGGCCAAAGGCGAAGCAACCTCCCCTCTGATCGACAAGAAACGCGCTGTTGAACTGCTCGGCACCATGCAAGGCGGCTACAACATCGTGACACTGGTCAACCTGCTGGACGACGCCGAACTGGCGCCAGTCGCTGCCAAGGAACTCAAGCACACCCTGCTGATGTTCGACGCCTTCCACGACGTCGCAGAACGCGCCAAACAAGGCAACGTTCACGCCAAAGGCGTGCTGCAATCCTGGGCTGACGGCGAGTGGTTCAAGAACCGCCCTGTACTGGCCGACAAGATCAGCCTGCGCGTATTCAAGGTTACCGGCGAAACCAACACCGACGACCTGTCCCCTGCCCCTGATGCCTGGTCCCGCCCGGACATCCCGCTGCACGCCCTGGCCATGCTGAAAATGGCTCGCGACGGCATCGTGCCAGACGCACAAGGCGTCACCGGTCCGATGAAGCAGATCGAAGAAATGCGCAATTCCGGCTTCCCTATCGCCTACGTCGGCGACGTGGTGGGTACCGGTTCTTCGCGTAAATCGGCGACCAACTCGGTGCTGTGGTTCTTCGGCGACGACGTTCCTTACGTCCCGAACAAGCGTGCCGGCGGTTTCTGCTTCGGCAGCAAAATCGCTCCGATCTTCTACAACACCATGGAAGATGCTGGCGCACTGCCGATCGAATTCGACGTAACCAACATGAACATGGGCGACGTGATCGACCTGTATCCGCATGCTGGCAAAGTCTGCAAACACGGCACTGACGAAGTCCTGACCACCTTCGAAATGAAGACTCCGGTGCTGTTGGACGAAGTCCGTGCCGGCGGTCGTATTCCGCTGATCATCGGCCGTGGCCTGACCGAAAAAGCCCGTGCCGAACTGGGCCTGCCACCTTCGACCCTGTTCAAACTGCCGGAAGTTCCGGCTGAAAGCACCAAGGGTTACACCCTGGCGCAGAAAATGGTCGGCAAGGCTTGCGGTCTGCCAGAAGGCAAAGGCGTTCGTCCTGGCACCTACTGCGAACCGAAAATGACCACCGTGGGTTCCCAGGACACCACCGGTCCGATGACCCGTGACGAACTGAAAGACCTGGCGTGCCTGGGCTTCTCGGCTGATCTGGTGATGCAGTCGTTCTGCCACACCGCGGCTTATCCAAAGCCGATCGACGTGACCACCCACCACACCCTGCCTGACTTCATCATGACCCGCGGCGGCGTTTCCCTGCGTCCGGGCGACGGCATCATCCACAGCTGGCTGAACCGCATGCTGCTGCCGGACACCGTCGGTACCGGTGGTGACTCGCACACCCGTTTCCCAATGGGCATTTCGTTCCCGGCCGGTTCCGGCCTGGTAGCGTTCGCCGCAGCCACCGGCGTCATGCCGCTGGACATGCCGGAATCGATCCTGGTGCGCTTCAAAGGCAAAATGCAACCGGGCGTTACCCTGCGCGACCTGGTTCACGCCATTCCTTACTTCGCGATCCAGGCTGGCCTGCTGACCGTCGAGAAGAAAGGCAAGAAGAACGCCTTCTCCGGCCGCATCCTGGAAATCGAAGGCCTGGACAACCTGAGCATCGAGCAAGCTTTCGAGCTGTCCGACGCTTCGGCTGAACGTTCGGCTGCCGGTTGCACCATCAAGCTGTCGAAAGAGTCGATCACCGAGTACCTGAACTCCAACATCACCCTGCTGCGCTGGATGATCGGCGAAGGCTACGGTGACGTGCGTACCCTGGAACGTCGCGCTCAAGCGATGGAAGCCTGGGTTGCCAACCCTGAGTTGATGGTTGCCGATGCTGACGCCGAATACGCTGAAATCATCGAAATCGACCTGGCCGACATCAAAGAGCCTGTGCTCTGCGCGCCAAACGATCCGGACGACGCCCGTCTGCTGTCCAGCGTTGCTGGCGAGAAGATCGACGAAGTGTTCATCGGTTCGTGCATGACCAACATCGGTCACTTCCGCGCTGCCGGCAAGTTGCTGGAACAGGTCAAAGGTCAGCTTCCAACCCGTCTGTGGCTGTCGCCTCCGACCAAGATGGACGCTCACCAGCTGACCGAAGAAGGCTACTACGGCATCTACGGCAAAGCCGGCGCACGCATGGAAATGCCAGGCTGCTCGCTGTGCATGGGTAACCAGGCACGCGTAGAGCCGAACTCGACTGTGGTGTCGACATCGACCCGTAACTTCCCGAACCGTCTGGGTGACGGCGCGAACGTCTACCTGGCCTCGGCCGAGCTGGCGTCCGTTGCTTCCATCCTGGGTCGCCTGCCGACCGTCGAGGAATACATGGAATACGCTGGCAAGATCGACAGCATGGCGGCCGATGTCTACCGCTACCTGTCCTTCGACCAGATCGCCGAGTTCCGTGAAGCTGCTGCGAACGCCAACATTCCGGTCGTTCAAGCCTAACGTAGCAACGCCATAAAAAACGCCGCCCATCGAGAGATGAGCGGCGTTTTTTTATGCCTGCAATGTTTCAATTGAAGGGTGTACATCTGCAAAATAATGGCCGGCTGGCAGGCCGTCATCGCTGGCAGGCCAGCTCCCACAGGGGAATGGGTACATCTGCAAAAGATTGGTCGGCTGGCAGGCTGCCTTCGCTGGCAGGCCAGCTCCCACAGGGGAATGGGTACATCTGCAGAAGATTGGTCGATTGTTAGGCTGCCTTCGCTGGCAAGCCAGCTCCCACAGGGTTCGGTGTACATCTGTAAAAGATTGGTCGGCTGGCAGGCCGTCATCGCTGGCAGGCCAGCTCCCACAGGGTTCGGTGTACATCTGCAAGAGACTGGTCGGCTGGCAGGCTGCCTTCGCTGGCAAGCCAGCTCCCACAGTAAATCGAGGTGTACCCCCGCTTTTAACCACTCAACAGGCCGAGCGTTAGCTCGCCTGCAGCTTTTGATCTACCCGCCCCTTCGGCAGGCTGAGTGGAGGCGTTTATCTGGGGGGTAGGCGCGTAGCGCCGTTCGACGAAGTCGAACACATCGAGAGGAGGTCGTCGCGAAGCAGACCGGAGGCGATGCCCCCAGATGAATGCCGGAACGAAGGAACACCGAGCCTAAGCGAGGGGCCGGACGTCGGGGCGAGCCTTTTTTTTGCTTACTTTTTTTGAGGCGTTTGTCAAAAAAAGTGAGTCGCCGTCAGGGCGAAACCCTAAGCCGCCGTTACCGCAGCAACGGATATACACCCAACCAACCCAAAACATGGTCGGCCCAAAGGCCGCCACTAAACAGAAGGCTTGAGAGCCTGCTGCACAGCATCATCAACACTCAACCCACTAAGAAACACCTGCTCCAACTCCCGCGTCGGCAACACCGCAAGCACCGCCTTCGCCTCATGCTTAAGCCGCGCCAGAATCAACAACTTATCCAACGCCCGTACCTGCAAAAAGAACACCTCCAGCGCCTCGATACTGGTGCCATCCAGATCCGGCGACTCCTCCAGACTAAGAATAATCGTATGCACCGGCGGCTCCGCATGCCGCGCCAGACGCAACGCGCCACCCAAAATACGCTCCACGTTAGCGAAAAACAGCGCCTCGCTAGGCCGCACAATCAGCACACCAGGGATTACATGAGCATCCGGATGACGCTGCACATCAACATAATCATGACTGCTGCCCATCTGCCCCAGCACCTGAATATCCGCCGACGACATCTGCTTGAGCATCAACACCACACTGATTGCCACCGCCACAAGCAAACCGTCCAGCACGCCCAACACCAGCACCGCCGCCACCGCACAAATCACCAACAAGCGATCACGACGCCAGATGAAATAGCGGCCCAATGGCTGAAGACTCAACCCCCGCGCCAAAGCATAAATAACGATGGCCGCCAACACCGGTTCAGGCGTCAAGGCGATGTAGGGCAATACCGTCAGAACGATCAACAACACCACCGCCGCCGCGACCACACCGGACAGCCGTGAACCAGCACCCGCCGCCTCATTGGCCGACGTCGCGGAATAACCGGCGCCTGCCGGCATGCCATGGAACAGACCAGACAGCAGATTCGCCGCCCCCAGGGCCAGCAGATCACGGTTCGACGAAACCCGATCGTTATGCTTGAGCGCAAAAGAGGTAATCGAACCGTAGGATTCGGCATACAGAATCATCACCATGGCAAACGCCAACTCCCCCAGGCGCAACCAATCGGCAAATGGCAACACCGGCAGCCTTGGCACTTCAAGGCTCAGGTCTATCACCCCGATCAGATCCACCCCATAAGCCGGCAAGTTCAGCCACTGACCGGCGGCGATGCCGAGCGCCACCACCAGCAAACCACCCGGGACATGCCGCAACCGCGCACACAGCCCCAACACCAGCAATGCGACCGCCGCAACCAGCAAACCAACGCGATTCCATTGCGACCACTGCTCCAGCAATTGCGGGACAAAATGGATCAGGTTGCCGTTACTCAGGTGCACGTCAACGATGCTCGCGAACTGTTTGATGATGATGGTCAGCGCCAGCCCCAAGGCAAAGCCGCGCAGTACCGGTTTGGCGATAAACGAGGTAACGCTGCCGAGCTTGAACAGCCCGGCCAACACAAAGAATCCGCCGGTGACCAATACAAGACCGATCGCCAGCGTCATGCGCAGGCCCGAATCGCCATTAGCCAAGGTGGCGGTGGCAGCAGCCAGAACCGCCGCCGAAGAAGACGTCGCCGAAACAATCGCAAAGCGACTGGTGCCCAACAACGCGTAGCACAGCAAACCGGCGAACAATGCAATGACCCCGGCCTGGGGCGGCACCGCGGCGATGCTTGAATAGGCCACCGCCTCCGGCAACAGCAAACCGGCAATCGACAGCCCGGCCAACAGGTCTCGCCAACGGTTGGGGGAATCGGCAAGGGGTTGCACCGATACGCCTTGAGCACGAGCCATGGAGCGTCTCCAGAGAAAGATCAACAAGCCGTCTACGACGCGCCAAGATGGCTCTAGGTTAACCGTTAATCCGGTTGGGTGTGTGCTTTGGGTCATGGCCTACGCCATAAAAAAACGCCACCCCTTTTTCAAGAAGCAGCGTTTTTTAGCGTTGATCGTTCCCACGCAGAGCGCGAGAGCGATCATGCGTCAGGCGGTCAACGAATAGATCAACGCCGAAATCGCCACCAGCCCCACCGCTGTCACGAAGACGTTGGACGCCTGGCCGCGATAACGGGCCATTGCCGGCACCTTGCGGATTGCGTACATCGGCATCAGGAACAGAATCGCCGCGATGACCGGGCCACCGAGGGTTTCGATCATGCCCAGGATGCTCGGATTCAGCGTGGCCACCACCCAGCACACCACCAGCATGAAGGCGGCGGTCAGACGGTCGAGCGTCTTTGGCGCAGGACGCTTGCCACTTTTCACGATCAGGCCTTTAAGGCCTTCGCTGGCGCCGATGTAGTGACCCAGGAATGACTTGGAAATGGCCACGAACGCAATCAACGGCGCTGCGAAAGCAATGGTCGGGTTGCTGAAGTGGTTGGCCAGGTACGACAGGATCGACAGGTTCTGTGCCTTGGCTTCGGCCAGTTGCGCCGGGGACAGGGTCAGTACGCAACTAAAGACGAAGAACAGCACCATCACCACCATCAAGGCGTGGGCGCGAGACAGGATCTGCGAGCTGCGCTCCTCGGCGTGCTCACCGTAGCGGCGCTTCTGGTCCACCGCGAACGCCGAGATGATCGGCGAGTGGTTGAACGAAAACACCATCACCGGAATCGCCAGCCACAACGTGTGCAGCAGCGCCGACGGCTCGGGCAGGGTCGACGCGGTGGCCAGGATGCCACCGTTCCAGTGAGGAATCAGGAACACCGCCAGGAACAGCAACGCCACAATAAACGGGTACACCATCAGGCTCATGGCCTTGACGATCGCCTGCTCGCCACACCGCACCACGGCCAGCAGACCGAGGATCAATACCAGCGACAGCACGGCGCGTGGCGGCGGCATGATGTGCAGTTGATGCTCAAGGAAACTGCCGACGGTATTGGTCAGGGCCACGCTGTAAATCAGCAGGATCGGGAAGATCGCAAAGAAATACAGCAAGGTGATCAGCGCGCCAGCTTTGAGACCGAAGTGTTCTTCCACCACTTCGGTGATGTCGGCACCTTCGCGGCCGGACAACACGAAGCGTGTCAGGCCACGGTGCGCGTAAAAGGTCATGGGAAACGCCAACACCGCCAGAATCAGCAACGGCCAGAAGCCGCCCAGACCCGCGTTGATCGGCAAAAACAGGGTACCCGCGCCGATGGCCGTGCCAAACAGGCCCAGCATCCAGGTGGTGTCATGGCGATTCCAGCTTGTGAGGGTCGCTGGTGTCGCCGCTACATAGCGTTCGTCGACGCTATTGGCCTGATCATTCATCCGGTGGGATCTCCGCATTCCGGTCATTTGCTACCCGGTCAGGACGAGTCGGAAAAAACCGACGGGCAGCGCCCTGGCCGAAACAGGGGCGCGATTGTCCGGGATTAATGAACAGAAGCAAAGACTTAGCTGAGGAGTGGTTGTACGGATCAGATTCTCAGGCGTCACATTAAATAGATGTTCAGAAAAATCTATTTAACAAAAGATGAGCGTCATGTACTTTCAGTCCTGACTGCTGACCGGCAGCCCCCATCACGGAGCCCTCCCATGCCACTCGTTCGCGTCGATATCAAACAGCATCAAGACCCCACGTTCGCCAAGCGTGTCGGGCAGTTGATCTACGCCGCCATGCACAGCGCCATTGGTGTGCCGGAAAACGATAATTTCCAGATCCTTGCCGAACACGACGAGCAGCATTTCATCTTTGATCCCGGCTATCTGGGCATCAACCGCACCGACGCTCTGGTGGTGATCCAGATCACCCTGAGCGAAGGCCGCACCGTCGAACAGAAAAAACTGCTCTACAAAACCATCGCCGAGAGCCTTAATACGGAACTGGCGATACGCCTGGAAGATGTCTTCATCAATCTGGTGGAGGTCAAGAAAGAGAACTGGTCATTTGGCAACGGGATCGCTCAATACGCCATTTGAGTGGTCTGATGGTTGATACCCCCTTTGCACCAACCCCGGGAGCACACCCATGAAACAGGCTGCGTATATCGCGTTCGCATTGCTCGGCCTGATCTGGGGCACTAACTTCATTTTCATGAAGTGGGCGGCCGAATGGATTTCGCCGACACAAATCGTGTTCCTGCGGGTGCTGTTCGGATTCTTGCCGATTCTGGCATTCGCCCTTGCGCGTCGAAGCTTGAGTTGGTCGCACCTGCGCTATAGCCATCACTTCCTGGTGATGGCTCTGCTAGCGACGGCGATTTATTACTACGCCTTCGCCAAAGGCACTTCTTTATTGCTGTCCAGCGTGGCCGGTATGCTCAGCGGCGCGATCCCTTTGTTTGCATTCGTCACTGCGTGGCTTTTCCTGCGTGCCGAACCCCTGAACGCCCGCACGGCTTTCGGCATTTTCCTTGGCTTTATCGGCGTGATACTGATTGCACGTCCCTGGAACAGCCTGGCGGCCGGCGTCGACGCCAGCGGCGTGCTGTACATGATCGCCGGCTCGCTGAGCGTTGGCTGTTCGTTCGTCTACGCCCGACGATTCATCACACCACTGGGGTTGTCACCGCTGGCGCTGTCGACCTATCAGATCGGTTTCGCCCTGGTGCTCATCACGCTTGTCACCGACATGCATGGCATCGCGCACATTTCACTCGATCCGGTGGCGCTGGCCGGGGTCATCCTGGGCCTGGGACTGGCCGGAACCGGCGTGGCCTACATCCTTTATTACTACATCGTGCAACGGTTGGGCGCCCTCGCCGCTTCGGGTGTCACGTACATCCCGCCAGTGGTTGCCTTGCTGATCGGCACGTTGCTGGTCGGTGAACCGCTCAAACTCCTCGACTTGCTGGCAATGCTGCTGATCCTGGGCGGCGTTTACGTCCTGCAATCGGGCACACAAAAACCAACTACAACCCCGACTGTTACGGCGAAAGTGACGTCCTGACACACGACCACTGTTTCCTATGATGTCAGTTACTCAATACCTGTGAGCCGCCATGCCTCGAGTCTCCCGTAAACAAGCCGAACTCAACCGCGAGATTATCGTCGAGGCCGCCACGCGGCTCTTTCGCGAGCGCGGCCTGCATGGCATCAGCGTCGTCGATGTGATGGGCGCAGCAGGCCTGACCCATGGCGGATTCTATGGACACTTCGAGTCCAAGGAAGCGCTGGCGAAAGAGGCTTGCACTCGGGCGTTCACTCAATCGATGGAACGCTGGAAGCAGAAAATAGACGCCAACGACGACACCCTCTCGGCGCGCACGGGCATCATCGCGCCCTACCTGTCTGCGGCCAATCGCGACAACCCCGGCGACAGTTGCCCGGTGACCGCGTTTGCGGGCGACATGTGCCACGAAACGGCTGAGAGCGGTTTGCACCAGACCTACACCGAAGGGCTGGAAGCCTTGCTGCAGATGCTTGCGCCGTTGATGGGAGGCGACTCACCTGAAGCCAATCGGCAAAAAGCATTGGTGGACTATTCGCTGATGGTCGGCGCGCTGACCCTGGCCCGCGCCACCCGTGGAGACGTGTTATCCGATGAAATTCTCGACGCTGCCCGGACATTTTTGACAGCGCAAGGATCAACGGTGTAATCAATCGCGTGTGCAATCCCCGGCCGTTGCTAAACTCCTCTGGAATCAGCAATCTGAAGCAACATTCTAGAACCGACATTCCGATGCCTACAGGAGCCCAGCATGCCTGCAACCGTTCTGGTACTGGTTGAAACCATCAACGATTATTTGCCGATTCTCGAGCATCAGGGTTTTCACCTGATCCTGGCCCCGACACCTGCCGAACGCGCAGAAGCTATCACTCGGCACGGCAGTCAGATCGATGCCGTGCTGACCCGCGGCCCCTTGGGCCTGTATGCCGATGAAATCGCCGCGCTGCCCCACCTTAAGATCATCTGCGTGATCGGCGCCGGTTATGAACACGTCGACCTGCAAGCCGCTGCCGACCGGGACATCACCGTGACCAATGGCGCCGGCGTCAATGCCTCCTCGGTCGCCGACCATGCCATGGCGATGTTGCTGTCGCTGGTGCGCGATATTCCCCGTTGCGACGCCGCCGTGCGCCGAGGCGAGTGGCCGAAGATCATGCGCCCGTCCCTTGCCGGAAAACGCTTGGGTATTCTCGGCCTCGGCGCCGTCGGCATGGCCATCGCCAAGCGTGCCAGCGCCGGCTTCGACATGACCGTCAGTTACCACAATCGCCAGCATCGCAGTGACGTTCCCTATACCTTCTGCTCGACGCCAACCGAACTGGCGCGCGCCTCGGACTTTCTGATCGTCGCCACACCCGGCGGACTGGGCACCAAACACCTGATCAACAAGCAAGTACTCGACGCCCTGGGCCCGAAAGGCTTTGTCGTGAACATTGCCCGGGCCTCTGTGATCGCCACCGTCGACCTGGTCAGCGCACTGGAACAACGACGCATCGCCGGTGCCGCACTGGATGTGTTCGATGCCGAGCCGCAAGTGCCCGATGCCTTGAAGACGTTGGCTAATGTGATCCTGACGCCCCACGTCGCGGGATTGTCCCCGGAGGCGACTCAAGGGACTGTTGAGCTGGTGGGGAAAAACCTGGTGGCGTTCTTCTCCGGACATCCGGTGCTGACGCCCATTACCTTGCCGTCAGCACTGAGCAGCGTGGAGCCTTGAAGCCATTCAAACAGGTGTATCAAATACAATGATTGCCCGGCAACACGCTCACCTATAAGGCCCGATGTTGGTTGTGGGGGCCGGGTGTGCGCATTAGATTAGCCAATAATCGCAGGCCTCCAGAATAAGCAGAAGGGATAAGCATGGCGCTTACTGACCAGTCCACCCGTATCCGCTCCGGCGAAGAACTCGATGCCAGCCTGATCGATCCGTACCTCAAGGCCCACATTCCGGGCCTGAGCGGTTTACCCCGGATCAGCCAGTTTCCCGGCGGCGCGTCAAACCTGACCTACTTGCTGGAATACCCGGAACAGGAGTTCGTCCTGCGCCGCCCGCCGTTTGGCCACAAAGCCAAGTCCGCCCATGACATGGGCCGCGAATTCCGCATCCTCAATCAACTGCGCGACGGTTTTCCGTATTGCCCGAAAGCCTACGTGCATTGCACCGACGAATCGGTGATCGGTGCCGAGTTCTATGTGATGGAGCGGGTCAAGGGAATCATCCTGCGCTCCGAGCTGCCCCCGGAACTGGGCCTGGATTCGGCGAAAACCGAAGCCTTGTGCAAGAGCTTCATCGACAAGTTCGTTGAACTGCACCGCGTCGATTACAACGCCTATGGCCTGGGCGACCTCGGCAGGCCCGAAGGCTACGTGGCACGGCAAATCAAGGGCTGGAGCGATCGCTACGAAAAAGCCCTGACCCCGGACGCACCAAAGTGGGAAGCGGTCAAGGCGTGGCTGAACGACAAAATGCCGGCCGATCACCCGACCTCAAGCATCGTCCATAACGACTATCGCTTCGACAACGTGATCCTCGACCCGAACAACCCGATGCAGATCATCGGCGTGCTCGATTGGGAACTGACCACCCTTGGCGACCCGCTGATGGACCTGGGCAACACCCTCGCCTACTGGATCGAAGCCGCCGACCCGACGCCGGTGCAACTGATGCGACGCCAGCCCAGCCATGCCCCGGGCATGCTGACTCGACGCGAGTTCGTCGACTACTACGCCGAGCGCTCAGGCATCCAGATCGACAACTTCGATTTCTACTACACCTATGGCCTGTTCCGCCTCGCCGGCATCGTGCAACAGATCTACTACCGCTTCTTTCATGGTCAGACCCAGGACAAACGCTTCGCGCAGTTCATTCACATGAACAAACTGCTGGAGCAAATGAGCCTGCAAGTCATCCAGAAATCCAGCCTTTGATTACGCGCCTGGCCCAATAACAAGACTTTTTAAAAGAGAACCCCATGTCCAAGACTCAGTTGTTCGACCTCGACGGCAAGATCGCTTTCGTCTCCGGCGCCAGCCGTGGCATCGGTGAAGCCATCGCCAAACTCCTGGCCCAGCAAGGCGCCCACGTCATCGTCTCGAGCCGCAAACTCGACGGCTGCCAACACGTGGCCGACGCCATCATCGCCGCCGGCGGCAAAGCCACCGCCGTGGCTTGCCACATTGGTGAAATGGAGCAGATCAGCCAGGTCTTTGCCGGCATCCGCGAACAGTTCGGGCGCCTGGACATCCTGGTCAACAACGCGGCAACCAACCCGCAGTTCTGCAACGTACTGGACACCGACCTCAGCGCCTTCCAGAAAACCGTCGACGTGAACATTCGCGGTTACTTCTTCATGTCGGTCGAAGCCGGCAAGCTGATGCGCGAACAGGGCGGCGGCAGCATCATCAACGTGGCGTCGATCAACGGCATCTCGCCGGGTATTTTCCAGGGCATCTACTCGGTGACCAAAGCGGCGGTGATCAACATGACCAAAGTGTTCGCCAAGGAGTGCGCGCAGTTTGGCATTCGCTGCAACGCCCTGCTGCCAGGCCTGACTGACACCAAGTTCGCTTCCGCGCTGGTGAAGAACGAGACCATTTTGAACACCGCTCTGCAGCAGATCCCGCTCAAGCGTGTAGCAGACCCGAGTGAAATGGCCGGCGCCGTGTTGTATCTGGCGAGCGATGCGTCCAGCTACACCACCGGGGTTTCGCTGAATGTGGATGGCGGGTTCTTGTCCTGATCCATTTCACCGGATGAACAAAAAAGGCAGCCTTGGCTGCCTTTTTTTCACCCCAGAGCCAAGCGTCCCACGGATCAATTCAGGGCCAGTGACAGAAACTACTGATCACGCACGAACTCAACGGGCTTCCCAGTCAAATCCAGAACCCTAAAATAGCCCTTGATGCTCTTAACATTCCGGATCGCCAGCTGAACGTGCGTTTCATGCATGAAATCCGTGTCTGGGTACAAACTTTCCCCCTCCCAGAACGGCGAACGAACAGAATCGTACGCAGGCGCTTCCGTAAACTCCCGAAAAGTATGTAAAGCATCGATGACCTGACAATCCAGACGGCGTAGATATGGCTTGTTTCTCTTGAGTGGCTGGCCGCCCTTTTCCTTTGAGGCGGCTTCAAGCCAGAGGTAAGTCTGACGGATCTCACGTAAAGCACTCTCAGTCGTGAAATCCAGGCAACGGCCCAGATCAATCACAGCTCCGATCACAAATGGATTTCTGATCGAGCGCTGCTTTTGTGCATTAGTCGCAAAACTGAGTGCGCGTTGCGGGTTGTTCTCCCAGAAGTAGGCACCGCGACCAAGCCAGTCATAGTCATTGGTACTATCCAGAAGCGTTTCTTCACCGGCCAGTACGCGCTCGCCGATGTCCCGTTCACACCCATGGAAACCAAGAACGAAAGAAGGAGAAATGCAATACATCAGCGAGCCTTGGCTTCCCCGTTCACCCGCTTGAAAAACGCCCTAACCTTGTTGGGATCCTTAAGCATCTCAGTTGCATACTCATCGATACGTGCCGACGCGTATGTGGCGGCCGATATCCTGACTCCGTTTGATCCAACCATGATCCAGCCAGCCTCAGCCGATGTCTTGAGCCCTACACTATCCATATTGAATGTCACTCCTGATCCACTTTTTGCAATAGCTGCCGCGATAAGTCCGTATGACTTACGGGGGGTTGTTTTCGCCGTGCTGGTACGACCGCTCACTATTTTTCCGCTTGATAACCGGATGATGCCTCCGCGCTGAAACCCGGCAGCATCACGCACAGATTTGGCTTCGTGACGATCACCTTTAACGAAAAGACTGGTTGTTTTTTCGAGATCCTTCGACATGGCCACCTCTGTCCGAGCGTCGTAGCATTACTCGAACTGGATTAGTTAGCGGCCAATATAGTCTGCGGTCTATGTCCCGTCATCAAAGCCCGTGTTTTGTCTCCAATGTGCTCTCCCGAAAACGATATAGGCCCCTCTCATAAGGCACAAGCCAGCGGATTCCTGCAGCGTTGTAGGCAACGACGCATAGCGCTGTAGCCATTTCGCTGATCCCTGTGCACACCCTCGCATCAAGAATATTTATTCCACCTGTTGCGCATTGGGAATTTTTATTCCATATATAGCACTATCAAAAATAAAATTCCAAAAGGCCCCAGCTATGCGCGAACTCGGTATCGGACTCATCGGCACAGGCTTCATGGGCCGTGCCCACGCCTTGGCGTTTCGTAACGTCAGCGCCGTCTTCGAACTTCCCCTCAAACTCAAGCTTGCCGCCCTCGCCGATGCCGATCCGCAGCGCGCCCGGCACTGTGCCGAGGCCTGGGGCTTTGAAACGGCTCACTCCGACTGGCAACAGTTGATCGATGACCCGAAGGTCAATGTCGTCGCCATCACCACGCCCAATCATCTGCACTACCCCATGGCCATGGCCGCCCTCACCGCCGGCAAAGCGGTGTATTGCGAAAAGCCGTTGGCGGTGAACCTGGAGCAAGCCACCGCCATGCGCCTGGCGGCCAAAGCGGCCGGTGTGGTGACGCGGGTGGGTTACAACTATCAGCACAACCCGATAATCGAGTTGGCGCGGTCATTGATCGACAGCGGCAAGCTGGGGCAGATCATCAGTTTTGAGGGGGAGTTCAGCGAGGATTTCATGGCCGATCCTGCTTCACCCTGGTCGTGGCGTTGCGATGCCGGTCATGCAGGCGGCGCGCTGGCGGATCTGGGCAGCCATTTGCTGGCGATGGCGCGGTATCTGGTGGGTGACGTCGAAGCGGTTTGTGCAAGCACTCAAACCGTGCACCGCCAGCGTCCCGCTACGGCCGGCAGTCACGAACAACGGCCCATTGCGGTCGACGATCACGTCCATGCGCTGCTGCGATTCGCCAATGGCGCTCAAGGGACATTCAGCAGCAGTTGGCTCAAGCAAGGTTACAAGAATCACCTGAGTTTCGAGATCAGCGGTACCGCAGGCACGCTGGCGTTTGATCAGGAGCGCTTGAACGAATTGCACCTGTATCGCGCCGGCCAGGACGGTTTCCAGCGTTTACTGGCGGGGCCGGAACTGCCAGGTTACGCAGCATTCAGCCCGGCGGCGGGTCACCAATTGGGTTACAACGAATTGAAGACCCTGGAAGTGCATGACCTGGTGTTGGCCCTCGCCGGCCTTTCCCAAGGAGGCACTGACTTTGAGCAAGCCTGGGAAGTCGAACGCCTGGCGACAGCGATTCGCTTGGCTGCGAACGAGTCACGGTGGGTCGCAATAGAAGAAGTTTGAGGCACGTAAGCGATTCAAATCGCCCGCGAGGTATGCCACGGGCGATCCGTCGCCCATGGTTTGAAAGAGGCTTTCGCCCGGTCCTACTGGGTGACGCAACGGGTCAGTGTGGTCGTGCGGGTGACTTGCGCATCAACCCGTGCATCGCCTTGTACATCGGTTTTATCGGTGGTTTCACAAGTGCTTTGAGGAGCCGGCGGCGGAGCGGCTGGCGGTGGAGGCGGTGGACTGGCGCAACCGCCGAGAATCGCCACGCTGAAAGCGAGCGACAGAGGCGAAAAAACACGTTTACCAAAACTGTTCATAGGCGGACTCGCGGTCAGTAATCGACACTTTCCGCGACCCGACGACAACACCGCGAACCCGCGGACCGGCCACAGAAAATTATACCCTCGCATTTCTTATAGCCCAGTCACCCGTCAATGCCAGCAAACAAGCCACTTTGGCCCTGTTCAACGTATAAAACGACAGCCTCCACTACCCTTTGTCCGAGCGGTGCAAGCTGTTACTTTCAAGTTCATAGCGCAACTCTTCAACCAGCGCCTGAATCGCTTGGGGTGTTCCGAGGTTCGTGACCTTCAGTCCGCTGACCACGAGGTCTACCTGCCCCGAGACGGGATGATAAAGCTTCACCGTCACCGAGTTATCGCCCGAAACACTGCATTCACAGGCACGGGGAGAAAACTGCTGCTCCAGTTGCGCGCGCAATTGCGCTATATGAATCATCACAACTCACCCTTGGGCTGGCTGGCTATCCCGTCAACTGCAACGGTGTGGAATTGGGGAAGCATGCGACTGTTCCTTAATCTGTTTCATAGAGGACGCGGCACAGGTCAAAAAACCCCATGTCGCACCCTCACAGATTAAAAACACTGAGCACTAGCCAAAACATTCATTTGCACTGGCCTGACTAGTGCATTTGCACCCTATCGCGGTGGCTTGGGTCGCCGTTCGCTGGCGAACAATCCCCGTTCCCGCGCCCACACAATCGCTTCGCTGCGGCTGTGCACGTCGAGCTTGGAATACACCGTCGACACATGATTACGCACAGTATTGGGCGCCAGCTTCAGACGCGCCGCGATTTCCTTGTCGGCCAGTCCTTCGCAAATCAGCTCGAGTACATCGCGCTCCCGGGCGGTCAGGTCGGTGAAGGACACGCTGGGCAATTGCGGCGAGTTGACGCTCTTCACATTGGCCAGCTTTTCGATGAGTGTCCGGCTGAACCAGGAGGCGTCTTTCATCACCTCTTCAATCGCCGCCACCAACTCAAGTTCAGTGCGTTTGCGTTCGGTGATGTCCATCAACACCAACAGATAGCAGGGATTGTCTTGAATGTTGACCATGTCGGCTGACACCGCGCAGTCGATCAACTGCGTGTCTTTCTTGCGGATCCTGACATCGACCCGGTCCAGGCTTCCGGACTTCTCCAGCACCGCAAACAGCCGGGAGCGGGCGACCTTGTCCTCGATAAAATCGATCTCCGCGACGGTTTTACCGAGGACATCTTCACTGCTGTACACGAGGGTATCGAGGAAGGCTTCATTGACATCGATCACCACCTGGTCCTCTGCGTTGCAGACCAGCGTCGGGACCGGCATCAAGCGAAAGGCTTTGGCAAAGCGCTCCTCGCTCTGGCGCAAGGCAACTTCGGCCTTGTGCCGTGGTTCCATGTCGACGAAGGAAAACAGCATGCAATCTTCTTCGTGCAACTCCAGCGGTTGCCCGGCGACGATCACCTGTTTGCTGCCACCTCCGGCGACTCTCAGCTCGGCTTGCATCTGCGGAATCGTGGTGTGTTCGCGCAGTCGCTCGATCGCCAGGTCTTTCTTTTCAGCGCCTTCAAGAATGTCCAGTTCATACGTGGACACTCCGATAACCTGATCACGGGTATAGCCGGTCATCTCCAGAAAGCCGGAATTGACCTTGATGTAACGCAAGTCACTGAGACGACAGATCACCGCTGGCGCGGGGTTGGCGTTGAAGGTCTTTTCAAACCGCTGCTCAGCGCTGGCCCACTCGGTGACGTCATCCATAATCAGCACCAGCGACTCCGGTTCCCCGGCGCTGTCAGCCAACACCATGCTGCGCACGTTGTGCACCCAGGAGCGCTCTTCGTCGTCGACTGGCGTCACTTCTACCAGCACATCACTGAAAGTCTCGCCCTTGGCGACGCGGCTGATCGGGTAGTTTTCCGGCGGCAACGGGTGATTGTTGCGGTAACGCAAGGCGAAGCGCTTGGCGTACGCCTTGGCGTTGACTCCCAACTCGCCGACCTCGCTGACGCCGTGCATGGCCAGCGCGGCGGCATTGGCCCACAGGATCGTCTGGTCGAGTTCCAGCAGAATCACCCCGTCAGACAACCCGGCGATGATTTGCTGCAACTGGCGGCGATTGGTTTCGGTGGTCAGGACGTCCTGGCTCATTGGATCTCCACGTGTTCGGCGGCGCATTAGCGCCGAGCTGTGAAGATTACGACCGCAGGGGGATGGGATAGTGCGGCAAACATTTCCTGCCCGTGTTCTTGGTGCGTGACATTACAGATGCAGCCCCAAGCTCAAACAACTAAGTGTTTTAATGCTGTTTATGACCTGTCAGGAGAGTCGCCGTGATGCTAGATACGATTCACTTCACCCCGTGGTCCGCGTTGGCAGGCGGCGCGTTGATCGGATTGGCCGCCAGTCTGCTAGTGGTGGCCAATGGACGGGTGGCCGGAATCAGCGGGTTGCTGGGCAGCCTGATGTCGCCGACGGATTCGGGTCGTGGTGAAAAAGCCTTGTTCATCGTCGGTCTGCTGGCCGCGCCACTGGTATGGGCATTGTTTCAGGCATGGCCGGCCATTGAGTTCAAGACCGGTGCCGTGGGGCTGGTCGTCGCTGGATTGTGCGTCGGTATCGGCACCCGCTATGGCTCGGGATGCACCAGCGGCCATGGCGTGTGTGGTCTTTCGCGGCTGTCACCGCGCTCCATCGTCGCGACGGTGTGTTTCATGTTCGCAGGGTTTGTGACGGTGTTTGTGCTGCGTCATTTGTTGGGGTTTTGAGCATGAAAAAACTGACGGCTTTTGTCGCCGGGCTGTTGTTCGGCATCGGCCTGTTGCTGGCAGGCATGGCCAATCCGGCCAAGGTCCTGGGGTTTCTCGATATTGCCGGTGCGTGGGATCCGTCCTTGGCGCTGGTCATGGTCGCGGCCATTGCAGTGGCCTGGGCACCGTTTCATTGGGCGATGAAACACCCCACGTCGTTGCTGGGCGCGCCGATGCAATTGCCAGTCAGTCGTGAACTGGATCGACGGTTGATTGGGGGCAGCGTGTTGTTCGGGGTCGGTTGGGGCATTGCCGGCATCTGCCCCGGACCGGCGCTGGTGTTGTTGCCGACCGGGCACTGGCAGGCATGGGTGTTCGTGATCGCCATGCTGGCGGGCATGTTGATCTTCAAGGCATTGCAGGCGCGCCGTTAAGCCACGGCAAGCTTCACCCTGGATAGACCGTAGCTTTCGCGGCGCAGGCCTTGCCGAAAGCTACGATCGTTGCGCCGCTCAGGCCGCCATTTGCCCGCTGGCAATCGCCGCTGACGCCGCCAGCATCGCCCGCAACAACACCGCGCATCCCGCCGCCAGATCATCCGGCGCGGCGTTTTCGATTTCGTTGTGGCTGATGCCGCCTTCGCACGGCACGAAAATCATGCCGGCCGGGCCCAGTTCGGCGAGGAAGATCGCGTCGTGCCCTGCTCCGCTGACGATGTCCATGTTCGACAACCCCAGGCCTTGCGCCGCATTGCGTACGGCTTCGATGCAGCCCTTGTCGAAGTACAGCGGTGGAAAATCGGCAGTTGGGGTCAGTTCGTAGGTCAGGCCATGTTCCTCGCAGGTGGTTTCGATGACTTCGCGGACTTCGGCGATCATCGAGTCCAGGCGTGCCGGTTCCAGATGACGGAAGTCGAGGGTCATGCGCACTTCGCCGGGAATGACGTTACGTGAGCCAGGATAGGCTTGCAGGCAACCGACGGTGCCGCAGGCATGAGGTTGATGACCGAGTGCCGCGCGGTTGACCGCACCGACAATCACCGAGGCGCCGACCAGAGCATCTTTGCGCAGGTGCATCGGGGTCGGGCCCGCATGCGCTTCGACGCCGCGCAGTTTCAGGTCGAACCATTTCTGGCCCAGGGCCCCCATCACCACGCCGATGGTCTTGTGTTCGTCTTCAAGGATCGGCCCCTGTTCGATATGGGCTTCAAAATAGGCGCCGACGGCATGGCCACTGACCGGGCGCGGGCCAGCGTAGCCGATGGCGTTCAGCGCCTCACCGACCGTGACGCCATCGGCATCGACCTTGGCCAGGGTTTCTTCCAGGGTGAATTTTTCCGCGAACACGCCGGAGCCCATCATGCACGGAGCGAAGCGCGAGCCTTCTTCGTTGGTCCAGACCACCACTTCCAGCGGTGCTTCGGTTTCCACACCAAGGTCGTTGAGGGTGCGCAGCACTTCGACGCCGGCCAGGACGCCGAAACAACCGTCGAACTTGCCGCCGGTGGGTTGGGTGTCGATGTGGCTGCCGGTCATCACCGGAGGCAGATTCGGGTTGCGGCCTGGGCGGCGGGCGAAGATGTTGCCGACGGCGTCGATGCTGACGGTGCAGCCTGCCTCCTCGCACCAGCGCACGAAAATGTCCCGGGCCTGGCGGTCGAGGTCGGTCAGGGCCAGGCGACAGACGCCGCCCTTGACCGTCGCACCGAGCTTGGCGAGTTCCATGAGCGACTGCCATAAACGGTCGCGATTGATGTGCTGATGGGTGGATTGCAGAACGTCTACCGCTGCGTTCATGGTGATCTCCTCAGGCAGTTCTTATGGATTTCTTCAGGTATTTTTTGGGTGAATTTGAGGCCGCCATCGCGAGCAAGCTCGCTCCCACAGGGGATTTTCAGTGCTCACAAAATCCTGTGGGAGCGAGCTTGCTCGCGATTGGGCCATCCTCTACACCGCAGATTTCGCGACTGATGGACTGGGCCGCATCGAACACAGGCCGTAGTAAATAAGCCCGCCCAGCGCCGAGCCGGTAAACCAGCCGTAGCTGTAGAACCAGCTGAATGCATCGCTGCCCAGCGACAACAGTGTCAACGCCACCGGCACGCCAAACGCGGTAAACCCGTACCAGTTCCAGGCCGGGTAAACGTCATCGCGATACAGCCCGGCCAGGTCCAGTTGCTGTTTCTTGATCAGGAAATAGTCCACCACCATGATCCCGGCGATGGGGCCCAACAGGCTTGAATAACCCAGCAGCCAGTTGGAATACACCGTCTCCAGGCTCACGTCAGAAACAATCAGCCCCAGCTTTTTCAGCAGCTCGTGAGCCATCAGTGCCAAACCGACCAGCCCGGTGAGCAACACCGCTTTGGTGCGGTTGATGAGTTTGGGCGCGACGTTCTGGAAGTCGTTGGTCGGCGAAACAATGTTCGCCGCCGTGTTGGTCGACAGCGTGGCGATGATGATCAACGCCATGGCCAGCGCGACCCAGACCGGGCTCTGGATATGGCCGATCAGCGTCACCGGGTCGGAGACGGTCACGCCCACCAGTTTCACCGACGCGGCGGTCATCACCACGCCCAGCGAGGCGAACAGGAACATCGTCAGCGGCAGACCGATGATCTGCCCGACAATCTGGTCCTTCTGGCTTTTCGCATAACGGCTGAAGTCCGGGATGTTCAGGGACAAAGTGGCCCAGAACCCGACCATGGCGGTCAACCCGGCGGCGAAGTAACTGACGACGCTGGCACCTTCCGGACGCTTGGCCGGGATGGCCATCAGCTCGGTCATCGACACGTTCGGCATGGCCCATACCAGCAGCCCCACACCGACCAGCACCAATAAGGGGGCAGACAGGGTTTCAAGCCACTTGATCGAATCGGCACCGCGTATCACCACCCACAGGTTCAGCGCCCAGAAGATCATGAAGCCGATGACTTCACCGGTCCCGCCCAGGGCTTTCCATCCGTCAAATACCGAGCCCAGAAACAGGTGGATCGCCAGACCACCGAACATCGTCTGGATGCCGAACCAGCCACACGCCACCAAGGCGCGAATCAGGCACGGAACGTTGGAACCGAGGACGCCGAAGGACGAGCGCAGCAACACCGGAAACGGAATGCCGTACTTGGTGCCGGGAAAGGCGTTCAACGTCAGGGGAATCAACACGATGATGTTGGCGAACAGAATCGCCAACAGCGCTTCGCCAACGCTCAAGCCGAAATACGCGGTGAGCACGCCACCGAGGGTGTAGGTCGGCACGCAGATCGCCATGCCGACCCACAGCGCGGTGATGTGCCATTTGTTCCAGGTTCGTTCTCGCACCTTGGTCGGTGCCATGTCGTGGTTGTATCGGGGACTGTCGAGGACATCGCTGCCGGCTTCGAGCTCGAACAAGCCGTCGCGCTCGGTCACTTGCGATCTGATCTGTTGCATGGCCGCTCCACTGTTCTTTGAATTATTTTTTGCTCATCGGGGGCTGTGGGCATCAATAAGTGTGCCGGGCACCCCTTTTGCGCATCGGGCAGTTCCATAAAAACGTTGCAACTAACTGATGTTGATCAGTTTTATTTATATACCCAGTGAATCCTCGGAGGCTGGCGTGTTCACTCAGGCCGAATGACAGGCAAGTTGTCCGAACAGTCAGGACTCAATGTGGTGCGTCTCACTTTTCTCAAATGTTGCGCATCAACCATAGACCATACTCAAGCGGCTGATTTCACATAAGAAATCTCGTCTATTTTTGGAACCTGTCAAGTGCGTCAAAATGGTGAACGACCTCACCATTTTGGTGATTTAATTATTTAATCGTTATTTATCAGTAACTTAAATCAGATATAAGCTTATAAAAAATATTCTTGCCGATTCCATAAACTCAGACTAGCTTCTATTCCTGACAGTGCTGACAGGAATACACCTGTTTGCGTTGGCTTCATATAAAACAGTTAGAACCGGCATCAGTCGGTCATTGCCTGCGAGGAACTCGGAATGTCTCTGTTGATCCGTGGCGCCACCGTTATTACCCATGATGAAAGTTATCGCGCCGACGTCTATTGCGCCGACGGCGTAATCAAAGCCATTGGCGAGAATCTTGATGTTCCGGCGGGTGCTGAAGTGCTCGACGGCAGCGGCCAATACCTGATGCCCGGAGGCATCGATCCGCACACACACATGCAATTGCCCTTCATGGGCACGGTGGCCAGCGAAGACTTCTTCAGCGGCACGGCGGCGGGACTGGCCGGCGGCACCACCTCAATCATCGATTTCGTGATTCCCAATCCGCAGCAATCCTTGATGGAAGCGTTTCACCAGTGGCGCGGCTGGGCCGAGAAGTCGGCGTCGGATTATGGTTTCCACGTCGCGATCACCTGGTGGAGCGAACAGGTTCGCGAGGAAATGGCCGAGCTGGTGAGCCAGCACGGGGTCAACAGCTTCAAGCATTTCATGGCCTACAAGAACGCGATCATGGCGGCCGATGACACGCTGGTGGCGAGCTTCGAGCGCTGCCTGGAACTGGGCGCCGTCCCCACCGTGCACGCGGAAAACGGCGAACTGGTGTATCACCTGCAACGCAAGTTGATGGCCCAAGGCATCACCGGACCGGAAGCGCATCCATTGTCGCGACCGTCGCAGGTGGAAGGCGAAGCAGCGAGCCGGGCGATCCGCATCGCCGAAACCCTGGGTACGCCGCTGTACCTGGTACATGTGTCGACCAAGGAAGCCCTCGACGAAATCACTTACGCCCGCAGCAAGGGCCAACAAGTCTATGGCGAAGTCCTGGCCGGGCACCTGCTGCTGGACGACAGCGTCTATCAACACCCGGACTGGCAGACCGCCGCCGGTTACGTGATGAGCCCGCCCTTCCGTCCTCGCGGCCACCAGGAAGCGCTTTGGCATGGGCTGCAATCAGGCAACCTGCACACCACCGCCACCGACCATTGCTGTTTCTGCGCCGAGCAAAAAGCCGCCGGTCGCGATGACTTCAGCAAGATCCCCAATGGCACCGCCGGTATCGAAGACCGCATGGCCGTGCTCTGGGATGAAGGGGTGAATACCGGGCGTTTGTCGATGCAACATTTCGTTGCGCTGACCTCCACCAACACCGCAAAGATCTTCAACCTCTACCCTCGAAAAGGCGCGATTCGCGTCGGCGCCGATGCCGACCTGGTCCTGTGGGACCCGCAAGGTACGCGGACCATCTCGGCCAAGACGCACCACCAACAGGTCGACTTCAACATCTTTGAAGGCAAGACCGTGCGCGGCGTGCCGAGCCATACCGTGAGCCAGGGCCGAGTGGTGTGGGCCGACGGTGATCTGCGCGCCGAGCGCGGGGCCGGACGGTATGTCGAACGGCCAGCGTATCCGGCGGTGTTTGATTTGCTGAGCAAGCGGGCTGAGATGACCAGGCCTGTTGCCGTGAAACGCTGACCCCCGATCGTTCCCACGCTCTGCGTGGGAATGCAGCCGGGACGCTCTGCGTCCCAGAGGGGAACGCGGAGCGTCCCTTGAGGCATTCCCACGCAGAGCGTGGGAACGATCAGCCCACCAGAGGCAGTACCTCAATAACCGTGAGGCCAACACCGTGATCAAGACCCTGAACCACCTCCCGCATCCCCATGAGAATGCGGCCGCCCTCGCCGGCCATTTCACCGACCTGGCGCCACCCTTGAACGCTCGTCAGGCGCACCTGGAAGCCTCGCGCTGCCTGTATTGCTACGACGCACCGTGCGTGAACGCCTGCCCGAGCGAGATCGATATTCCGTCGTTCATTCGCAACATTCATCAGGAAAACGTTCAAGGTGCCGCGCACAAAATCCTTTCGGCGAACATTCTCGGAGGCAGTTGCGCCCGGGTGTGCCCGACCGAAGTTCTTTGCCAGCAAGCCTGCGTGCGTAACAACGAACAAGAGTGCGCTCCGGTGTTGATCGGCCTGTTGCAGCGGTACGCCGTCGACAACGCACACTTCGCCGAACACCCGTTCCAGCGCGCCGCCGCTACAGGCAAACGTATCGCGGTGGTCGGCGCGGGTCCGGCGGGTTTGTCCTGCGCTCATCGCAGTGCGATGCACGGCCATGACGTGGTGATTTTCGAAGCGCGGGAAAAGGCTGGCGGCCTCAACGAGTACGGGATCGCCAAATACAAACTGGTGGACGATTACGCGCAGAAGGAACTTGAGTTCCTGATGCAGATTGGCGGGATCGAAATCCGTCACGGCCAAAAACTTGGCGAGAACCTGACCTTGAGCGAACTGCATCAGCAATACGACGCGGTGTTCCTTGGCCTCGGTCTGGCCGCCAGCAAACAATTGGGTCTGCCCCACGAGGATGCACCCGGCCTGCTCGCCGCCACCGATTACATCCGCGAACTGCGCCAGTGCGATGACCTGACGCAACTGCCGTTGGCCGACCGCTGCATCGTACTCGGCGCCGGCAACACGGCCATCGACATGGCCGTGCAAATGGCTCGCCTCGGCGCTCGCGACGTCAATCTGGTGTACCGCCGTGGCGTTGAAGACATGGGCGCCACTGGCCACGAACAGGACATCGCCAAGGCCAATCAGGTGCGTTTGCTGACCTGGGCCCAGCCTGAAGAAGTGCTGCTCGATGCCCACGGCCACGTGCGCGGCATGCGCTTCGCCCGCACGCATTCCATCGAAGGCCGCCTGCAAACGACCGGCGAAACTTTCGAACTGGCCGCTGACGCGATCTTCAAAGCCATCGGCCAGGCCTTTGACGCCAGCGCCCTCGCCGACCCGCTGGCCCGCGAACTCAAACGTCAGGGCGAGCGGATTCAGGTGGATGAAAACCTTCGCACGAGCATTCCTGGTGTGTATGCCGGGGGTGACTGCACCAGCCTCGATCAGGACCTCACCGTGCAAGCCGTGCAGCACGGAAAACGGGCCGCCGAGGCCATCAACGCGCAACTGATGCTCAACGTGGAGGCTGCGTAAATGGCCGATCTCTCGATTGTCTTCGCCGGCATCAAAGCCCCCAATCCGTTCTGGCTGGCGTCCGCGCCGCCGACCGACAAGGCCTACAACGTGGTTCGCGCTTTCGAGGCGGGCTGGGGCGGCGTGGTCTGGAAAACCCTGGGTGAAGACCCGGCGGCGGTCAACGTGTCGTCACGCTACTCCGCCCATTTCGGCGCCAACCGTGAAGTGATGGGCTTCAACAACATCGAGCTGATCACCGACCGTTCGCTGGAGATCAACCTGCGGGAAATCACCCAGGTCAAAAAAGACTGGCCGGACCGCGCACTGATCGTTTCGCTGATGGTGCCCTGCGTCGAAGAATCCTGGAAATTCATCCTGCCGCTGGTGGAAGCCACCGGTGCCGACGGCATCGAGCTGAACTTCGGTTGCCCGCACGGCATGCCGGAGCGCGGCATGGGCGCGGCGGTCGGCCAGGTGCCCGAATACGTCGAGCAGGTCACCCGCTGGTGCAAGACCTATTGCTCGCTGCCGGTGATCGTCAAGCTCACGCCGAACATCACCGACATCCGCGTCGCGGCCCGTGCAGCCCATCGAGGCGGTGCTGATGCGGTGTCGCTGATCAATACCATCAACTCCATCACCAGCGTCAATCTGGAGCGCATGGTTGCCAATCCAGCCGTGGGCAGCCAAAGCACGCACGGAGGTTATTGCGGCTCGGCGGTGAAGCCGATTGCCTTGAACATGGTTGCCGAAATCGCCCGCGACCCACAGACCCAAGGCCTGCCCATCTCCGGCATCGGCGGCATTGGCAGCTGGCGTGATGCAGCAGAGTTCATCGCCTTGGGCAGTGGCTCGGTGCAAGTGTGCACGGCGGCGATGCTGCATGGCTTTCGCATTGTCGAAGAGATGAAGGACGGCTTGTCACGCTGGATGGACAGTCAGGGCTACGCCAGCATCGCGGATTTTTCCGGGCGCGCGGTGGGCAACACCACGGACTGGAAATACCTGGACATCAACTATCAAGTCATCGCCAGGATTGATCAGCAGGCGTGCATTGGTTGCGGGCGCTGCCACATCGCTTGCGAAGACACTTCACACCAGGCGATTGCCAGCTTGAAACAGGCGGACGGGACGCATAAGTACGAAGTGATCGATGACGAGTGCGTGGGCTGCAACCTGTGCCAGATCACCTGCCCGGTGGAGGATTGCATCGAGATGGTGCCGATAGACAACGGCAAGCCGTTTCTGGACTGGAATCATGATCCGAGGAATCCGTACCACGTCGCTCCCTGACCGATCGTTCCCACGCTCTGCGTGGGAATGCAGCCCGGGACGCTCCGCGTCCCAAGAGCGGACGCAGAGCGTCCATTGAGGCATTCCCACGCAGAGCGTGGGAACGATCGGGGTCTCAAGGCTCCAGTCCGATCCCGCGCAATATCACACTCGTCACCGTCTGCACCGCCCGTTCGAACTGCATGTCCGACAGCGGCTGATGGTCGTTGAGAATATTCACTTGATGATCAAAGTCGGCGTAATGCTGGGTCGAGGCCCAGATCATGTACAGCAGGCTTGAAGGTTCCACCGCCAGGATGCGTTTGTCGTCGACCCACTGGCGGATCTTCGCTTCCTTCATCTTGGCCCAGTCATACAGGCTCACATCCAGCTTCTCGCCCAGGGTCGGCGCACCATGGATGATCTCGTTGGCCCAGACTTTGGAGCCATAAGGCCGGCTGCGGGAGTGGTTCATCTTGGCGCGGATGTAGCTGCTGAGCACCACGCGCGGATCGTCGAACATCTCGAAGCACAGCGCGTCCTGCTTCCACACGTCCAGCAAACCCAGCAACACGGCGCTGTACAACTCACTCTTGGTACTGAAGTAGTAATGCAGGTTGGAGCGAGGCAGTTGCACTTCGGCGGCAATGTCGGCCATGGCGGTGCCAGCGAAACCTTTTTCGGCGAAAACCTTTTCGGCGCCCAACAGAATCTTCTCGACATTACTGCGACGAATTTCGATCTTGTGATTGCCCATGAGGGCTCCCTGACAACAGCGTTGCCCAAGACTAGCATCCGCTCTACCCCGCGGCGACAAGCGAAAACGAAACTTCGTATACCCGCCAGCTCACGGGTAAACTGGCCGCCACTTTGACCCTGCCTCAGAGGTATTCACGATGCTGTTCAAGAAAGCCCTGACCACCGCCGCCCTCCTCGGCTCGCTGCTGGCCGCTTCGTCGGTATGGGCCCATGCCCATCTGAAGGACCAGACCCCGGCGGCGAACAGCACCGTGAGCGCGCCCTCGGAGCTGCGCCTGGTGTTTTCCGAAGGGGTCGAAGCGACCTTCACCAAGGTCACGATCAGCAAGGACGGTGCCGATGTGCCGGTCAAAAGCCTGGCCACTGAAGGCAGTGACAAGAAAACCCTGATCGTCACCCCGGCGGCCCCTTTGGCGCCAGGCGCCTACAAAGTCGAATGGCACGCAGTGTCGGTCGACACCCACAAAAGCGAAGGCGCGTACAGCTTCAAGGTCGGCCAGTAATTCATGACGAGCGCGATGGTGCTGTGCCGCTTTTTGCATTTCACCGTGGTGCTGATGCTGTTCGGGGCCTGGGTGTTCAAACCGCTGCTTTTAGGGCGTAGCAACGCATTCGGTCAACCACTGTTGCGAGTGACCCGCCTGCTCGCGGCAGTGGCCCTGCTCAGTGGCGTCGGCTGGTTGCTGCTGATCACCGCGAGCATGGCCGGGGCGTGGGACGCGGCATTCGATCCGTCGACCCTGCGGCTGGTGCTGGGCAGCACGTTTTTCGGTCAGGTGTGGCGCTGGCATTTGCTGCTCAATGCCTTGCTGGTGGCGCTGCTATTGACGCCCTGGCGCTCCTGCGCGCCGCTGCGCCTGGGGCTCGCAAGTCTGCTGCTGGCAACCCTGGCCCCAGTCGGCCACGGCGCCATGCTCGATGGCCTCCAGGGTCATTTGCTGATCCTCAACCAACTCGTTCACCTGACCTGTGTCGGCATCTGGCTCGGCGGGTTGATGCTGTTGGTGATGATCCTGCGGCAACCGACGGGCCTTGCGATCAATCCGATTTTGCGCCGCTTCAGCGGTTTCGGTTACGGGTTGGTGGCAGGATTGCTGATCACCGGGCTGATCAACGTGCGGGTCCTTACCGGGCAGTTTTGGCCGACGCCGTTGCTGTCAGGGTTCGCTCTGATCCTGCTGATCAAGGTGATGCTGGTGACCATCATGCTGGGGTTGGCGTTGTTCAATCGGCTGCGGGTCAAGGATTGCGAGCAACACCTGGCAACGCTGAGATTGAGCGTGATCATCGAATGGTTGCTGGGCATGGGCGCAGTGGCCGCCGTATCCCTCCTGGGCACCATGCCCCCGATGATCGCCAGCTGAACACAATCCCACAGGATTTTGTCCATCTCCCGGCAAGTCATCGTATAACTTCTGATTGACATTCCCTGAATCCCTCGCAAATAATCGCCCCAATGTTGTACGACGACGTATGACAAACAATAAAAACAACAAGAAACAAGGGAGCGTCACAGTGAGCAAGCTCGTCCGCAATTCCTCCGTCTGCACCCCTCGCCTCACCTTCATCCGCCGTCATACGCTGAGCCTGATCGGTTGCAGCAGCCTGGCCGCCCTTGCGCTGCCCATGACCAGCCACGGCGAAGGTTTTGCCGATGACGCCAAGGCCACGCTCAACCTGCGCAACGCCTACTTCAATCGCAACTACATCAACCCGGCCTATCCGCAGGGCAAGGCTGAAGAGTGGACGCAAAACTTCATCCTCGACGCCAGGTCCGGGTACACCCAGGGCACTGTAGGTTTCGGCATGGACGTGCTGGGCCTGTACTCGCAAAAACTCGACGGTGGTAAAGGCACCGGTGGTACCCAGCTGCTGCCGATCGGTAGCGACGGGCGCCCTGCCGATAACTTCGGCCGTCTGGGCGTGGCGCTCAAAAGCAAAATCTCGAAAACCGAATTGAAGGTCGGCGAATGGATGCCGGTGTTGCCGATCCTGCGCTCTGACGACGGCCGTTCGCTGCCACAGACATTCCGTGGCGGTCAGGTGACGTCCACCGAAATCAGCGGCCTGACGCTCTACGGCGGCCAGTTCCGCCAGAACAGCCCGCGCAACGATGCGAGCATGGAAGACATGTTCATGAACGGCAAATCGGCGGCCATCACCTCGGACCGTTTCAACTTCGGCGGCGGTGAATACGCGTTCAACGACAAGCACACCCAGGTCGGCGTCTGGTACGCAGAGCTCAGCGACATTTATCAGCAGCAGTATTTCAACCTGAGCCACAGCCAACCGCTGGGCGACTGGACCCTGGGCGCCAACCTCGGCTACTTCATCGGCAAGGAAGATGGCAGCGCGCTGGCCGGCGACCTCGACAACAAAACCGCCTTCGCCCTGCTCTCGGCCAAATACGGCGGAAACACCTTCTATGTCGGCCTGCAAAAGCTGACGGGCGACACGGTCTGGATGCGCGTCAACGGCACCAGCGGCGGCACACTGGCCAACGACAGCTACAACTCCAGCTATGACAACGCCCGGGAAAAATCCTGGCAGGTGCGCCACGACTACAACTTCGTCGCCCTCGGCATTCCCGGCCTGACCTTGATGAACCGCTACATCAGCGGCGATAACGTGCACACCGGGGCCATCACCGATGGCAAGGAATGGGGCCGCGAAACGGAACTGGCCTACACCGTGCAAAGCGGCGCGCTGAAAAACCTCAACGTCAAATGGCGCAACGCAACCATCCGCAAAAACTTCAGCACCAACGAGTTCGACGAAAACCGCGTCTTCATCAGCTATCCGATTTCCTTGTTGTAACGGTTTACCCCAACCAATGCGGGAGCAAGCCTGATTGCGAAAACGGTGTGCCAGACAATCTTAGGTCGTCTGACATTCCCTCTTCGCGAGCAAGCTCGCTCCCACAAGGTTGGTGTGTTTCGAGGATCGGCGCTTAACCGATGACCCTCCGTCATTTTCAACCAAAGTCGCGTTGACAAGACTTGGAAAGCCTAACGATACTTTGGCAAAGTCATACGACAACCTACAACAATAACTGCGCGCAGGGACTTCCATGACCGCCACGCCTACTCCCCCTTTCAATCGCCTGCTGCTGACTGGTGCCGCCGGTGGCCTCGGTAAAGTCTTGCGCGAAACGCTGCGCCCCTGTGCCAACGTCATTCGCCTGTCGGACATCGTCGACATGGCACCGGCCCTCGATGACCGTGAAGAAGTCATCATCTGCGATCTCTCGGACAAGCAAGCCGTGCATCAACTGGTCGAAGGCGTGGACGCGATCCTGCACTTTGGTGGCGTGTCGACGGAGCGTTCGTTCGAAGAGATCCTCGGCGCCAACATTTGCGGCGTGTTCCACATCTACGAAGCCGCACGCCGCCACGGCGTGAAGCGAGTGATTTTCGCCAGTTCCAACCATGTGATCGGCTTCTACAAACAGGGCGAAATCATCGACGCCCACTCCCCTCGCCGCCCCGACAGCTACTACGGCTTGTCCAAGTCCTACGGCGAAGACATGGCCAGTTTCTACTTTGATCGCTACGGCATCGAGACCGTCAGCATCCGCATTGGCTCTTCGTTCCCGGAACCGCAAAACCGCCGGATGATGAGCACCTGGCTGAGCTTCGGCGACCTGACCCACTTGCTCGAATGTGCGCTGTACGCACCGAACGTTGGTCACACCGTGGTCTATGGCGCCTCCGACAACAACGACGTCTGGTGGGACAACCGCTATGCCGCCGGCCTGGGTTACCAGCCTCAGGACAGCTCCGAAGTGTTCCGCGAAAAAGTCGAGGCCCAGCCGATGCCAGCCGCCGATGACCCGGCCCTGGTTTACCAGGGCGGCGCGTTTGTGGCGTCCGGCCCGTTCGGCGACTGAGTCATCGCCGCTCCCAACCGCAAAAACCCAAGGGAATGAGTTGCCATGCAAGCCGAATTGATTGTCGATGCCCGTAACGCCGTCGGTGAAAGCCCGGTCTGGGTCCCCGAGGAAAATGCCCTGTACTGGGTTGATATTCCTGCTGGCGGGCTGCAGCGCTGGAGCGCCGAAACCGGCCATGTTCACGCCTGGACCGCGCCGGAAATGCTTGCCTGTATCACCCGTCACAGCGACGGCGGCTGGGTGGCCGGTATGGAAAGCGGCTTCTTTCATTTGCACCCGCACAACGATGGCAGCCTCGACAGTGAACGGCTGGCGCACGTCGACCACGCTCGCACGGACATGCGCCTGAACGACGGACGCTGTGATCGTCAGGGCCGATTCTGGGCCGGCAGCATGGTGCTGAACATGGGCGCCAATGCCGCCGAGGGCACGCTGTACCGCTACAGCAATGGCCAGCGCGGCCCGCTCGCGCCGCAACTCTCTGGGTTCATCGTGCCCAACGGCCTGGGTTTCAGCCCCGACGGCCGCACGATGTACCTGTCCGATTCCCATCCCTTGGTCCAGCAGATCTGGGCCTTTGATTACGACATCGACAGTGGCACGCCATCGAACCGGCGGCTGTTCGTCGACATGAATCAGTTCCCCGGGCGCCCCGACGGCGCCGCGGTGGATGCCGAAGGCTGCTATTGGATTTGCGCCAACGACGCGGGACTGATTCACCGTTTCACCCCGGATGGCCGACTGGACCGTTCCCTCGCCGTACCCGTGAAAAAACCTACCATGTGCGCCTTCGGTGGCAGTCGACTGGACACGCTGTTCGTGACCTCGATCCGCCCCGGCGACGACCAGGATCAACACTCATTGGCCGGTGGGGTGTTCGCCCTCAATCCCGGCGTCAAAGGTTTACCGGAACCGTTTTTCAACGCTTTACCTTGACCGCTTGTGCTGCACCGCTGCGCCTTGAATACAAAAAAAATAACAATACTGGAGACACCCCCCCATGGACTTCAAACGCACCTTGCTCGCCGCTGCACTCCCCCTGGCCTTCTCCCTCAGCAGTGCCGTCCAGGCACTGGAAATCAAATTCGCCGATATCCACCCCGCCGGTTACCCGACCGTCGTGGCCGAAGAACAACTGGGCAAAACCCTGGTCGCCGACAGCAACGGCAAGCTGACCTTCAAGATGTTCGCCGGCGGTGTGCTCGGCTCGGAAAAGGAAGTGATTGAACAGGCGCAGGTCGGCGCCATTCAAATGGCCCGGGTCAGCCTCGGCATCGTCGGGCCGGTAGTGCCGGACGTGAACGTGTTCAACATGCCGTTCGTGTTTCGCGATCAGGCACACATGCGCAAAGTCATCGACGGCGAAGTCGGCGACGAGATCCTCGACAAGATCACCCAATCCGAATTCAACCTGGTCGCCCTGGCCTGGATGGACGGCGGCACGCGCAACATCTACACCAAAAAACCGGTGCGCAAACTCGAAGACCTCAAGGGCATGAAGATCCGCGTACAAGGCAACCCGATGTTCATCGAGACCATCAACGCCATGGGCGGCAACGGCATTGCGATGGACACCGGCGAAATCTTCAGCGCCTTGCAGACCGGGGTGATCGACGGCGCGGAAAACAATCCGCCGACGCTGCTCGAACACAACCACTACCAGAACGCCAAGTTCTACAGCCTGACCGGGCATTTGATCCTGCCCGAGCCGATCGTGATGTCGAAAATCACCTGGGACAAACTCACCCCCGAGCAGCAGGTGCTGGTGAAGAAAACCGCCAAAGCCGCACAGGCCCAGGAACGCATCCTGTGGGATGCCAAATCGGCCAGCAGTGAGGAAAAACTCAAGGCGGCCGGTGTCGAGTTCATCACCGTCGACAAGAAACCTTTCTATGAGGCCACCGCCTCGATCCGCGAGAAGTACGGCGCGCCTTACGCCGACTTGATCAAGCGCATCGAAGCCGTTCAGTAACCCTCCCTGCACTCATGAAAGGCCCGGCGCCGCCGACGTTGGTGTACGTCTGCGCGCGCCCGGTTACGGTGGAACCCGATGAAGAATCTGCTGCTGCGCATCAATGACACGCTTTACATGACCTGTATCTGGGTCGCCGGACTCTCCGTCCTGGCCATTGCATTAATCATCCCCTGGGGCGTCTTCGCCCGTTACGTACTCGGCACCGGCTCAAGCTGGCCGGAGCCCACCGCGATTTTGCTGATGATGCTGTTCACCTTCATCGGCGCCGCCGCCAGTTACCGCGCCGGGGCACACATGGCGGTGGCGATGCTCACCGACCGCATGGCCCCGCCAATGCGCAAGGCGTTAAGCGTTTTTTCCCAACTGTTGATGGCGACCATTTGCCTGTTCATGGCGATCTGGGGCACCAAGCTGTGCCTGTCCACCTGGAACCAGTTCATGAGCGCCATGCCGACGTTGCGCGTCGGCATCACGTACATGCCGATCCCGATTGGCGGCGTGCTGACGCTGGTGTTTGTGCTGGAAAAACTCCTGCTCGGTGACCAGAGCAACCGTCGGGTCGTGCGTTTCGACCTGGTTGAAGAAAGCGAAGGGGCTGCCTGAATGGACGCGTTGATTCTGTTGGGCAGTTTTATTGCGTTGATCCTGATCGGCATGCCGGTCGCCTATGCACTGGGGCTTTCCGCCCTGATCGGTGCCTGGTGGATCGACATCCCGTTCCAGGCACTGATGATTCAAGTCGCCGGTGGCGTGAACAAATTTTCCCTGTTGGCGATTCCGTTCTTCGTCCTGGCGGGCGCGATCATGGCCGAGGGCGGCATGTCCCGTCGGCTGGTGGCGTTCGCCGGGGTACTGGTCGGGTTTGTCCGTGGCGGCTTGTCGCTGGTCAACATCATGGCCTCGACCTTTTTCGGCGCGATCTCCGGCTCCTCGGTGGCAGACACCGCGTCAGTCGGCTCGGTGCTGATTCCGGAAATGGAACGTCGCGGCTATCCAAGGGAATTCGCCACCGCCGTGACCGTCAGTGGTTCGGTACAAGCCCTGTTGACCCCGCCGAGCCACAACTCGGTGCTCTACTCGCTGGCCGCCGGCGGCACGGTATCGATCGCCTCGCTGTTCATGGCCGGCGTGGTGCCGGGCCTGTTGATGAGCGCGTGCCTGATGGTGCTGTGCCTGATCTTCGCGAAAAAGCGCAACTACCCCAAGGGCGAAGTCATTCCCCTGCGCGAAGCCCTGAAGATCTGCGGCGAAGCGATGTGGGGCCTGATGGCGATGGTCATCATCCTCGGCGGCATTTTGTCGGGGATCTTCACCGCCACTGAATCGGCGGCGATTGCGGTGCTGTGGTCGTTCTTCGTGACCATGTTCATCTACCGCGACTACAAGTGGAGCGAGCTGCCGAAACTGATGCACCGCACCGTGCGAACCATCTCGATCGTGATGATCTTGATCGGCTTCGCGGCGAGCTTCGGCTACATCATGACCCTGATGCAGATCCCATCGAAAATCACCACGATGTTCCTGACCCTGTCGGACAACCGTTACGTGATCCTGATGTGCATCAACGTCATGCTGCTGTTGCTCGGCACCGTAATGGACATGGCGCCGCTGATCCTGATCCTGACGCCGATCCTGATGCCGGTGATTCTCGGCATCGGCGTGGACCCGGTGCAGTTCGGCATGATCATGCTGGTGAACCTGGGGATTGGTTTGATTACGCCGCCGGTGGGCGCGGTGCTGTTCGTGGGGTCGGCGGTGGGTAAAGTCAGCATCGAAAAAACCGTGAAGGCGCTGCTGCCGTTCTACGGCGTGCTGTTTCTGGTGCTGCTGGCCGTGACCTACATTCCGGCACTGTCGCTGTGGTTGCCGCATCTGGTGTTGTGATAAAGGTGCCCCTCGGTAAAACGAGGGGCACACACCTGCCGTATCCGCCGTGTCCTTCCATCAGAGCTCAACCGATATGACGCCAGACCTTCTCGAACTCGAAGACGAATTCACCCGCCTCACCCTCGCCCCTGAACTCGGCGGCAGCCTCGTCAACTGGACGATTCGCAGCACCGGGCAGCCGTTGTTACGGCACAACGACAACCAGGCGCTGAACACCGGCCTGCCGGGGAAGCTCGGTTGCTACCCTTTGGTGCCGTGGTCGAACCGCATCGCACACGGGGGTTTCGACTGCCCTGATGGCTGGCTTGCCCTGACACCCAACAGCCTCACCGATCCGCTGCCGATTCACGGCAGCGCCTGGCAACAACCGTGGCAGGTGGTCTCGCAGACGCAGAACGAAGTGGTGCTGCAACTCGACAGCTCGACGCCATTCGCTTATCGCGCCCGGCAACGGTTTCACTTGAGCGAGGGCCGATTGAGCATCGATCTGCAAGTCACTCACCTGGCTGAACACGCAGCGTGGCATGGGCTCGGGCTACATCCCTACTTTCCGCGCACCGCGAACACCCGGCTAAAGGCCAAGGCTGAGCAAGTCTGGTTATGCGATGAGGCGAGACTGCCGACAGCGCGGGTCGAACGGCCCGCCGAGTGGGACTTCGATCAACTCAATGCCCTGCCGGCCACGCTGGTCGACAACGGTTTCTGCGCATGGGACGGCCATTGCCTGATCCAGCAACCCGACTTGGGTTACGAACTGGATTGCCAGGCCAGCGGCAGCGACACCTACCTGCTCTACTGCCCGCCGGGCCTTGGTTTTTTCTGCATCGAACCGGTGAGCCACCCGGTCAACGCACACCACCTGCCCGGACGGCCAGGCTTGCGTCTGCTGGAAAAAGGCCAATCCGGCGAACTCGGATTCAGCCTGCACTATCGGCCGCTCGACTACCCGAGCATCTGACTCAGCACCGCGCGCAACTTGCCGGGTTTCACCGGTTTGTTCAGCAGCGGCGCATCGAGTCGTTGCAGCGCGCGCCGGCACTGGTCGGTGCGGTCGGCCGTGATGATCACCGCCGGAATCGACTCGCTGTAATGCTCACGCAAATGCCGCACCACGTCAGAGCCGACTACCCCGTGATCGAGGTGGTAATCCGCCAGAATCAACTCCGGCGCCCGTCCCTTCAAGGCGGCCAGCGCCGAGGATTCATCCGTCGCCGTGACCACCTCGCAGCCCCACTGCCCGAGCAATGCGCTCATGCTTTCAAGGATGCTCACTTCGTTGTCCAGCACCAGCAGGCGCCGGCCCGGCAACGGATTCCCCGCGCCAGGCTGCGGGGCCGCCAGACTGATCGGCAACGGAATCTCATGGGAAATCGGCACGTCGATGCTGAACATCGAACCGCGCCCCGGCCGCGAATGAACACCGATTTTATAACCCAGGATCTTGGCGATTCGTTCGACGATGGCCAGCCCCAATCCGACGCCTTTGCGGTCGGCGGCGCGGCCGACATCGAGTTGATTGAATTCCAGGAAGATCGAATCGAGCCGGTCCGCGGCGATCCCGCGCCCGGTGTCCCAGACTTCCAGGCGCAGCATGTCCCCGCGCCGTCTGGCACCCAGCAGAATGCTGCCCTCATCGGTATAACGGCAGGCATTGCTGAGGAAGTTGCGCAGGATGCGCGTCATCAGGCGCAAGTCGGTGTGAATGGCGTAATCGCCCATGTGCACCCGCAGGTTCAATCCGGCGGCCTCGGCCACTGACTGAAACTCCGAGACCAGCGGCGCGAGTAATTCGTCGAGGCGGTACAGCGCGACATCCGGTTTGACGGCCGCCTGGTCGAGCCGGGAAATGTCCAGCAAATCGGTGAGCAAATCCTCTGCCCCTTCCAGGGCCTGGTGCGTTCGCTCCACCAACACTTGCTCGACCTCCGGCAACTTGCGCTCGCGCAAGGTCGAGATCAGCAAGCGCGCAGCGTTGAGCGGTTGCAGCAGGTCATGACTGGCGGCGGCGAGGTATTTGTCCTTGCTGCGATTGGCGGCCTCGGCGGCGTCCCGGGCATCGCGCAAGGCTTCTGCGATCTGTTTACGCTGGGTGATCTGTTGTTGCAGGTTGCGGTTGGCTTCCAGCAATTCGTCGGTACGCGAAGTGACGCGCTGCTCCAGTTCGTCATTGAGTTGCTGCAGGCGTTGCTGGGCGAGTTTGCGTTCGGTGATATCGGCGACAAAACCTTCCACCAGCCCTTCTTGATCAGGCTTGAGCAGCAGGTTCATCAGCACGTCGAGGCTGCTGCCGTCCTTGCGTCGCAATTGGGTTTCATAGCCGTGCAGGCTGCCTTGGTGCCGAAGCATCTCGCCGATGTTTGCAAGCTCCTTGGCGCCGCCGACAAACAGGTTGCTCGCCAGGTCCGCCAGGGAAAACAGCACCTCTTGCGGGTCCTGATAACCGAGCATCCGCGCCAGCGCCGGGTTGGCGGCGCGCATGCCTTGCAGCAGGCTCGCCTGAAAGATGCCGTGCACGGCGTTTTCGAACAGCCACTTGTAGCGATTGCGCTCCGCTTCCAACTCGTCCAGCCGTGCTGCAAGCTCCGGGTAATGGCTCTTGCGCGCCGAGTGGCTGCCTAATCCCAATAACCCGGCGAGCGCCCGTTGCTGCTCGTCAGAGGGCTTCGCCATAGACGACCTCGACATCACGCTGACTGGATTGACGCGGGTTGGTGAGGATGCACGGGTCGTCCATGGCGTGTTGCGAAAGGAACGGAATGTCGGCGGTGCTGACCCCGTGCAAGCCCAGGGTTTCATGGAAACCGATGGCGTGCTTGAGCGCGATCAGGTGTTCGACCAGACGTCCGCAAATCTGCCGGTGATTGAGGCCACGGCAATCGATGCCAAACGTCTCGGCGATCACCTTGAAGCGATCCGGCGCCGAGCTGTAATTGAACGCCACCACGTGTTCGACCAATACCGCGTTGCATAAGCCATGCGGCAAATCGAGGAACCCGCCCAGGCTGTGGGACATGGCGTGCACCGCGCCGAGGATCGCGTTGGAGAACGCCAGCCCGGCCTGCATGCTGCCAAGCATGATTTTCTCGCGCAGGGCGATGTCCCCCGGGTTGGCGATCATCTGCACCAGATTGCCGTTGATCAGGCGCATCGCTTCCAGCGCATGCGGGTCGGTCAGCGGCCCGTGCCCCGTGGAAACGAAGGCTTCGATGGCATGCACCAAGGCGTCGATGCCAGTACAGGCCGACAGGAACGGGTCCATGCTCAGGGTGGTTTCCGGGTCGATCAGCGAAACGTCTGGCACCACGGCCTTGCTGACGATCGAGAATTTCATGCGCTCTTGCTGGTTGGAAATGATCACGAATTGCGAGACATCCGCCGAGGTGCCGGCGGTGGTCGGGATCAGGATCAGCGGCGGGCTGGGCACGCGGATGGTATCAACGCCCTCGAACTCAAGGATGCTGCGCCCGTGGGCGACGACGATGCCGATACCTTTGCCGCAATCCATCGGACTGCCGCCACCGACGGCGACGATCACGTCGCAGTGGTTTTCCTTGTACAGCTCGGCACCGAGCATGACTTCTTCGACCCTTGGGTTGGGGGATACGTCGCTATAAACAAAGTATTCAATGCCCTGGGCCTGCAGACTGGCTTCGACATCGGCGACCCAACCGGCGGCAATCACCCCGGGGTCGCTGACCACCAACACCTTGCGCGCACCAAAGGTCTTGGCGCAGTTGCCGACGTTGTGCCGGCAGCCGGCACCAAAAATGATTTCAGGCGAAACGAATTTACGCAGCTGGCTGAGACTCTGGCTCATTGGAAAGCCTGTTTTTATTGTTTTGGAAGGTAGAACCCACACTACCCCATCCCGACACGAATGCAATCAGACCAATGGGTAGAAATCGCCGTGGTATACCCAAGTTCTCCACCGCTGAAGATCCCTGTGGGAGCGAGCTTGCTCGCGATAGCGGACTGCCAGTCAAAAGATATGTTGTCTGACACTCAGCTATCGCGAGCAAGCTCGCTCCCACAAGGGATTCGTGTTTGGTGGTTTATCCGCGATAGATCAACCGCGAAGCCTTCTCGTTGCGCAACGTCAGGTGCTCCATCCCCTGCCCCGGCGCGTCGGCTTCATCGCGGGCCTTGAGGATGACGCCATGGTGCGCCGACTTGCTGCACACCGGGTCGGCATTTTCGGCATCGCCGGTCAGCATGAACGCCTGGCAACGGCAGCCGCCCAGGTCTTTATGTTTTTCATCGCAGGAGCGGCACGGCTCCTTCATCCAGTCATCGCCACGAAAGCGGTTGAAACCGAAGGACTCGGTCCAGATGTGCGAAATGCTGTGCTCGCGTACGTTGGGAAACTCTACCGGCAGCTGCCGCGCACTGTGGCACGGCAGCGCCGTGCCGTCCGGGGTGATGTCGAGAAACAGGTTGGCCCAGCCATTCATGCAGGTCTTGGGGCGTTCTTCATAGTAATCGGGCGTCACGAAGATCAGCTTGCAGGGATGGCCCTGGGCCTCAAGCCGATCGCGGTACTCGTTGGTGATGCGCTCGGCACGCTGCAATTGTTCGCGGGTCGGCAACAGGCCAACACGGTTGAGCTCGGCCCAGCCGTAGAACTGGCACGTGGCCAATTCAACGAAATCCGCCTCCAGCTCCAGGCACAGGTCGATGATCTGCGCGATCTGGTCGATGTTGTGCCGATGGGTGACGAAGTTCAGCACCATCGGATAGCCCTGGGCTTTCACCGCCCGGGCCATGGCCAGTTTTTGCGCGAAGGCTTTGCGCGAGCCGGCCAACATGTTGTTGACCTGCTCGTCGGCGGCCTGAAAGCTGATCTGGATGTGGTCCAGCCCGGCGACCTTGAAGTCACGGACCTTTTGTTCGGTCAGGCCGATGCCCGAGGTGATGAGGTTGGTGTAATAACCCATGTCCCGCGCGGCCTTGATCAGCTCGGCCAGGTCCTGGCGCACCAGCGGCTCGCCGCCGGAAAACCCCAACTGCGCGGCGCCCATCTCCCGGGCTTCGCGAAATACCCGAATCCACTCTTCGGTGCTTAATTCTTCACCCTGCTGGGCGAAGTCCAGTGGGTTGGAGCAATACGGGCATTGCAGCGGGCAGCGATAAGTCAGCTCCGCCAACAGCCAGAGCGGCGGACCGGGTGGCGTCACGATCGGGTTCACAGCGCGATCCCCCGGTGCCAGACGTTCTCGGTGGTGACGGTGTGATACGGCGGGCGTTCCAGCTCGTAGGCCATGCTCATCGCGTCGAGCATGCTCCACAGCACGTCAAGCTTGAACTGCAGAATCTCCAGCATGCGCTGCTGGCCTTCGACCGTGACGTAGTGCGCCAGGGTAATGCGCAAGCCATGCTCGACATCACGCCGCGCCTGACTCAGGCGTGTGCGGAAATAGTCATAGCCGGCCGGGTCGATCCAGGGGTAATGCGTGGGCCAGGCGTCGAGGCGGGACTGGTGAATGTGCGGCGCGAACAGTTCAGTGAGTGAACTGCTGGCGGCTTCCTGCCAGCAGGCGCGACGGGCGAAATTGACGTAGGCGTCCACGGCGAACCGCACACCAGGCAGCACCAATTCCTGAGAGAGGATTTGCTCGCGGTCCAAACCCACCGCTTCCCCCAGGCGCAGCCAGGCTTCGATGCCGCCTTCGCTGCCGGGCGCGCCGTCATGGTCGAGGATGCGTTGCAGCCATTCACGGCGCACGTCACGGTCGGGGCAATTGGCGAGGATCGCGGCATCCTTGAGCGGGATGTTCACTTGGTAATAGAAGCGATTGGCGACCCAGCCCTGAATCTGCGCGCGCGTGGCGCGGCCGGCGTACATGGCTTGGTGGAAGGGGTGATGGATGTGGTAATAGGCGCCTTTGGCGCGCAGGGCCTGTTCGAATTCGGCGGGGGTCATGGGGGTGTTAGTCATTGCGGTTCTCCGGGGAACAACCGGTGGATTCTGTGGTGTCTGGTCTGGCCTCATCGCGAGCAAGCTCGCTCCCACAGAACTTGCGGCGCACACAGAACCCTGTGGGAGTGAGCCTGCTCGCGATGGGGTCAGCCGCTACAGCTCAATACTCATGCCGTCGTAAGCCACTTCAATCCCCCGCCGCTCCAGCAACGCGCGCTCGGCCGAGTCTTCATCGAGGATCGGATTGGTGTTGTTGATGTGGATCAGCACCTTGCGCTGGCGTGGGAATTGCTCGAGCACTTCAAGCATCCCGCCAGGACCGCTTTGCGCCAGATGGCCCATTTCACTGCCCAGGCTCTGGCCGACTTCGTTCACGCGCATCTCGTCGTCGCGCCACAACGTGCCGTCCAGCAACAGGCAATCGGCACGTTGCATCCAGCTCAGTACTTCGTCATCAATCTGCCCAAGACCCGGGGCATAGAACACGCTGGCGCCATTGCGCCGGTCTTCGATAAATAAACCAATGGTGTCGCCCGGCTGCGGATTGCCGCGATTGGGCGAATACGGCGGTGCGTTGCTGACCAAGGGAATCGCACGAAATTGCAGGTGTGCACAGGCCGCGATGGTGAACGGTTCGCGATCCAGCCCGATGGGTTGCCACTGCAAGCCACCGTTCCAGTGCTTGAGCATGGGGAACAAGGGAAAGCCGCTGCTCAGGTCTTGATGCACCCGCTCGGTGCACCACACGTCATGCGGGCACCCTTCGCGCAGGCTCAACAGGCCGGTGCAATGGTCGATCTGACTGTCGATCAGCACCACCCCGGCAATCGCCGTATCGCGCAAGCGGCGCGCCGGTTGCAGGGGCGCGAAACTTTCAAGTTGCGCGCGAATGTCCGGTGAAGCGTTGCACAGCACCCACTCCACACCGTTGTCGCTCAGGGCAATCGAGGACTGCGTGCGCCGTTGCGCGCGCAGGCTGCCATTGCGCACACCGGCGCACTGACGACAGTTGCAGTTCCATTGCGGAAAACCGCCACCGGCGGCAGAACCGAGAACGCGGATGTGCATGGCTGACTCCAGAAAGCAGGCCCGGCCAACCCATTAGCTGGCCGGGTGATCAATCAACGGTTGGCGAAATACATCGTCACTTCGAAGCCAATGCGCAGATCGGTAAACGCGGGTTTATGCCACATGGGTCAATCCTCTTCTTGTGCCGGGCAATTCCGGTAAAGCCATTAATGCACGGGGCGCCAAGTGACCGAATGCTACTTTGGAACGAGGCGGCGGCGTGCGTTGGTAGGGGGTGTCGCTAGGCCTTAAACCACACACAAAACCAATGTGGGAGCGAGCCTGCTCGCGATGGCGGCCTGACAGTCAACGGAGAGGTTGAATGTACTGGCCCTATCGCGAGCAGGCTCGCTCCCACAGGTTTCGGTGGTGTTTTGGCGAGGGTTAGAAGAACCCCATCGGATTGATGTCGTAGCTCACCAGCAGGTTTTTGGTCTGCTGGTAATGGTCGAGCATCATCTTGTGGTTTTCACGGCCGACACCGGATTTCTTGTAGCCACCAAACGCGGCGTGGGCCGGGTACAGGTGGTAGCAGTTGGTCCAGACACGCCCGGCCTTGATCGCCCGACCCATGCGGTAGGCGCGGTTGATATCGCGGGTCCACAGGCCGGCACCGAGGCCGAACTCGCTGTCGTTGGCAATCGCCAGGGCTTCGGCTTCGTCCTTGAAGGTGGTGATCCCCACCACCGGGCCGAAGATTTCTTCCTGGAACACACGCATTTTGTTGTGGCCCTTGAGCAGCGTCGGCTGGATGTAATAGCCGCTGGACAAGTCGCCCTCAAGACGCTCGGCCGCGCCGCCGGTGAGCAGCTCGGCGCCCTCTTCCTGGGCAATTTTGAGGTACGAGAGGATTTTGTCGTATTGCTGCTCGGACGCCTGGGCGCCGACCATGGTTTCAGTGTCCAGCGGGTTGCCGCGCTTGATCTTGACGATCTTCTGCATCACCACTTTCATGAAGTCGTCATAGATCGACTCCTGCACCAGCGCCCGGGACGGACAGGTGCAGACTTCGCCCTGGTTGAAGAACGCCAGCACCAGACCTTCTGCGGCTTTCTCGATGAACTGCGGCTCGGCGTTCATGATGTCTTCGAAGAAGATGTTCGGCGACTTGCCGCCCAGCTCGACGGTGCTTGGAATGATGTTCTCGGCGGCGCAATGCATGATGTGCGCACCGACCGGGGTGGAACCGGTGAACGCAATCTTGGCGATGCGTTTGCTGGTGGCCAGGGCTTCACCGGCTTCGCGACCGAAGCCCTGGACGATGTTCAGCACGCCAGCCGGCAGCAAGTCGGCGATCAGCTCGGCGAAGACCATGATCGACAGCGGCGTCTGCTCGGCAGGCTTGAGCACCACACAGTTACCGGCGGCCAGGGCCGGGGCGAGTTTCCACGCGGCCATCAGCAGCGGGAAGTTCCACGGAATGATCTGCCCGACCACACCCAATGGCTCGTGGAAGTGGTAGGCCGTGGTCAGTTCGTTGATTTCAGCGGCGCCGCCTTCCTGGGCGCGGATGCAACCGGCGAAGTAACGGAAATGGTCGGCGGCCAGCGGCACGTCGGCGTTGAGGGTTTCGCGCACGGCCTTGCCGTTGTCCCAGGTTTCGGTGACGGCGAGGATTTCCAGGTTTTGTTCGATGCGGTCGGCGATTTTCAGCAGCACCAGCGAGCGGTCCTGCGCCGAGGTCTTGCCCCAGGTGTCCGCGGCAGCGTGGGCAGCGTCGAGGGCTTTGTCGATGTCAGCGGCGCTGGAGCGCGGGAATTCGGCGATCACTTCACCGGTGACCGGCGAGGTGTTGGTGAAATACTCGCCATTGACCGGGGCAACGAATTCGCCGCCGATGAAATTGCCGTAGCGCGGCTTGAAGGTCACGACGGCGCCAGGTGTTCCAGGTTGTGCGTAGATCATGGTGAGCCTCTGTCTGGGTCGATGCCTGTCGGCAAACAGGCGATGAACCGATAGTAGAGAGCCCCGCGCGCCAGACGAATGCGCCGTTGGCAGGGGGACTCTCGTTATTTGGTAGTAGATGATCGTTCCCACGCTCCGCGTGGGAATGCCTCAACGGACGCTCCGCGTTCGGCTTTGGAAGGGACGCAGAGCGTCCCGGGCTGCATTCCCACGCAGAGCGTGGGAACGATCTGTGCAGCAATCAGTGTTTGGCCACTACCAGGTCTTTAGGCAACTTGAACGTCCAGAGCATGCCGCCCTGGTTGAAGTCCTTGATGCGCTTGGCCACTTCGCCGCCCCACAGCGGTACGGCACCACCCCAACCGGAAAGAACGGAAACGTACTGTTCGCCGTCCATTTCCCAGGTGATCGGCGAGCCGAGGACGCCGGAGCCGGTCTGGAATTCCCAGACTTTCTCACCAGTCTTGGCATTGAACGCCTGCAGGAAACCTTCCGGCGTGCCGGTGAACACCAGGTTGCCCTTGGTGGTCAGCACCCCGCCCCACAGCGGCGCGTAGTTCTTGTGGCGCCAGACTTCTTTGCCGGTGACCGGATCGATGGCGCGCAGCACGCCGATGTAGTCTTCGTTCAACGGTTTGATGGTGAAACCGGCACCGAGGAACGCGGCGCCTTTTTTGTAGGCGATGCCTTCGTTCCAGATGTCCATGCCCCATTCGTTGGACGGCACGTAGAACAGCTTGGTGTCCTTGTTGTAGGCCATCGGCATCCAGTTTTTCGCGCCGAGGAATGCCGGTGCTACAAACACTGAACTGCCTTTGGCTTCGGTGCCTGGCGCACCAGGTCGGCTGGCTTCGTTGTAGATCGGCCGGCCGTCTTTATCCAGGCCGGTGGCCCAGGTGATCTTGTCCACGAACGGGAAGCCACGGATGAATTTGCCGTTGGTGCGGTCCAGCACGTAGAAGAAACCGTTACGGTCAGCGGTGGCCGCCGCTTTGATTTCCTTGCCGCCTTCGGTGTAGTTGAACGAGACCAGTTCGTTCACGCCGTCATAGTCCCAGCCGTCGTGGGGCGTGCTCTGGAAGTGCCATTTGATCGTGCCGTCGTCCGGGTTGAGCGCCAGGCGCGACGAGGAGTAGAGGTTGTCGCCAGGACGCAGGTGCGAGTTCCATGGCGCCGGGTTGCCGGTGCCGAACAGCAGCAGATTGGTTTCCGGGTCGTAGTAGCCGCCCAGCCAAGGGGCCGCGCCGCCGGTTTTCCACAGATCGCCGGGCCAGGTCTTGCCGGCTTCGCCGCCGGAGATGCCGTTCTCTATCGCTTTGCCATCCTTGTAGGTGTAACCCATGTGACCTTCAACGGTCGGCCGGGTCCACAGCAGCTCACCGTTTTTCGGGTCGTAGGCGGAGATCTTGCCTACCACGCCGAACTCGCCACCGGCCACGCCGGTAATCAGTTTGCCGTTGACCACCAACGGTGCGGCACTGATGGAATAGCCTTCCTTGTGGTCGGCGACCTGCTTGCTCCACACCACTTTGCCGGTGTCTTTGTTCAGTGCCACCAGCTTGGCGTCGAGGGTGCCGAAGAACACTAGGTCGCCATACAGCGCCACGCCACGGTTTATCACGTCGCAGCACGGACGGATGTCATCGGGCAGGCGCGCATCGTATTGCCAGAGTTTTTTGCCGGTGCGTGCATCCACCGCGAACACCCGCGAGTAGGAACCGGTCATGTACATGATGCCGTCCTTGATCATCGGCTGCGCTTGCTGACCGCGCTGCTTCTCACCGCCGAAGGAGAACGCCCAGACCGGACGCAAATCCTTGATGTTGTCGACGTTGAGCGTGTCCAGCGGGCTGTAGCGCTGACCCTGGACGCCCAGACCGTTGGTGACGATCTGCTCCGGGTTCTTGGGGTCCTGGAGAATGTCCTGGTCGGTGACACCGGCCAGCGCGGTGCCGGACAGCAGCATGGCACTGAGCAGCACACTCAAGACGAAGGGTTGGCGACGTGCGGGTTGGGTCATGACGGCTACCTCTGCGGTTTTTGTTATACCCGGGAAATTTTCCCGGTCTAGTGCAGATTCTTGGCCGCCGCCGCCCTTGCAACAATTGCCCGCAGTGCTGAGATTGCTAGTTCCTTAGTACAGGGTCGGAGGAGATGAGTACCCATCCTGTGGTCGACACTGCCCTCCTGTGGGAGCGAGCCTGCTCGCGATGGCGGTGTATCAGGCAGCATCAATGTTGAATGTGCAGGCCTCATCGCGAGCAGGCTCACTCCCACAGGGGATTTGTGTTGTTCACTGGGGCGTGGCGGAATCGACTCGGGTCATCTGCGCGCGCTCATAGCGCGGGTACAAGTGACTGACGCTGCGAATCAGCTCATAGCGGCTCAGGTTGATTCCGGCAAAGCGCTCGGGGATGGAGCTGCGGATCATCTCGGTCATGGCGCTGCCATTGGCCGCGCCATCCCGCATGAGCTGGTCGAGCCAGGTGAGGTAGTCGCGCATTTGTTCGAAGGGTTGCGGGTCGCTGGCCACCGGACCGTGGCCCGGCACGATCAACGTCCACGGCAAGCCTTGAAGCGTGGCGATGTCCGCCAGCCAAACCGACAGCCCCGGACTGTTGGGCGTGGTCAACGCCCGCTGATAAAACACCAGGTCCCCGGCAAACAGCACGCCGGTGGTCTGGTCGAGAATAGCCAGATCCGCGCCGGTGTGCCCACCCAGGCTCAGCAGGCGCAGATCGTGATTCCCAAAACTGTGCACGCCGGGTGTCAGCACCTGGGTTGGCAACAGCACTTCGGTGCCGCGCATCCAGTCCCCCACCAATCGATACATGTTCTCGGCCATCGCATTACCCTGCTGCTGCAGCAGCTCGGTGGTGCCGGCCAGCGCACCGATCGGAACGTCACTGAAAGCCTGATTGCCCAGTACATGGTCCGGGTGATGGTGGGTCAACAGCACCTGAATCACCGGTTTATCGGTGGTCGCGGCAATCGCCTTGCGCATCGCCTCGCCGTAACGTTTTGACGGCCCGGTGTCGATCACCACTACCCCACGTTCGGTGACGATGAACCCGGTGTTGACGATATTGCCGCCGTTGGCCTGGGCGAAATTGTCGGTACTGCCTTCCAGCAGCCAGGTGTCCTGGGCGATCTGCCGAGGTTTGAGTACGTAGTCGAGGTCGGCCAGGGCCGGCAGGCCCAAGCCCATCAACAACAGCAGCATCCAGCGCATGAGACGCTCCTTGGGTTCAGGGTATGGCCGCATCGAATTGATTGCCGCTGTTGTCGCGCAGTAACAAGCGCGTCTGCCCTGCCCCCTCGATATCGAAGGCCAGGCTGGGGTTTTCGCTGACCGCCGGGAACAACTCAAGACGGGCCAACAACTGATCGTTTTGATCGCGTAGCTCGGCATGGTTGATGAAAAATTCCGGAATGCCACTGACCATGCCATTGTCCATCGGGTGCGCTACCTGCAAGCGCACGCGGCTGAAGGCGTCGCGCGGATATCGACCGCCCACCACCTCGCCGATGTGTTCTTCCCAGCCGGCCTGAGTACGCACGACGCTGGGCGCGGTGCACCCGCCGCCCGCCGCGTCGATCAACGTCGAACCGACATGCCACAGCCCGTCGCGGGTCAGCACCGCGGCGCGCAGCGGTGTGGCCTGCTCGATGCGGATGCGGATCGACAGCCACGGCAATACGCGGTCCAGCGGTTGAAAGTCGACGATTTTCGGCAGCGGGTTGAGCTCGGCCCAGGCGAGAATTTTCACCACCTCGCCCTTGAACGCCCGGGCATCGATTTCCAGCGGCACTTGCCGGGCGTCCTCGGCGAATGGCGGCGCCAGCAGCTTGACCCGCTCGTCGAACACGAACGGCGCATCACCGAGCATTTGCTTGTGGTAGAACTCCCACATCACCGACGGCACCGGGTCTTTGCCCGGAAGAATGTCCGCAGCCTGAGCCGCCAAAGGCAGCCAGCAGGCCAACAGGCAACCCGCGCGCCAGTTCATTGATACATCTCGGGCACGTCATAACGCAGGCCGTAATGTTCATAAATGGTCTTGACCGAGCCTTCACGAATCAGGGTTTCCAACGCTTCTTCCACGGCATAGGCCAGTTGGTGGTTGCTTTCATGCACCGCCATGCCGATTTCCCAGAGCTGTTTGCCCATGTTCGGGTAGGCGTTTTCCGCCAGGGCCACTTGCGGGTCGGCCGCTTCATGCACTTGCCAGTCGATCTCGCCGCGCATGGCCATTACCGCGTCGACTTCGCCGGCCTTCATGGCCGCGAACGCCTGGGGCACGCCGGGATAGTGATGGGTCTTGGCGGCGAGCATGCCGTTGAACACCGAGGTCAGGTAAAACGACGGCACGCTGTCGACTTCCACGCCAATCGGGTGCTGCTCGAACACCGCGACGCTGGCGACCTTGTCCAGCCGACGGCGGTCATACGCCACTTGCCATTGCTCGTTCTGGTACGGGCCGAACATCACCACATGGCCGTTTTCCAGCTCACCCAGTTCATTGCGTTTTTGCGCGTAGTCGCGGTCGTACGGCACCCGCATCATCAGGTCGGCCAGTTGCAGATCGTGCAGCTGACTGGCGCGCCAGATGTAATCGCGCAGGTCGTCATCGAGCTTCTCCCCGGCAGGCGCCCAGATCAGCGTCAGGCGCACGCCCAAGGATTTGGCCAGCGCCTCGGCGAGTTCCACATCCACCCCGCGAGGCTTTCCGGCCTGCTCAAAACTGTAAGGCGCAAAGTCCTTGTAGACCGCGACTTTCAGCTCCCCGGCGGCGATCATCTCGTCAAAGGTACGCACTTGCGCCTGCGCGGCCTGGCAACACAGCAACACGGCGCTGATCAACACAGTGAGCAGGCGCATGGCTTACTCCTCGACGTGTACGCTGTCCAGGTAGGAGCGCACCGCCCACAAGGCTTCCTGACTCAGGTAGTCAGCCATCTTCGGCATGTACACTCGACCGTCACGCACGGCGCCATGGCGCACGCGCTCGACGAACCATTCATCACCGGCGTCGCCGACATCGAGCAGGCGCAGATCGGGAGCGATGCCGCCGGATTTGGCTTCCAGGCCATGACACGCGGCGCAGTTCTGGTTGTACGCCGAGGAGCCGATTTCCACGGCCTTGTCGTGTTCCGGGGACGTGCGGTAAGGGTTCACCGAGGCCCAGCCATCGGCATCGACCGATACGCCGGAATCCTTGATCGGGGTCAGGCCCGGGGTGGCGACCGCCTGAGGCACCACGTTGCCGTGGGCCCAGACCGAACCTGCACTGATAAAGCCGGCCAGCAGTCCGGCAACGAGTAAGGCGCTGCGTTTTGTTGTCATTGTTCTGCCCTCAGGATTGCACGCAAAACCTCTTTGAAGAGGCTATGGCACCCATCTTAGGAACCGTCCCGAGCAATCCCCATGCTGCTTTGGTGGCCGCCGTCTAGTCCCTTGGTAGTAGGCTTTGTGGCGCACACCTGAATACCGTCGCCCCTGGCTGAAACCGCCCTCTGCCGGGCGAGCTACTACCTTGGTACTGGCTCACTGGTACTTTCTGCATATTTCATTCTGCCTCGCAGGCTTCCTATGCTGGCGCTACCTGTAATGGAGTGCCTTATGCGCCAGCTTGCCCCTTACGCCCTGATCTACTTGCTGGCCATCGCCTGCGCCGCCGGGGTGGCGACACAGAGCCAGGCCGCCGACGCGCCGCTACAGGTGCAAATCGGTTACCTGGGCTATCGCCCCGACACCGGCCCGCTGCTGTCGAACGTCATTCCCGAACCGGTCGATGCCGGACTTCGCGGCGCGGAACTGGCGGTAACCGACAGCAACAGCACCGGGCGTTTTCTCAACCACAGCTACAGCCTGGTCAGCGCGAGTGCCGACAGCCCGGATGCATTGGTTGAAGCGGCCAAGGCCCAGCACGAACAGGGCCTTCGCTTGTTTGTGGTGAATGCGCCGGTGGAAACCCTGCGCCGACTCAGCGCCGTGCTGCCCGACAGCTTGCTGTTCAACGCCGGCAGCCCCGACGACAGCCTGCGCACCACCGACTGCCTGCCGAACGTGCTGCACAGCCTGCCCAGCCGGGCGATGCTGGCCGATGCGCTGGCGCAATTTCTGGTGGTGCGCAAATGGCAACGGGCGCTGCTGATCGTCGGCCCGACGCCGGACGATCAGGCCTATGCCGCTGCCCTGCGCCGCGCCGCCAAACGTTTCGGCCTGAAACTGGTGGCGGAAAAAGCCTGGAGTTTCGATAACGACCAGCGCCGCAGCGCCCAGGCCGACATGCCGCTGTTCACCCAGACCGCCGAGTACGACGTGGTGCTGGTGGCGGATGAGCGCGGCGATTTCGGTGAATACGTGCCCTACCAGACCTGGTACCCACGGCCGGTCGCCGGCACTCAGGGCCTGACCCCGGTGGGTTGGCACAAAACCGTCGAGACCTACGGCGCCGCCCAACTGCAAAAACGCTTCGAAGCCTTGACCGGGCGCTGGATGAATGACCGCGATTTCGCTGCCTGGATGGCCGTGCGCAGCATCGCCAGCGCGGTGAGCAAGTTGCGCCAGGTCGATCCGATGGCGATCCGCACCCTGGAAATCAGCGATCAATTGCCCCTCGACGGTTTCAAGGGCCGCAAGCTCAGCTATCGCCCGTGGAATGGCCAGTTGCGCCAGCCGATCCCGATCGTGCAACCCCGGGCGCTGGTCAGCACCTCACCCCAGGACGGCTTCCTCCATCCCTTCAATGAAATGGACAGCCTGGGCTACGACAAGCCCGAGGTCACTTGCCGCTTTCCCTGATCTGGCACTTCACAACAACGACAACAAAAAGGAATCCGCCATGCGCCACACCCTGCTCTCTTGCGCCCTGCTGCTTGCCGCCGGGCACGCCGTGGCCAGCACCGCCTGGGTCTCCAACGAAAAAGACAACAGCCTGAGCCTGATTGACATGCAGACCCTGCAAGTGACCGACACCCTGCCCGTCGGCCAGCGCCCGCGCGGCTTGCTGCTGTCCCACGACAACAAGTTGTTGTACATCTGCGCCAGCGATTCGGACCGGGTTCAGGTGATGGACGTGGCCACGCGCAAGATCATCAAGGAACTGCCGTCGGGCAAAGACCCTGAGCAATTCGCCCTGCACCCCAACAATCGCTGGCTGTACGTTTCCAATGAAGACGATGCGCTGGTGACAGTGATCGACACTGAAACCTCCAAGGTGCTGAGCCAGATCAATGTCGGTGTCGAGCCCGAAGGCATGGCCGTCAGCCCCGATGGCAAGTGGGCCGTGAACACCAGCGAAACCACCAACATGCTGCACTGGATCGACACCAGCACCCAGACCCTGGCCGACAGCACCCTGGTCGATCAGCGGCCACGGTTTGTCGAGTTTGCCCCTGACGGTTCCAAGCTCTGGGCTTCGGCAGAGATCGGCGGCACGGTGACGATTCTCGATGTGGCGACGCGCAAAATTCTCAAGACCCTGACCTTCCAGATCAAGGGCGTCCACCCGGATAAGGTCCAGCCGGTCGGCATCAAACTCAGCGCCGACGGCAAGTACGGTTTCGTCGCGCTCGGCCCGGCTAACCATGTGGCGGTGGTTGATGCCAAGACGTTCGAAATCCTCGATTACCTGCTGGTGGGCCGCCGCGTGTGGCAGATGTCATTCACCCCGGATCAGAAGCAGTTGCTGGCCACCAACGGCGTCAGCGGCGATGTCTCGGTGATTGATGTCGACAGCCTCAAAGTCATCAAGTCGGTGAAGGTTGGGCGCTATCCGTGGGGCGTGGTGGTGACGCCATGAACGCACTCGATGTCAGTGAGTTGAGCTTTGCCTACGGCGCACGCGAAGCCTTGCGCCAGGTGAGTTTCAGCCTGGTGCCGGGGCGGTTTGCGGCGTTGCTGGGGCCGAATGGCGCAGGCAAATCGACACTGATTGCCTTGCTCACCCGGCTTTATGATTTGCAACGCGGCGAGATCCATGTGGGCGGCTGCTCCTTGCGCAAGACGCCGCGCGCGGCGCTCAGGCAATTGGGTGTGGTGTTCCAGCAAAGTACGCTGGACCTGGACCTCAGTGTCGAACAAAACCTGCGTTATCACGCCGCGCTGCACGGCCTGTCCCGGCGTCAGACCGGTCTGCGGGTCGAGGCCGAGCTGGCGCGTCAGGCGCTGACCGAACGACGTCGGGAGCGGGTGCGTGAACTCAACGGCGGCCACCGGCGCCGGGTAGAAATCGCCCGCGCCTTGCTGCATCAGCCACGGTTGTTGTTGCTCGACGAGGCCAGCGTCGGCCTCGACCCGGCCAGTCGCCTGGCGCTCAATCAACACATCCGCAGTCTGTGTCGCGAGCACGGCATCAGTGTGCTCTGGACCACCCATTTGCTGGACGAAGTGCAACCGAGCGACGACCTGCTGATTCTCCATCAGGGCCGTCTGGTGGCCAGCGGGCAAGCGGATGCGCTGAGCCTGGAACATGGCGGCGACCTCGGTTCGGCCTTTACTCGCCTGACCACTTCAGGAGCTGCCCGATGAACGCTTATTGGCAATGTTTCAGCGGCATCGTGCTACGCGAATGGCTGCGCTTTGTGCTGCAACGCACGCGGTTTCTCAGCGCCCTGGTACGACCGCTGTTGTGGCTGCTGGTGTTTGCCGCCGGTTTTCGCGCGGCACTCGGGATCGCGATCATCGAGCCGTATGACACCTACATTCCGTACGAGGTCTACATCATCCCGGGCCTGGCTTGCATGATCCTGTTGTTCAACGGCATGCAAGGTTCGCTGTCGATGGTGTACGACCGGGAAATGGGCAGCATGCGCGTGCTGCTGACCAGCCCTCTGCCCCGGACCTTTCTGCTGTGCAGCAAACTGTTGGCTACGTCGCTGATTTCGCTGTTGCAGGTGTACGCCTTCCTGGCCATTGCCTGGTTGTATGGCGTGCAACCGCCGGCCATGGGCCTGTTGATCGCCTTGCCGGCGCTGTTGCTGGTGGCGTTGATGCTCAGTGCTCTGGGGTTGTTGCTGTCCAACGCGATCCGCCAGCTGGAGAACTTTGCCGGGGTGATGAATTTCGTGATCTTCCCGTTGTTTTTCCTGTCGTCGGCACTGTATCCGCTGTGGAAGATGCGCGAGTCCAGCGAGTGGTTGTACTGGCTGTGCGCGCTGAACCCGTTCACCCATGCGGTGGAGCTGGTGCGGTTTGCCTTGTACGAACGCTTCAACTTATTGGCTCTGTCGGTGTGCATGGCGCTGACACTGATATTCGCCGTGCTCGCGGTCCTCACCTTCAACCCGCAACACGCGGCCCTGCGCAAAGCTACCTGACACCACATCCCTCCGGTACTCGATCGTTCCCACGCTCCGCGTGGGAATGCCTCATGTGACGCTCTGCGTCACGCTTTTGGGACGCTGAGCGTCCCGGGCTGCATTCCCACGCAGAGCGTGGGAACGATCGGTAAAACACCTCAAAATTACTACTTTAGTACTGGTTTACCTGTCTATCGTCGCATTCCCAATGCGCCGGGACTGGCATGTAATGGGGTCATAACTATAAGGATCGACCCCATGCCGCGTGCCCGACGTCGTCTGCTGCGCCCTGCCCTTGCCGCGCTATCGCTGAGCCTGTTGCTGGGTGTCGCGCAGGCCGAAACACCGCTGTTCTCCGCCGAGGGTTATCGCATCGGCCTGTACCGCAGCCCGACCCCGAATCAGTTGCAAGGCGCGTCCATCATCGACACCGCCGCCCTGCAAACCCTGCTCACCCGGACACCGCGCCCGGTGCTGATCGACGTCTACCGCCGCCAATGGCTGCAAGGACGTTTCATCGAAGACCAACCCCACGAGAACCTGCCCGGCAGTCATTGGCTGGCCAATACCGGCGACGGCGACCTGACACCTGACTGGCAGGACTACTTTGCGCGCAACCTGAACCGCTTGACCGACGGCGACCTGGCGCAACCGCTGGTCTTCTACTGCCGCTCCGACTGCTGGCTAAGCTGGAATGCTGTGAAACGCGCCGCCGCCATGGGCTATAAAACACTGTATTGGTATCGCGATGGCCTGGATGCCTGGCAAGCCGCGAACCTGCCCGTTGCGCCGTCCCGGCCCGAGCCCTTCCCCTGACCTTTACGCGTGCGTGTTGTTGCCACACCATAATCAAAATAATGAGGTGAAAGGCCATGTACAAAATTCTGATTGCCGACGATCACCCACTGTTTCGCGAAGCCATCCATAACGTCATCAGCGACGGTTTTCCGGGCAGCGAAGTGATGGAAACCGCCGACCTCGACAGCGCCCTGCTGCTGACCCAGGACCATGACGACCTGGACTTGATCCTGCTCGACCTGAACATGCCCGGCATGCACGGCCTCAACGGCCTGATCAACCTGCGCAACGAGGCGCCGACCATTCCGGTGGTGATCGTCTCGGCGGAACAGGACAAACAGATCGTGCTGCAAGCCATCACCTACGGCGCGGTTGGTTTCATCACCAAATCTTCGCCCCGGGTGCAGATGACCGAAGCCATCCAGCAAATTCTCAACGGCAACGTCTACCTGCCGCCGGACATCATCCGCACGCAGAAATGCGGCACCCAGCGCCGGATGAACGACAACCCGAGCTTTCCGCCGGAGCTGCTCCAGGCACTGACACGCAAACAGTTATTGGTGCTGGAGCGCATGACCAAGGGCGAATCGAACAAACAGATCGCCTACACCCTGGAAATCGCTGAAACCACGGTCAAGGCGCACGTCTCGGCGATTCTGCGCAAACTCAACGTGCACAACCGGGTGCAGGCGATTTTGAGTGCTGGGGATATTGATTTCGGATCGTATCTGCGGCGCTGAAGACTGATCGTACCCACGTCGAGGCGTCGAACCGTCCGCGTGGGAATGCCTCAACGGACGCTCCGCGTTCGGCTCCGGAAGGGACGCAGAGCGTCCCGGGCTGCATTCCCACGCGGAGCGTGGGAACGATCATCTCAGGGCCTGCCGAGCAAATGACTCATCGCCGTCTTGAGTTTCATCGGCCGCACCGGTTTGTGCATCAGGGTATGGCCCAGTTCACGAATCTGTTGCTTGAGCTCGTTACTGTAATTGGCGGTAATCATCATCGCCGGAATCGCTGAACCGCGACGGGCGTTGATGCGGGCCACGGCGTCGACCCCGTTCTGGTCGTTATCCAGGTGATAGTCGGCGATCAGCAAATCCGCTTCTTCGTGGTAGTTGTCCACCTGCCGCGCCAGGTCGTCCTCCGACAGCGCCGTGACCACCCGACACCCCCAACCTTCGAGCAACGTACGCATGCCGGCGCAAATCGCCGCGTCGTTATCCAGCACCCACACCCGCGCACCGCGCAGACGTTCCAGCATCGGTTCACTCATCAGCAGCGTCGGCTGAGCCTTGGGGGCCGTGGCGCTCAAAGGCACCTCGACGGAAAACATCGACCCCTTGCCCGGCCACGAACGCACGTGAATACGGTGGCCGAGGATTCCGGCAATTTTCTCGACAATGGCCAGTCCCAGGCCCAAGCCGCGATCCTGATCCGGTCGCTGTACATCACCACGCTTGAACTCCTGGAAAATCTCTTCCAGTCGGTCTTCGGCAATGCCCATGCCGCTGTCCCAGACTTCAATCGTCAAGCGCTGATGATGGCGCCTGCAACCCAGCACCACACGACCACTGTAGGTGTAGCGGATGGCGTTGCTCAGCAGATTGCGCAGGATCCGCGCCAGCAACTGGATGTCGCTGCGCACCAACGCCGAACACGGGATGAAATGCAGCTCTAACCCTTCGCTGCGCGCGATCTGGGTGTACTCGGTGGCGAGGTTCTCCAACAGTTCACTCAGGGCGAACGGCGCAATGTCGGCCTTGATCACCCCGGCATCGAGTTTGGAAATGTCCACCAACGTGCCCAACAGATTTTCCACGTCCTCCAGGGAATTGCTGACATTGCGTACCAGAATCGCATTGGCCACCGGCTCGCGGCGTTCCAGCAATGCGCTGGTGAACAGCCGAGCGGCGTTGAGCGGTTGCAGCAAATCGTGACTCACGGCAGCCAGAAACTTGGTTTTCGACAGGTTGGCCTGCTCGGCCTCAAGCTTGGCCTCGCGCAAACGCGATTCGACGCGCCGACGTTCGTCGATTTCCCGCAATAATTGGTCATTGAGGGTGGTCAGCTCCGTCGTGCGCTCACGCACCCGTAACTCGAGATTCTGGTAAGCCTGATGCAACGCCTCGGCAGTGCGCCGGCGTTCGGTGATGTCGCGGATCAGCACGAAAATCCCCACCACTTCCCCGGTGGCCAGGCGATTAGGCACGTAGGAGCGCAGCATGTAGCGCTCCTGATTGTTGATGTTGGTTTCGGCGAACTCGAACGTCACGCTTTCCCCGGCCAGAGCCCGGGCCACGTAGGCTTCCAGGCGCTGGTAATGCTGTTCGCTGTGGACTTCGCGCAGGCTCTGTCCGAGCATTACACCGCGCGGCCAGCAGTACCATTCTTCGTAGACCTTGTTAGTGAATTCGTAGACCAGGTCGGCGTTGAGGTAGGCGATCAGCGCCGGAACATGGTCGGTGATCAGGCGAATCCAGCGCTCGCTTTCGCTCAACGCTTCGGCGTGCTGATAGCGTTCGGTGATGTCGGTGAAGGTGTTGACGAAACCGCCGGTGGGCAACGGGTGGGTGCGGATTTCCAGCACCCGGCCATCGTAGAGGCGCTGTTCCAGTTCCTGCACATGGCGCCCGTTGGCGTCGCGACTGGCTGGTGTCAGCAGGTTCAACTCACTGTCGGCGATCACTTCGGCAAACGGCCGATGCGCCGCCACCGGCGCCAGTCCGCTGAGTTCCAGAAAGCGCCGGTTCCACAATTCCAGCACGCCCTCGGCATTGACCATGGCCACGCCTTGGGACAGGTTGTCGACCGCCCGTTGCAGCAGATGCGATTTCTGCGCCACCGCTTGTTCGCGGCGCACGGTTTCACTGAGTTTGACGTCGGTAATGTCCGTGAACAGGATCACCCGCCCGCCTTCCTGGGTGGGCCGTTCGCTGACTTGCAGCCAACGACCGTTCTGCAGGCGATACAGCAGGTTCTCATCGGCCTGCCCACGCGGTTCTTCCGTGAACAAACCGGTGACACTCATCAGGCGCTTGACCTCGGCCAGACGCATGCCGGCGTTGATCCGCACCCGACTGTTGCCCCAGAACGCCTTGAAGCGGCTATTGAACAAGACGATTCGCTGATCGGCATCGAACAACACAAAAGCGTCGGAAATGCTTTCGATGGCGTCGATCAAATGTTGGTGCGCGGTTTCCGCACGCAGGCGCGCTTCGCTGAGCAAGTGATTGCCCGACTTGAGTTCGGCCATGGCCTGGTTCAAGGCATCGGTGCGCTCACGCACTTGCTCGGCCAACACCACCGAGTGCTGAAACGCCGCATACGGATCATTGCCACGGGTAATGCCAGACTCGATCCGTTCGATCAGCGCGCCATTGATGCGCTGCAACTTCTGATTGTCGTGCTGCAGGCTGGCGATTTGGGCCAGAAGCTCAGCGGTGCCCAGGGGACCGGCCTCGGGCAATGGCAACCCCGGTGAAGGTCTGGTTGATGTGCATGCCATTGAACTGCTCTCCGTAGGTGTTGAAACCCATCACCCGCTGGTCGCGCAAAAACGTGCCGATCTGCTCCAGATTGCCGTTGCCTTCCAGCTCCAGCCGCCTGAGAAAACAATCGCAGCCGATGGTCAGCAACAGGTCGCCGAGGCGTTCCTGCAAACCTTCGAACAGGTTTTGCAGGTTCGGCAGCATCGGCCCGGGCGTCATGACGGTGAGGACGATGCCGTTCTCCACCGCGCAATAGAAACTCAGGCTCAGGTCGGGATGCACCTGCTGGATGGCGCGTACGTAATACTGGTCGTTGAAGCGCACCGCCAACGGGTGCGCGGCGAAAATCCGGTGATCGAGCTCGGCCACCGGCACGCCGATGTGCCGGGCGTACTCCTCGGCGGCGGGCTCGGCATTCAGTTCGAAGACTCGGCGCGAGGTGCTGTCGGCCCCGGTGACCACCAGTTTTTCTGCTCTCGGCAAGATGTGGTGAGTGGTGAACACCTCAAAGTCGAGCCAGGTGTTGACCAGCACCACCACGGCCGCGCCGCTGTGGAATTCGCCGCCAAAATAGACGTGGGTGTGGGTCAGGTAATTGTCGTCTCCCGCTGAGCCGCCGAAATGCGGGATGTCGCCCAACGCCGCACTCAAGGCAGCGAGGACCATTTCTTCACGGCTGGACAGCCCGTCGAGCAGGGTCAGGGCAAAGCTGTTGCCCTTGATCGGCGCCAGGGTATTGCTGCGACAACCGCTGACCAGCCGCTCGACCATTTGCTGGGCATCGATCAGGCTGAAGCGCTCCATCTCGCAGATCAGTTCGGCGTCGATGGAAAAATGCCGATGGTCGAACCCCACCGCCGTCACGCAGTTGCGACCGTAGCCCAACGGAGTGATTTCCCCGGCGCTGGTGCACCCCACCAGGCGAATCCCGCCGAAGCTCTGTTGCAAGGCCTGGCCCAGCGCCTGCAAGTCGTACTCGGCGGAACAGAAGAACAACACGAACCCCAAATGCGGATGCAACAACTGCCGCGCCAGCTCCTGAGCCACCTGTTGGGCATCGGTGGCCTGGGACATTGCACTGACCACACCTTCACTCTGGACCTGCTGCATTGTCGCCTCCCGCAGGTGCGCCTGTATGAGGCACGAGTGTACGAAGCCTGCGCGCTGCGACGTATGCTACTTGGGTAGCGGGTAGCCGCTTCGATGGGATGAGAGTCGGTGGGTTGCGCGCTTGATGGCTGAAGGTTTTGTGGCGAGGGAGCTTGCTTGCGCTGGACTGCGCAGCAGTCCCTCAACCGGCCGATGCGCGACCAGAATCGGGACCGCTATGGTCCAGCGAAAGCAAACTCCCTCGCCACAGGGCTAGGGTTCACCGATCAGCTTTGTTACCAGTTCAACACCGCCCCCACCGCGAAGGTGTCGGTGTTTTCGTTCTGTGCGCTGGTGTCGTGGCCATTGATTTCGAACTGGTTGTATTCGGCCACCAGCTTGAGGTTGTCGTTGATGTCATGGAACAGCGCAATGCCGCGGGTCTCGTAATCCGCGCCGCTGCCGACCACGCCGTTGCCTTCGTCGTTGGTCTTGCCGTAGGACAAGGCCAGGCGGTTCTTGCCCAGTTTGTAGGAGCCCTGCAGCAAGTAGCCGTCGCTGTCGACGTTACGCAGGGTCGGCTCGCCGGCGTTGTTGGTGAAAAACGGGTTGATGCCCTTGGCCTGGAAGCCGGAACCGACGAGGGTCACGCCGCCCATCTTCGCCTGCACGCCGTAGCCGACGCCTTTGGAGGTGATGGACTGGACGGTGGAGTCGGTGTTGTCCGAGGTCTGGTAGCTGCCGTTGACCCAGCTGTAGATCTTCGCGCCGGCCACATCAAACTGGTAAGTGATCTCGCTCTCGGTGCGCGGATTTTCCTGATACGCCTTGCCCAACGGGCTGCTGTCGTTGGTGTCCACCGGGTCGAAGATGCCCACGGCCACCCGCAACCCGTCCATTACCGGAGTGCGATAGGTGATCTGCGATGTCGGGAACGGATACGGATACCCCGTGCCGATATTGCCGAACGATACGCCGCCACCGTCCACCAACCCCAGGGTGTCGCTGACCTGGCCATAACCGGCGAGCATTTCATCGAGCAGAATGTTGGAACGGGCGAACAGGCCGAAGTCCTTGCCGATCAGCACCTCGCCCCACTCAGGATTGGCCACGGTGCCGTAGAACTGGCGCACGTCGATGGCGGTGTCGGTGCCGTTGGTCTGGCTGTCGTTGATGGTCACCCAGAACGACGACCGCGCGCCGAGCTTCAGGTCATCGATCTGCTTGCTCATGTTGAAGCCCAGGTAGTTGGGCAAATAACCCATCTTGACCCGTGCCTGGCTCCGGTCGAATTGATCGCCGGCGCGGTCGACTTTGCTGTTCACGTAGAAGGCGTTGATGTAGCCGTCCGTGGAGAACGTGGTCTGGTCCTTGTCGTACAGCACGATCTCGGCTTCGGCCATTGCGCTCAAGCCAAGGGACGACAGGCCGACGATGAAGGCAGGCAAGAAACGATGCTTGAAGTTCTTATTGTTGTGCATGACGCGCTCCGCAGCGGGGGGACTGGATGTCGGAGGCGATTATCGAAAGGTGACCGGCGACGGCCTACGCTGCCTTGGAGCCGGTTGTGAGGTGCTTTGGAGTGGCAGGTGATGCGCGGCGAATTCGGTGTACGACCGGGTCGCGCCAGGACCCGGATCGAAGGGTGTACGCCGGGTCTGGCACACTGGCGGCCAGAAGACCCGGTACGCTCTAGATGCCTGCTCTGAACAGCATGTAAACGGCGACCACGACACAGACACTGGCGAAGCCGACTTGCAAGGCACGGGCCGGAACGCGTGCGCACAGCTTACGGCCAATGATCATGCCGACGATGCTGGCGACAATGAACGCCGCGCCCAGCGAGTCGATCCGCACGCCGGCATGGAACGCCCCGATCACCCCGATGGCGGAAATCAGGCTGATGACCATCAACGACGTGGCGACGATGCCGCGCATTTGCACATCGGTCAGTTGCTTGAACGCCGGCACAATCAGAAAGCCGCCACCCACACCGAGTAATCCTGAAACCACGCCGGTGACCGCACCCAGCGCCGCCAGGGTGGCGGTGCATTTGGCGGTCCAGGAAAAGCGCCCGGTCTGCTGATCGAGCATGCAGTTTTTCTGCCCCCAGTTGGCGTGGCCGTGATCGCTCGGCCCTTCTTCCTGACGCTCACGGCGCAGCATGCGCCAGGCCACCATGACCATCAGCAGGCTGAACAGAATCATCAGGATTTTTTCCGGCAGCTGATGGGCGAAGTAGATGCCCACCGGCGAAAAAATCGCCCCCAGCAACGCAATCAACAACGCGGCGCGATAGCGCACCAACCCGTGACGCAAACCGTCAATCGCACCGACTGCCGCCGCACTGCCTACCGCGAACAACGCCACTGGCGCTGCCTGCGTCATGGTCAACCCCAACCCCAGCACCAGGGCCGGCACCGCAAGAATGCCGCCACCGGCGCCGGTCAAACCGAGCACCAGGCCCATTACCACGCCAAAGAAACTTGCCAACAACATAAAACGCTCGTCGTCCGAGAAAAAAGCCGGGAACGCCCGGTATCGATGCCTGACAGGATAGAGCCCGCGTGGAAAATTTCCTTCATCAATTCACGCGGGACTGGTCAGCACAGGGAAAATGCCACTACCCTCAAGGCATGTCCCAACAGAATCCGCCACCATGCCTGCCTTGATTGAAGCCTTCCTCGACCCTGCCTCGTCGACCTACAGTTACGTGATCTACGAAGACGATGGCGGCCAGTGCGCAATCGTCGATCCGGTGCTCGACTACGACCCCGCCGCCGGGCGCACCGCCACCACCCAGGCGGATAAAATCATTGCCTTCGTGCGTGAACATCAGTTGCAGGTGCAATGGCTGCTGGAAACCCACGCCCATGCCGATCACCTGTCCGCGGCACCGTATCTGCGGCGCGAGTTGGGCGGCAAGATTGCAATCGGTCAATCGATCAGCAAGGTTCAGGGCGTGTTCAAGAGTCTGTTCAACCTTGAGCCGGCGTTTCGCAGTGACGGCTCGCAGTTCGACCATCTGTTCGCGCCGGACGAATCGTTCATGATCGGCCATCTCAAGGCCACGGCCCTGCATGTGCCTGGCCACACGCCGGCCGACATGGCTTATTTGATCGACGGGGATGTGATTCTGGCGGGCGATACGCTGTTCATGCCCGACGTCGGCACCGCGCGCTGCGACTTCCCCGGTGGCAATGCCAACCAGATGTTCGCCTCGATCCGCAAATTGCTGGCCTTCCCGGCCAGCGTGCGCCTCTTTGTCTGCCACGATTACCCGCCCCAAGGCCGCCAATCCCAGTGCATGAGCACCGTGGGCGAACAGCGCAAAAGCAATATCCATATGCATGACGGCGTCGACGAAGCGGCGTTTGTCGCCATGCGCACCCATCGTGACGCGGGGCTGGGCATGCCGACGCTGTTGCTGCCGGCGATCCAGGTGAATGTGCGGGCGGGGAATTTTCCGCCGGCCGAGGACAACGGCATCAGCTACCTGAAAATCCCTCTGAATAAACTCTGACGTTGATCGTTCCCACGCTCTGCGTGGGAATGCCTCAAGGGACGCTCCGCGTTCCAGCTTCGGAAGGGGACGCGGAGCGTCCCGGGCTGCATTCCCACGCAGACGGTTCGACGCCTCGACGTGGGAACGATCATCACGTCGAGGCGTTAAACCCCAAGGGTCAGGCCGTTGGCCGGCAACGGCAGCGCGGTTTTGTAGCGAACCTGCTTGAGCGCAAAGCTTGAGCGAATGTTGGCAACGCCCGGGACCTTGGTCAGGAAATCCATCATGAAGCGCTCCAGCGACTGAATGGTCGGCACCAGTACGCGGATCAGGTAATCCGGGTCACCGGCCATCAGGTAGCACTCCATCACCTCCGGACGATCCGAAATCGCTTCCTCGAAATGCTGCAACGCCTCCTCAACCTGTTTCTCCAGGCTTACATGAATGAACACATTCACATGCAGCCCCAGCAGGTCGGCATCCAGCAGCGTCACTTGCTCACGAATCAGCCCCAGTTCTTCCATTGCCTTGACCCGATTGAAGCACGGCGTCGGCGACAGGTTGACCGAGCGTGCAAGGTCGGCGTTGGTGATGCGGGCGTTCTCCTGAAGGCTGTTCAAAATGCCGATATCGGTACGGTCCAGTTTGCGCATGAGACAAATCCACCTGTTTTTTATGTTTATGCAGATTTTTTATCCTCAAATGATCTCCGGCGCAACGAAACAGAGATAAATATTCTTCTTCGCCGGGCCTATGATTGTTGTAGGACAAGATTTCTTCCACAGAAGAAAGACGGTCAGCTCACTACAAGAAATTCACAAGATCGAGCGTAGAAGCCATGAACCAAGCGTATGAACCGCTGCAACTGCACGTTCCCGAACCCTCGGGCCGTCCCGGCTGCAAAACCGACTTCTCCTACCTGCGTCTGACCGACGCCGGCACGGTGCGCAAACCCCCAATCGACGTTGAGCCGGCCGACACTGCTGATCTGGCCAAGGGCCTGATTCGCGTGCTCGACGACCAGGGCAACGCCCTCGGCCCATGGGCTGAAGGCGTACCGGTCGAGATCCTGCGTAAAGGCATGCGCGCCATGCTCAAGACGCGGATCTATGACAACCGCATGGTGGTCGCCCAGCGCCAGAAAAAAATGTCGTTCTACATGCAGAGCCTCGGCGAAGAAGCCATCGGCAGCGGCCAGGCCCTGGCGTTGAACGTCGATGACATGTGCTTCCCGACGTACCGCCAGCAAAGCATCCTGATGGCGCGAGACGTGCCGCTGGTGGACCTGATCTGCCAACTGCTGTCCAACGAGCGCGATCCGCTCAAGGGCCGTCAGCTGCCGATCATGTATTCAGTCAAGGATTACGGTTTCTTCACCATTTCCGGCAACCTCGCCACCCAGTTCGTGCAGGGCGTGGGCTGGGGCATGGCTTCGGCGATCAAGGGCGACACTAAAATCGCCTCGGCCTGGATCGGCGACGGTGCCACCGCTGAATCCGACTTCCACACCGCCCTCACCTTCGCCCACGTTTACCGTGCGCCGGTGATCCTCAACGTGGTCAACAACCAGTGGGCGATCTCGACGTTCCAGGCGATTGCCGGTGGTGAAGCCACTACGTTTGCCGGCCGTGGCGTCGGATGCGGCATTGCCTCCCTGCGGGTTGATGGCAACGATTTTGTCGCGGTCTACGCCGCCTCCGCCTGGGCCGCCGAACGCGCTCGCCGTAACCTCGGCCCGACCATGATCGAATGGGTCACCTACCGCGCCGGCCCGCACTCGACCTCCGATGATCCGTCCAAATACCGTCCCGCCGACGACTGGAGCTACTTCCCGCTGGGTGACCCGATTGCCCGCCTCAAGCAGCACCTGATCAAGATCGGTCAGTGGTCCGAAGAGGAACACGTCGCCGTCAGCGCCGAACTCGAAGCTTTGGTAATCGCCGCGCAGAAAGAAGCCGAGCAGTACGGCACCCTCGCCGGCGGCCAGATTCCAAGCGCCGCGACCATGTTCGAAGACGTCTACAAAGAGATGCCGGAGCACTTGAAGCGCCAGCGTCAAGAGTTGGGGATCTGACATGAACGACCACAACAACAATATCCAGCTGGAAACCGCCATGACCACGACCACCATGACCATGATCCAGGCCCTGCGCTCGGCCATGGATGTGATGCTTGAGCGTGACGACAACGTCGTGGTGTTCGGCCAGGACGTGGGCTACTTCGGCGGCGTATTCCGTTGCACCGAAGGCCTGCAGACCAAATACGGCACCTCTCGCGTATTCGACGCGCCGATTTCAGAAAGCGGCATCGTCGGCGTCGCCGTGGGCATGGGCGCCTATGGTTTGCGCCCGGTGGCCGAGATCCAGTTCGCCGACTACGTATACCCGGCATCGGACCAGATCATTTCCGAAGCCGCCCGTTTGCGTTATCGCTCCGCTGGCGAGTTCACTGCCCCGATGACCCTGCGCATGCCTTGCGGCGGCGGCATTTACGGCGGCCAGACCCACAGCCAGAGCATTGAAGCGATGTTCACCCAGGTCTGCGGCCTGCGCACCGTCATGCCATCCAACCCGTACGACGCCAAGGGCTTGCTGATCGCCTCCATCGAAAACGATGACCCGGTGATCTTCCTCGAGCCAAAACGCCTGTACAACGGCCCGTTCGACGGCCACCACGACCGCCCGGTAACCCCGTGGTCGAAGCACCCGGCCGCACAAGTGCCGGACGGTTACTACACCGTGCCGCTGGACGTCGCCGCCATCACCCGTCCGGGCAAGGCTGTGACCATCCTGACCTACGGCACCACGGTGTATGTGTCGCAAGTGGCCGCTGAAGAAACCGGCATCGACGCCGAAGTCATCGACCTGCGCAGCCTGTGGCCGCTGGACCTTGAGACCATCGTCAAGTCAGTGAAGAAAACCGGCCGCTGCGTGATCGTTCACGAAGCGACCCGCACCTGCGGCTTTGGCGCCGAACTGGTCGCGCTGGTGCAAGAGCACTGCTTCCACTACCTGGAAGCGCCGATCGAACGCGTCACCGGTTGGGACACCCCCTACCCGCACGCGCAAGAGTGGGCGTATTTCCCAGGGCCGTCCCGTGTGGGCGCGGCGTTGAAACGGGTTATGGAGGTCTGAATGGGCACGCACGTTATTAAAATGCCGGACATTGGCGAAGGCATTGCAGAAGTTGAATTGTCGGTGTGGCACGTCAAGGTCGGCGACATGGTTGTCGAGGACCAGGTATTGGCCGATGTCATGACCGACAAGGCGATGGTCGACATCCCCTCGCCGGTGCACGGCAAAGTGATCGCGCTGGGCGGACAGCCGGGCGAAGTCATGGCGGTTGGCAGCATCCTGATCAGCATTGAAGTCGAAGGCGCGGGCAACGTTAAAGAGTCGGCTCAGCCCGCTGTTGCGGCCGCTGTCGCGAAAGAGACACCAGTGGCGGCGCCGAAAATTGAAGCGTCGGCCGTCAGCAAACCGGTTGCTGCACCGCGTCCAGCCGCCGTGTGCCAAGGCCCGGTGGTTGCTCGCGAAGCCGACGAGCGCCCGCTGGCCTCACCAGCCGTGCGCAAACATGCACTGGATCTGGGCATTCAGTTGCGTCTGGTGCGTGGCACCGGCCCTGCCGGTCGCGTGTTGCACGAAGACCTCGACGCGTATCTGGCGCAAGGTCAGCAGCCACAATCGACTGCCGGCGCCGCTTACGCCCAGCGCAATGACGAAGAACAGATTCCGGTGATCGGCATGCGCCGCAAGATCGCCCAGCGCATGCAGGACGCCACCCAGCGCGCGGCGCACTTCAGTTATGTCGAAGAAATTGACGTCACTGCTGTGGAAGAACTGCGCGCGCACCTGAACGAAAAATACGGCGCGACACGCGGCAAGCTGACCCTGCTGCCGTTTCTGGTCCGTGCCCTGGTCGTCGCCCTGCGTGACTTCCCGCAGATCAACGCCCGGTACGACGACGAAGCCCAGGTCATCACCCGCCTCGGCGCCGTGCACGTGGGCATTGCCACCCAGGCCGACATTGGTTTGATGGTGCCGGTGGTGCGTCATGCCGAAGCCCGCAGCCTGTGGGACAACGCCGCTGAAATCTCTCGCCTCGCCACCGCCGCACGCAACGGCAAGGCTGCCCGCGATGAGCTCTCCGGCTCGAGCATCACCCTGACCAGCCTCGGCGCGTTGGGCGGCATCGTCAGCACACCCGTGCTGAACCTGCCGGAAGTGGCAATCGTCGGCGTGAACAAAATCGTCGAACGCCCGATGGTCGTCAAAGGCCAGATCGTGATTCGCAAGATGATGAACCTCTCCAGTTCTTTCGATCACCGCGTGGTCGATGGCATGGACGCGGCGCAATTCATCCAGGCCATTCGTGGCTTGCTCGAACAACCCGCTACGCTGTTTGTGGAGTAGGTCATGCAACAGACTTTGAATACCACGCTGCTGATCATCGGCGGCGGCCCTGGCGGTTATGTGACGGCGATCCGTGCCGGCCAGTTGGGCATCTCGACCATTCTGGTGGAAGGCCAATCCCTGGGCGGCACCTGCCTGAACATCGGCTGCATTCCGTCCAAGGCGCTGATTCACGTGGCCGAGCAGTTCCACCAGACGCAGCATCACAGCCAGCATTCGGCGCTGGGCATCAGTGTTTCGGCACCCACCCTCGACATCAGCAAGAGTGTCGAGTGGAAGGACGGCATCGTCGATCGCCTGACCACGGGTGTCGCGGCCCTGCTGAAAAAGAACAAAGTCCAGGTCATCCAAGGCTGGGCCACCGTGGTCGACGGCAAGACCGTTGATGTGGGCGACACGCGGATTCAGTGCGAGCACCTGGTGCTGGCCACCGGCTCGAAAAGCGTGAACCTGCCGATGCTGCCGATTGGCGGCCCGATCATCTCCTCCACCGAGGCCCTGGCACCGAAGTCGGTGCCGAAACGGTTGGTGGTGGTAGGTGGCGGCTACATCGGTCTGGAGCTGGGGATTGCCTATCGCAAGCTTGGCGCCGAGGTCAGCGTGGTCGAGGCTCAGGAACGCATCCTGCCGGCCTACGATGCTGAACTGACCCAACCGGTGCACGACGAACTGAAAAAACTCGGCGTGAAGCTTTACTTGAAGCACAGCGTCCAAGGCTTTGATTCTGCTAGCAATACACTGCAAGTTCTGCAGCCGGGCGGCGAGACCCTGAACCTGGAAACGGATCAGGTGCTGGTAGCCGTCGGTCGCAAACCCAACACCCAGGGCTGGAACCTCGAAGCGCTGAACCTGGACATGAACGGCTCGTCGATCAAGATCGACAACCGTTGCCAGACCAGCATGCGCAACGTGTATGCCATCGGCGACCTGAGTGGCGAACCGATGCTCGCGCACCGGGCGATGGCCCAGGGCGAGATGGTCGCTGAACTGATCAGCGGTCTACACCGCGAGTTCAACCCGACCGCCATCGCCGCCGTGTGCTTTACCGACCCGGAACTGGTGGTGGTCGGCAAAACCCCGGACGAGGCCAAGGCTGCGGGGCTGGACTGCATCGTGTCGAGCTTCCCGTTCGCGGCCAATGGCCGGGCGATGACGCTGGAATCCAAAAGCGGCTTCGTGCGGGTCGTGGCTCGCCGTGACAATCATGTGATCGTCGGTTGGCAAGCGGTCGGAGTCGGCGTTTCGGAGTTGTCGACCGCCTTCGGTCAGAGCCTGGAAATGGGCGCGCGACTGGAAGACATCGCCGGCACCATCCACGCACACCCGACACTGGGCGAAGCGGTACAGGAAGCGGCGCTGCGAGCCTTGGGCCACGCGTTACATCTCTAACTGATCGTTCCCACGCTCTGCGTGGGAATGCAGCCCGGGACGCTCCGCGTCCCAGAAGCGGACGCGGAGCGTCCATTGAGGCATTCCCACGCAGAGCGTGGGAACGATCAACGATAAAGGAACGAATTCCGACTGCGAAACAGGCCCGGAATGAAGTATTGTTGTCCCCATCCAAAAAACGTCAGAAGCCTTGAACCGTTTCGGCGGTTGTTAAGTGATAGAGGGTGTCATGGGTAACGAAAGCATCAATTGGGACAAGTTGGGTTTTGACTACATCAAGACAGACAAGCGCTATCTGTCGCACTGGCGTAATGGCGAGTGGGACAAAGGCACCCTGACCGAAGACAATGTGCTGCACATCAGCGAAGGCTCCACTGCCCTTCACTATGGCCAGCAATGCTTCGAAGGCCTGAAGGCCTATCGTTGCAAGGACGGTTCGATCAACCTGTTCCGCCCGGATCAGAACGCCGCACGCATGCAACGCAGCTGCGGTCGTCTGCTGATGCCACAGGTGTCCACCGAGCAGTTCGTCGAAGCGTGCAAGGAAGTGGTCCGTGCCAACGAGCGTTTCATCCCGCCTTACGGCACTGGCGGCGCGCTGTACCTGCGTCCGTTCGTGATCGGCGTGGGTGACAACATTGGCGTGCGTACCGCACCGGAGTTCATCTTCTCGATTTTCTGCATCCCGGTCGGCGCCTACTTCAAGGGCGGCCTGACCCCGCACAACTTCCTGATCTCCAGCTACGACCGTGCGGCCCCACAAGGCACCGGCGCAGCCAAGGTCGGTGGCAACTACGCGGCCAGCCTGATGCCAGGTTCCCAGGCCAAGAAGGCGCACTTCGCGGACGCCATCTACCTGGACCCGATGACCCACACCAAAATCGAAGAAGTCGGCTCGGCCAACTTCTTCGGGATCACCCACGACAACAAGTTCGTCACGCCGAACTCGCCGTCGGTCCTGCCAGGCATCACCCGCCTGTCGTTGATCGAACTGGCCAAATCGCGTCTGGGCCTGGAAGTGGTTGAAGGCGACGTGTTCATCGACAAGCTCTCCGACTTCAAGGAAGCCGGCGCTTGTGGTACCGCTGCCGTGATCACTCCGATCGGCGGCATCAGCTACAACGACCATCTGCACGTGTTCCACAGCGAGACCGAAGTCGGTCCGGTCACCCAGAAGCTCTACAAAGAGCTGACCGGTGTACAGACTGGCGACATCGAAGCACCTGCGGGCTGGATCGTTAAGGTTTGACCTGACATCCGCCACAACAAAAACCCACTGGGCGCCTGCGCGTCCAGTGGGTTTTTTTATGGATTCTGGAGACGCTCGGCGTCTCCCAGCGTAATGCGTTTACCGCCCCTGCCCTTGATCCCGCTGGCCTGGCCGTCCTGCTGTTTGCCCGTGCGAGCCTGAATGATCAACCCCGGAATCAGCGCGCCTTCCGGGAGGTTCTTCCAGAACCGCATCGGCAAATGCCCTTGCATCACCGTCGGGTTCAATCGCGCCGGATTGAAGATATGGCTGTAGTAGGTCAACCACATGTCGCTGTGTGGATCGTCGGCGTTTTGTGCCAGTTGCTGCCATTCAATCGGGCAGCGACGGTGGTGGATCAGCCGCTCGCCATCGTAGTAAACCCCGTCCCGAGGTGTCGCAATCAACCAGCGATGGCGGCCCATGCGGCCAATGAAATGTTCGCTGGCACTGTGCAGGATGTCATGGGCCGGTTCGTGCCAGGCGACATAGTGCGGACCCTCGCCTTCAGGCATCGCGACGAAACGCACAAATGCATGTAGATGATGAGCTTCACGCTGTATCTGCTTGATTCTTCTCTGCAATTCACTGCCTAGCTTGTCGCCTGCCAACACTGCGGTGCGGTCGCCATGACTGACTCGCCACAACACTTCGTACAACAGGCTCCAACGCTGATCACCGCGATAACGGGCGGCGCGTTCGAGGGTGTCCAATAGCGTTCGCGGGATCCGGGCCTGAAACGGCCCCTGGGTTTCGGGCGGCGCATCGTCACTGGCGAACAGGTCAGCCACACCCTCACTGGCCCAACTCACCAGGCTGGGGTCCACCTCATGACTGAGCAGCCAGCGTGCCTGTTGGCGCCATGTATCGAACAAGTCGTCGCAATCGAGATGGATCATCCCCACAACCCCATCTGTTGTGGGGCGGGTCGGTCGCGCAATTGCTGATACAGCAGATGACTGGTGACTTCGGCCTGCTGCGGGTGGTAATCGCTGGTGATGAAAAACGGCTTGGCCTTGGCCAGGACACAGCGCATTCGAGTCAGGTCCTCGTAGCGGATGCGGCGCTGGCGACGCAGTTCCACCAGGCGCTCGGTGGTGCGCAAGCCTATGCCGGGAATGCGCGCGATCAACGATGCCTCGGCGTGGTTGAGGTCCAGCGGGAAGACGTCGCGATTCTCCAGTGCCCACGCCAGCTTCGGGTCAATGTCGAGCGCCAGGTGCCCGGGCCCCTTGAACAGCTCGCCTGCGGTAAAGCCGTAGCTGCGCAACAGGAAATCCGCTTGATACAAGCGGTGTTCACGCATCAACGGTGGCGCGGCCAACGGCACGCTTTTCGGGCTGTTGGGGATCGGACTGAACGCCGAGTAATAGACCCGCCGCAAACGGAAGTTGCCATACAGCGCCTGGGCGCTATGAAGAATGGTGCTGTCATCGGTGTCATCGGCGCCAACGATCATTTGCGTGCTCTGCCCGGCCGGGGCAAATTTCGGCGCGCGCGGCTCGTTGAGCACGGTTTGTACGCCGGTGTAGATGGTCTGCATCGCTTGCTTGATCGAGCCCAGCTGTTTCTCCGGAGCCAGGGTTTGCAGGCTGGCGTCGGTGGGCAATTCGATGTTCACGCTCAAGCGATCGGCGTAGCGCCCCGCCTCCTCGATCAGCGCCGGATCGGCTTCAGGAATGGTCTTGAGGTGAATGTAACCGCGAAACTCATGCTCTTCGCGCAGCAGCTTGGCCACACGGATCAATTGCTCCATGGTGTAGTCCGCCGAACGAATGATCCCGGAGCTGAGAAACAGCCCGCTGACGCAGTTGCGCCGGTAGAAATCCAGGGTCAGCGTCACCACTTCTTCCGGCGTGAAGCGTGCGCGTGGCACATCGCTTGAACGACGATTGACGCAATACTGGCAGTCGTACAGGCAGAAGTTGGTCAGCAGAATCTTCAGCAGCGAAACGCAGCGCCCGTCCGGAGTATAGCTGTGGCAAATGCCCATGCCGTTGGTCGAGCCCAGTCCGCTCTTGCCCTCGGAACTGCGCTTGGGCGCACCGCTGCTGGCGCATGACGCGTCGTATTTGGCGGCGTCGGCGAGGATGCTGAGCTTGTCGATGAGTTCCATGGGGCACGCCTTATACTGGATGGATACACAGTATCGCGTCGATGCCCGTGGTTCAAGTCGAGAACGCACCCTTGGTCGCCTGGTCCTCATCCTGAGCAATCCGGCTAAACAACCACTCCACAAAGACCCGAGCAGACGTTGTCACATCTGGCGCTACACCGTAGTAATAGCGCGGCAGCGGCATGCGTAATTCGGGTAATGGGCAGATCAGGCGTCCACTCGAAAGATGGGTGCCCAGCAAAGAGCTTGGACACAAGGCGATGCCCTGCCCCTCCACGACGGCCTGCAGCACTAGGTGCATGTGATCGAATTGACGGGTGGCCTGAGCGGCTGACTGGCGTTGGCCAAAATGCATGGCCCAGTTGTGCCAGTCTTCGCGGCGCGCCTTGGCGGTCAGCAATGTGTGCCGGTCCAGTCCAGCAAGGTCTTCAAGTGGCTGCTGTTCGATCAGCGAGGGCGCCGCGACCAGCAGCAGTTCGTCTTCAAACAAGGGCCGCGCTTCAATCGCCGGTGCCCAGTCGTCGCGACCACGGCGAATGACGACGTCAAACCCGTCGCGGGCATGATCGGGGGCCTGGGTCTGGGTCATCACCTGCGGCGTGATGCCTGGGTATTGCGCCATGAAATCCGCGAGCCTGGGCTCCAGCCACAGCTGGGCAAAGGACGGGCGGACATTGATCTTCACCACCGGCAGCGCGGCATGCCGCTTGAGTTCGGCGGCAGCGTCGGCAATTTGCGCCAACCCGGCGCTCACCTGCCCATAAAACCGCTGGCCGGCCGGCGTCAGCAGCGATTGCCGGATGCGTCGCTCAAACAGCAACACGCCCAGATGTTCTTCAAGCAATTTGATGTGTCGGCTGACCGCACTGTGGCTGACATGCAGCTCTTCGGCCGCCAGGGCGAAGCTCTGATGACGAGCAGCGACAGCAAAGGCGCGAACAGCATTGAGCGGCGGTAGTTGATTTTTCATGCGTCTAATTTAGTCACCTATGCGCCGAAATTAAAGCGTTTGTCACGCGCATTGCGCCACGCCAATCTGCCCCCACGCAGCCAGCGCCACCTGACGGAGCACGCCATGAACAACTACGGACTGTTTTTGCTTTTCGCCACGCTGACCATTCTGAGCCCCGGGCCTGGCGTACTGCTGACCCTGTCCAATGCGGCCAGACACGGCTGGACCGGGGCATTGCCGGGCATTTTCGGCATCGCCTCGGGGGCGTTCATCGTCGCCGCCATCAGCGCCACCAGTGTGGGCCTGATCCTCAGCACCTCTGCCCATGCCTTTACCGTACTGAAATACGCAGGGGCCGCGTATTTGTTGTATTTGGGGTTCAAGAGCTGGCGCTCGGACCGTTTCAGCTCGTTGCTGCAAACCCGGCCTTCAAGCCCGGGCTATCGCTTTCTGGAAGCGGCGTCGATCCAGTTCCTCAATCCCAAGGCCGTGTTTTTTTTCCTGGCGGTGTTTCCGCAATTCATCGACACCTCGGCGCACTTCTCCAGCCAGTTTTTCAAACTGGTCGCCTCTTACGCGGTGCTGGTGATCCTGGTGCATGGCAGTTATGCGCTGCTCGCCAATGCCGCCAAAGGCTGGCTGTCGAGCCCGAAAGGCGGTTGGCTGGCCGCCAAAGTCTCAGGGGTGACCTTTGCCGGTTTTGGCGTGCTCATGGCCTCGGCCAGCCGCTAAGTCGTCGGGCTGGCACTCGAACGGCGGCGGGACTCGGCAGGTGTGGGACGAGCGATCGCGACTTGAGTCGGCAACTCAACGGCGAAGCGGCTGCCGATCTCCTTGCGCCCGACCGCCGTCAACGTCAGCGCCCGACTGTCCAGATCCTGGGTCAGCCATTTGCGCTTGATCGCGGTTTGCAGCAACGCCGCGCCCAATGAGCCGCCCAAATGCGGGCGCCGCATGCTCCAGTCCAGGCACGGGCAGGCGAAGCGGCGGCGCAGCGTATTCAGGTCCTTGACCTCAATGCCCAGCCCCGCAAACAGGGCCTCGCCACTGGTGCTGAGCTGATAAACCTGCTCGTCGGTTTCCAGCAACCATCCGGCTTCGATCATCCGGTCATGCAGCAACACGGCCAAGGTGCCGGCCATATGGTCGTAACAGGTGCGGGCGAATTGCAGCCGATCCGGCGTCCGTGAGCTGAAGGTCGGCGCAGTGTTCTGGCCGATCACCATCAGCGCTTCCAGCGCCTGGGCGACGCGTTTGTCCGCGAGGCTGTAATAACGATGGCGGCCCTGCACGTGCAACCGCACCAGCGCCAGTTCCTTGAGTTTGGCCAAATGTGCACTGGCCGTGGAGGCACTGACTTCGGCAACCGCCGCGAGCTCGGTGCTGGTGCGGGCGTGGCCGTCCATCAGCGAACAGAGGATTTTCGTCCGCGCCGGCTCTGCAATGGCCGCCGCCACCTGCGAGACGCCGATGTCGTGGTGTTCAACGTTCATATTTCGCTCCCGAACGAATCAAGGCCTTTTCGGACTGGAGATAGTAGCAACACTTTCCCCACCACGAACAAGGCTGCGACCCATGGACCCGATCATCGCTGCAACTCATGTCGATCCTTATCCTTACTACGCCCAACTGCGCGCCGAGGGCGGGCTGGTTTTTCATCAGGGGCTGAAACTGTGGGTGGCGAGCAGTGCCCGCGCGGTCGCTGCCGTGCTCGCGCATCCCGATTGCCATGTGCGACCTTCTCACGAGCCAGTGCCCAAGGCGATTGTTGGCGGCATGGCCGGCCAGGTGTTTGCGCAATTGATGCGCATGAACGAGGGCGAACGTCACCGCTGTCCGAGGTCGGCGATCGAGCCAGGGCTGGCGCTGATTGATGTCAGCGAAGTCGAGGCGCTGGTGAGCGCGCGGCTGATCACGCCGGACGCTGCGGGGTTGTACAACGCCATGTTTCGCGGGCCGGTCTGCGTGGTGGCGGCGTTGCTGGGGTTCTCACCGGCCCAGGGTCGGGCGATCAGCGAGCTGACGGCGAATTTCGTCGCGTGCCTGTCGCCGCTCAGTGATCAGGCGCAACTGCACGCGGCGCACGGGGCGGCGGAGCAATTGAGGGGGTATTTCGTTGAACTGTTGGAGGATCCGGACAACAAAAGCGCACTGCTCGCAGGGATTCGCCAGCGTTTCGCCGCAGACCATGAAGCGCTGATTGCCAACCTGATCGGGCTGTTTTCCCAGACGTATGAGGCCACCGCCGGGCTGATCGGCAATGCGCTGTTGGCGTTGATTCGAAACCCGTCATTGCGCAGTGAATCGACGCGCGTTGACCACTTGATCGCAGAAGTTCAGCGCTTTGATCCGTCAGTGCAGAATACCCGGCGATTCGTCGCCGCACCGTGTGAGATTGACGGTATCCATCTCAATTCAGGCGATGTGATTCTGGTGCTGCTGGCATCGGCCAATCGTGATCCTCAGCTCAATGAGCGTCCCGACGCGTTTAAGCTGGATCGCCCGCAACGCCGCAGTTTTACCTTTGGCGCGGGGCGTCATCAATGTCCGGGGCAAATGCTCGCGCTGGAGATCGCCAGGGCGACACTGGAGGAAATTCTGGCCCATCGACCCGATTGGGACTGCCTGAGCTGGCACTACCGCCCTTCCCTCAACAGCCGCCTGCCGCATTTCAACGACGGCCCCGCACGCGGCTTCAAGCGGTGCGAAACTCCACCGTCAGGTGAGACAGCTCATGAACCGGCGCCAGACGTTCGCGAATGGTGTCGGCACTGACGGGAGCATTGGCCACGACACTGACAATCGCCGCCCGCGCATCAGGCCCGACCTGCCAGACGTGGAGGTCGCTGATGCGCACGTCATCCGTCGCCAGCAACTCACGAATCTCAGCAGCCACGGGCTCATCGGTGGTGTCGAGCAACACCGCCGCACTGTCGCGCATCAGGCCATAGGCCCATTTGGCAATGACAATGGCACCGACGATGCCCATCGCCGGGTCCAGCCAGACCCAGCCCAGGTAACGGCCGGCCAGCAGCGCCGCGATCGCAAGCACCGAGGTCAAGGCATCAGCGAGCACGTGGACGTAGGCCGAGCGCAGGTTGTTGTCGTGATGATGGCCGTGGTCATGGCTATGACCATGATCATGGCCGTGATGCCCATGGTGACCCATCAAGAGAAAAGCACTGGCAATGTTCACCGCCAGCCCGACTACGGCAATTACTGTCGCCTCTGTAAAGGCTACGGTGGTCGGCTCGAACAGTCGCAGGACGGATTCCACGGCAATGCCGAGCGACACCAGCCCCAGCACCATGGCCGAGGCAAAACCGGCCAGATCACCGACCTTGCCGGTGCCAAAACTGTAGCGGGCGTTGCTGGCATGTCGCCGGGCAAAACCATAGGCCGCCGCCGCGATGCCCAAGGCTGCGACATGGGTCGCCATGTGGAAACCATCGGCCAGCAACGCCATGGAACCCGTGAGGTAACCGGCGGCAATCTCGCCGATCATCATGACGAAGGTCAGCGCCACCACCCACCAGGTGCGGCGGGCGTTTTCATCATGGGAGGCGCCCAGGAACATGTGGTCGTGGGCAAAATTCGAAGCCTGCGGTAACGGTGTCATGTCTTTTCAGGCCTTATTTCGAGTAACGACGGATAGCTTGCAGTAACTCTTCCAGGCCTTCGGCGCGCTCTTCGTCGCTCAGGCCTGGACGGGCCACGTGTTCACGGGCGTGGGCGTCGATGAACTGATCCATCAAACCGTTGACCGCACCACGAATGGCGGCGACCAGGTGCAGGGTCTTCGCGCAATCAGCGTCGGACTCAAGCGCCTTCTCCACAGCCTGGACCTGGCCTGAGATGCGCCGCACCCGGTTGAGCAAATCATCTTTGTGTTCGTGAATATGCGACATACCTATACCCCCTACCCCTATCAGGCGCGCATAGTCACTGATCCTGAGCGAACAGGCAAGTCGAATATCCAAACGTGGAGTGCCCTTTACGCCAGTCGTTGCGCGATAAAAATCGACAAACGCCTGGCGACGGAGACTCCCATTCGCCTGAGTTTGCTCGTGTCCCTGCCTTGCATTAATTACACAAGGTTAAAGGAGTAATAACCGGCGGTGCGTTTATCACCCGAGGCTTTCTCCCTAGAGTCACTTTAATAAAGTGAACAACGAGGCGCCATTGATGCAAACCCTACTGGACAAGTCGCTGAGTTCTTTTGCGCGGGTCGACCTGTTGCAAGGCCCTACGCCGATTCAGAGGGCTGAACGCCTGGAGCAATGGCTGGATTTGAAGTCGCGGGGCATCGGCCTGTATCTCAAGCGTGACGATCACATGCTAATCGGCGGTGGCGGCAACAAATTGCGCAAACTCGAATTTCACATTGGCGCCGCGCTTGAGACCGGTGTCGACACGGTGATTACCGTTGGCGGCCTGCAATCCAACCATGCGCGGCTGACCGCAGCGGTGTGCGCCCGCCTGGGCCTTGCCTGCGAATTGATCCTGACCCGCGCGGTGCCCAAAGACGAAGTGGACTACGAGCTGAACGGCAACGTCCTGCTCGATCAGTTATTCGGCGCAGACATCCAGGTGCTCGCCAAGGGCAGCGATGCGCTCGCAAAAGCCGACATTCGCGCCGCACAACTTCGCGACTCGGGACGCAAAGTGCTGGTCATACCAACGGGCGGATCGACGCCGCTGGGCAGTCTCGGTTATGCACGCTGCGCGGCGGAAATCGCGCAGCAGGAAACCGAACTCGGCCTGACGTTCAACCAGGTCGTGGTGCCCAACGGCAGCGCCGGCACCCATGCCGGGCTGGCGGCTGGCTTTGAATTGCTGGATCGCGGCACTTCAATCGTCAAGTCGTATTCGGTGCTGTCCGACCGCGACACGTCAGCGGCCAGAACCCTGACATTGACCCAGGACGCCCTGACATTGCTGGGCAGCGACGCCGTTGTGACGGCTGAAGCGATCAACATTGACGGCCGTCAGCTGGGCGACGGATACGGTTTGCCGACACCGGCCATGCAAGAAGCCGTACGCCTGATGGCCCGCGCCGAAGGGTTGTTGATCGACCCGGTGTATTCCGGGAAAGCCTTCGCCGGGCTGTTGGCCGATATCCGGCAAGGGCACTTTCGTTCCGGGGACAATGTGTTGTTTGTCATGACCGGGGGAACACCGGGTTTGTATGCGTATCGGGAAACATTTCAGGCTTGACGGTGAGCCAATGTAGGGTGGATGAACGCAAAATTCCCACATCATTTGTAGCCGTCGGGTGAGGCTACATCACCTTGTGTCGTTGCCTACAACTACGCCAGAATCCGCTGGCTTGTGCGCTTTGGGGCTCGTCGGTAGTTTGATTTTCGTCACTGCTCATCAGTGATCGGGTCTGCAAGCCCGCAGGGGCTGAACGCATGGCAACGCCAAAAGGACGCTTTATTGTGTCCACTTGATGGCGGCTTTGCGCGGGAAACCCTCGGGGCTGCCGGGTTCCTTGGTTCCCCGGTCTTGCAGACCCGCGCATGGCCTCCACCCATCATCTGCAAGTGATGTTGGCAGCTCCCGAAGGACCAAAAAGCATCAGCATGTTTAAAGCAACACCAAATCCCCCGGAATCAGAAACCGATTCCCTCTCCGCCCTCAAAGCCGCCAAAACCCCGCGCAAACCCAGCACCATGTTCATGGTCGCTCCCGACATCGACACCGAAAGCCTGCTGGCCAACGCCTGCGAATCCATGGTCTCCGCCAGCGTCTTACTCAGCGACTTCGCCGACCTTCTGGAAGGCCCGCATCGCAATAAGATCCTAGGAATCGCGCAGATGGTCATGCTCGGCAAACTGGCCGTCTACCGGGCGCTGGATAATATCGATCCGCACGAATAGTGGGATATGCGGCGAGGGGCATGCCCTCTGGCCACAAAAGCTCTTTTTGACTAGCTGAAAGAGAGCAGCGCCATTTGTAACAACACCCAGAGTTTCAGAACAGTCCTACATCTATCAAATGCCCTTTGATTTAGCGTCCTGCATCGCTTTAAAAAGATGAAACAGGGACGCTCATGGTTCGTAAAACAGACATACCGCGTGTTCAAAACCCACCGTCAGGCGACGGGCACCACGTCACCAGCCGCTACATGACCACCACTGAACTGGCGGAGCGGGACGCCAGGCAAAAAACATATGAAGACATGTTGGCCCGACAACAAGCATACGAAGACCGCTTCATCAAACAACCTCAAAAACAGAACGTTTCCAGCTCCATGGGTTGTGTATTCGCTAAAAGCTGCAACCTGCCCAATGGCGTCATCAACCATGACAATCCTGCAGGGTTTGTCCCAGTTGAAAGACTTGCCGACTACGGAAAATTCTGCCTACTGGGTGGCCGCGAAATAGATGAGGCAGGAAACATCCCGCTCAAAACAATCAGCGGTAGCGCGCTGCCTGCGTCTTTGGGCTCGATTCTTTTGGGCCGAGTCGGTGTTGCTACCATGGGGACAAGCGCGGCTGGAACTGCCGGTGCAGTGACAAGTGGTGTTGCTGCTGGCGCATTGGTGGGAATGGTTGCACTGCTCTGGCCGTCGAGTCTCGGAGACAGCTCGCTATACACCGAAGAACATCTCAAGTCATTAAAGGAAGGCCGCACTCGTGTCCGACTGCATGTCGAACAACAGGCCGATGGCTCCCTAAAGGGATACGGATACAACACCCAAAAGCGCAGCGATTGGGAGCTGATTCCTGTCGTGCAGTTTGTAGCTCAAGGCTCTGAGCAAGTAGCTGACTTCGGACATGGGGCAACCCTGATATGGACGCCAGCCGTAAACCCGTCCGGCGCTTCAGGAATTCCAGCACTAGAAGGCGCACCACAACTCCCGCAGATCTGGATTTACCCGCCTACTGAGCAGGCAGATCAAATCATCGTTGATCCGATCTACCCTCCGGAATACAGGGACTTCATCCTAGTTTTTCCGGCTGATTCCGGTATTAAACCTCTCTATGTTGTCTTGGCGCTGGAGTTCGATGCAGCGAATTATCATGGCAAAACGGATACTCCAATAAAAAGTAAGGGGCCAACCAATGGACAAGAAACCCTAGAGAACTCAATTCAGGTAAAACCTACATCGCCACGCAGGATTGGTATAGACACCGATGCCAATGAGCTAGTTGTGTTTGACCGTACCGGAGGAGACGTTTACCACGGACACGTTAGACCTTGGGATAAACTCCACCAAGATATGAAAAATGCACTTATCAAAGCTAAGAGAGTAGACAACAAGGGCAATATTCTGGGGGTAAAAAAGTGAGCTTTCTCTATCAAGATCCATCGATGAGACACGAAAAAGCGACGCAACTTCTCGCTAGTGGCGTGGATACAGATGTTATCGCGGCATTGATCTCCATAGGCCTGAATGAAGTCGACAGAACCTGGGCTCAAAACACTTGCCTCCAGTACCTCACCAGCGAGACCGAATCGGTTGCCGCGTCCGCAATCACTGCTCTTGGTCATATCGCTCGCAGGCATGGTGACCTGGAGCTGGAGGCAGTCCTTCCGGCGCTCGAAATCGTGCAGAAAAAATTTCCTTCTCTGGAAGGAGTTGTCGCGGACACGCTTGACGATATTGACGCATTTACATGAACGGGCTGAGCAGTCAGAAAACTAATGTGGCGAGGGGCTAATCCTCTCGCCCGACAAAAGCGTTTGTTCACCTGGCAAGGCGAAGACAATGGGCCAACTGGAAAAAACTGCCCACATTTCAGAACCGTCCTACATCCATCCAATCCCTATTGATATAGCGTCCGCATCGCTTTGAAATCAATTGAGGGTTTTTCATGTTTTTATGGATAAGCGGGTTTTTGAAAGGTGATGAAGCGGGTGACTTCCTGAAATTCGAGCACACCGTTCAACCGGAGTATGAAAGCGCAGTAATGGATGCGTTCGGCTGGAACAGTCTTGATGAAGCGGCGGACGGCGAAACGCAGCTGACTGGTGAGCAAGCTCGAAAAATCGCTACAGTTCTCAATCAACAGCTACCGACAGAACTGGAGCTGTTCATCGGTGTACGGGAGTAGAATTTTGCTTCAATCAAACTCGATGTCAGGTTAGGCATCGCTAACCGCACCACGGGGCGATGCAGATATTCGGCATGCCCCGTCACTAAAACCACGCATTCAATCATCGCGCGTCAGCACTTCCAGCAATTCAATCTCGAAAATCAGATTCGAATTCGGTGGAATCGCGCCCATCGTGCGCTCTCCATAGGCCAGATGCGCCGGCACAAGCAGCTTGCGCTTGCCGCCGACGTGCATCCCCATGATCCCTTGATCCCAACCCTTGATGACTCTTCCCGTGCCAATCACACACTGGAACGGCTTGCCGCGGCTGTAGGAGGAGTCAAATTCAGTGCCGTCTTCCAACCAGCCACGGTATTGGGTGGTGATCAGCGCGCCTTTGACAGCGGCTTTGCCGTTGCCCGGTTCGAGGTCGATGATTTGCAGTTCTTCAGTCATGACAATGTTTTATCTGTTGGCGGTGTTCGAGGGACGTGGTTTTCCCAGAAAATCATCCGGCTGGCAACTCTTCACGCACCCGTGTCAGGGTTTGGCACCTGCGCCTCGACCTTTTTTTCTTCCTTGGCCTTGGCATCGACGGCGAAGTCCTTGCCGAAAATGGCTTCTGGGAAGATCCACTTGCCCAGGCTGCTTTTCTGGTCGGTGACAATGCCGATCTGGTCGCCTTTGTTGAAATCAAACCAATGAAAGTCTGTAAAACCTTTCAGGTCGAGGGTCTTGAGCATGTTCCCTTCCATGACTTCGATCTTCTTGTCTTTTGGGTTGACGCTGACCACTTCCAACGGAGAACGGGTGATCAGCGGTGGCGTCGCCACAAAAATCTCCTGGCTGGTCGTACACCGTTGACTGGTCGGCTGGATCTTGCCGTCCGCCGAACTGTGGGGCCGCTTGTCGCAATCGACGAAGATGCCCGAATGGTCCACCGTCTGGTTGCCCAGATATTGCTCGCCGTTGGGCATCAACAATATTTCTTCGCCCGTCGCCGCGCTGGTTAACACAACCAGCGACAGCACCATCATTCGTCTGGTCATAGCGCACCTGCCATACGTCCAGAGTGAGTCATTACAGGAATTTGTCAGAAAACAACGTTCGGGTTACCCGTGGCATGTTGGGAACGTCGATTTCAATATAAGTCACCTGCTTTTTCGGCACTTGATACACCGTGCCAAATGAATCGTAACGTTGTGGCCGATTATCGGTTTTCACCAGTACCTTTTGCACCAGCACGTAATAGGTCGCGGCTGTTTCAATCAGCAGCACCGCCTCTTTTACCCCGCCGTCCTTGCTGGCCGTGGCCATCATCAGCTCAGGCGGATAAACCTTTGCGTACTGTTCTTTGAAATGCAGGCGAATCGGGCGCAATACCCCGCCGTCGCGCACTTGCTGAGCCTGGAGAGTGCCGAAGTGCTCGGCCAGCACCGATGTGCCCCACAGGCCGGCAATCAGAAATACCGCAAACAACACTTTGTGCAGGAGGTAGCGAATGGGCTTCTCATCCCAAGACCAGCCGCTGTTCAGCAAGACATAAACGAAGGCGCCGCCGATCAGGTACCAGACACCAAACTGTTTCGCGACCGTCCAGGCAAACGCAAGATAGAAGTACAGCGAGATATCGAGCGACACCAACGGTATGCCGAACGTCTTGAAGTAATAAAACAGGTGCAGCCACGAATAAAAAAACAGATAAGCGCCAAACAGCAACGTCGGACCGCCGAAGTGAGTCGACAGTTGCGAACTCTCCGGCGCAGGCGGAGGCACAGCGGCAGATGCGTTGACCTGAGTCATGGTGATGATTCCCTGCCGGGCGGACGATCACGATGCTGATAGCGTGCCTATAAAGTCTAGCGTCCGCTGAAGAGAAAGCGACTGCTACTTGGCGCGCGTCTGAACTAATCTATGGGGCATCTCCCCTCACGGTTAACACACAAACGATGGCAACGCCTGAATGAGTTTCGTCTGGACCAGCGCCGCCATCGGCTCGGTGATGATTGCCCTGATCGTCGTGCTGATCTGCCGCGAGCGCTCGCTGCACAGGCAGCTGGCCGAGCAACGCGCATTGATCGCCACCCTGTCCGAGCGCCAGATCCCGCGCCAGGACGGTGATGCCGAACGCTTCAAGCGCAGCCAGTATTTCGCCCGCATCGGCACTTGGGACTGGGATGTCGACACCGATAAGCTCTACTGGTCGGACGCCATCTACGGCATGTTCGGCTTCAAGATCGGCGAGGTGACGCCCTCCTACGCACTATTTTGCGCCTGCGTACACCCCGATGACCGGGCTCAGGTGCGGGCCGGGGAACTGCGTTGCCTGCAAACCGGTGAAAACCATGATGAGGAATACCGCGTGGTCTGGCCCGACGGCACCATTCGCTGGTTGCGCGAGACAGGCAACGTGGTCAAGAACGACCATGACGCCACCGTCAAGATGATGGGGGTGGTGCGCGACATCACCGAGGAAAAAGCCTCGGCCAGCTACCTGCAACACCTGGCCCATTACGATCCGCTGACCGGCCTGCCCAACCGCCTGGTGCTCGAAGAACGCTTGTCCGACGCACTGGAACAGGCACGTATCAGCGCGACCCGAGTGGCGCTGGTGTTCGTCGATCTCAATGGTTTCAAGGCCATCAACGATCACTACGGCCATGCCGCGGGTGACCGGGTGCTGATCACGACCGCCACACGCCTGAAGAGAATCCTGCGCTCGACCGACACCGTCGCGCGGATCGGTGGCGACGAGTTCGTGGTGATCCTGCAGGGGCTGCCCCTGGGCATCAGTCTGCAGGATGAAGCGCGCAACATCTGCCAGAAAATCTTCGTCGAACTGTCACCGCCCATCACCATCGGCAATGACCAACGCCACATCGGCACCAGCCTTGGCGTCGCGGTATTCCCGGACCATGCGCCGAGCATGGACCGGCTGATTCACATCGCCGACCTGGCGATGTATGAGGCTAAACGCAGTGGGAATAATCAGTATCGGTTGGGCGATCAGACAGTGAGCCCTAGCAGGGTCGAATGAACCGCTCAGTCCCTGCTTTGCCCGTAAGGAATACCATTGAAGCTATGAGTGCAGCAGCGGCAGAAAGTGGTCATGTTTGCTGCAGTTAACTCGGGGGCGACTATTGCGAGCAAGCCCTGATCATCGACAAATAGACCGCTGAAGTAACTGGCTTCATCTGTCCTGATGTAATCCCGACGCTCACTTTCACACAGAGCAACCATCCAGAACACCGGTTCAGGCCGATCGAGCCGAGCTATCGCTTCACTAAAAACCTCACTCCATTGCCTGCCGACGCGTGACAGCAAAAACCGGAACAAAGGCGTGTAATCAAACCCGTGCCGGCGTTTTCCATGCATCGAAACCCGTACCGCATCACGGGCATTTGCAGCTTTGGTATGGCGTTGGTGGCGGTATTTACCCGCGTAATCGTTCCGCCGGACACCCCATGTACAGGTGTTGATCTTGCGGTAAAGGGGTTTCTTTTCCAACGAGTCGCTCCTGACATCCAGTCAACAAAATCGCCGCCGAGCTTTACCGCGCTCGTCAACGAATTCAACCAGCCTTCCATGGCTAATTGTTACGGGCCGCCTATCGCTCCACTGGCGTGATATCGACAATCGTCCCGTTGGTAATCATCACCATCATGTACTTGTCATTGATCTGCACCCATTGCGCCTGGCTTTTCGGGGCTTTGAGGCCCTTCTGTTTCCAGTTGCCCAAGGCTTTTTCGCTGCGTTGATAGATGTCCGGCGCGCGGTCGCCGACCACCAGCTTGCGGGAATTGTTGACGCCGGGCTGAACGGTTTTTTGGGGTGGGTCATCCGCTTGAACGATCGGGGCGATACCGGCCAGGCCGGCAACGAGGGCGAGGCTGGCGATAAGGGTCTTGTTGTTCATTGATGAACCTCCAGTAAATGCTTGGTAGCTGAAGTGGGACCGCCGAGACGCTCGATCATTCGAAAATTATTAGCCACGTCGAAATCGAAAACAGGCGCTACAGCGGCTACACGCCTATCTGCGCCTACCATTGATCCGCTTCACGCATTAATGCATGTCAACAATGCACTTATCATATCGATCCCCCTGATCCACCATTCGCCCCAATAAGAACCGTGCATTGCGTCCAGGCAATACACGTCATAAAAGCGGTGGAGTACTGATCAATGACAACATCAATCCCTTCCGGGCGCTCCCGCGCCAGTGCGATTTTCCGGGTCACCTCGGGCAACTTTCTCGAACAATTCGACTTCTTCCTTTTCGGTTTCTATGCCACGCAGATTGCTGCCGTGTTCTTCCCGGCCAGCAGCGAATTCGCCTCGCTGATGATGACCTTTGCGGTATTTGGCGCAGGCTTCCTGATGCGTCCGTTGGGTGCCGTGGTGCTGGGTGCTTACATTGATGATGTGGGCCGGCGCAAAGGATTGATTGTCACGCTGTCGATCATGGCCAGCGGCACGATCTTGATTGTGCTGGTACCCGGCTACGAAACCATCGGGCTGTTCGCTCCTGCCATCGTGCTGATCGGCCGACTGCTGCAAGGTTTCTCCGCCGGAGCGGAAATGGGCGGAGTCTCCGTGTACCTCTCAGAGATCGCCACGCCCGGCAACAAGGGCTTCTTCACCAGTTGGCAATCGGCCAGCCAGCAAGTGGCGATCATTATCGCCGCCGCGCTGGGGTATGGACTGAACCAGTGGATGGCGCCGGCGATGATTGCCGATTGGGGCTGGCGAATTCCGTTTTTCGTGGGTTGCATGATCGTGCCGTTCATTTTCTTCCTGCGCCGTAACCTGGAAGAAACCGAGGAGTTCACCGCGCGTAAACACCGTCCGAGCATGGGCGATGTGTTCCGCACACTGGCGCAGAACTGGGTGATCGTTTTCGCCGGCATGATGATGGTCGCGCTGACGACCACCGCCTTCTACCTGATTACCGTCTACGCACCGACGTTTGGCAAAACCGTGCTGCACCTGAGCACGTCCGATGCGTTGCTGGTGACCTTGCTGGTGGGTGTTTCGAACTTCTTCTGGTTGCCGATTGGCGGTGCATTGTCCGACCGGATCGGTCGTCGTCCGGTGCTGATCGCCATGGCGTTGTTGACCCTCGCCACCGCGTATCCGGCGTTGACCTTCCTGGTCAACGCGCCGAGCTTCATGCACATGCTGCTGGTATTGCTGTGGCTGTCGTTCATTTACGGCTTGTACAACGGCGCGATGATTGCGGCGCTCACGGAAATCATGCCGGTCGAGGTCCGGGTCGCGGGGTTCTCCCTGGCATACAGCCTGGCCACCGCAGTGTTTGGCGGTTTCACCCCGGCGATGTCGACCTTCCTGATTCAGTACACCGGCGACAAAGCCGCGCCCGGTTACTGGATGAGTTTCGCCGCGCTCTGTGCGTTGTGCGCGACGCTGTATCTCTACCGCCGCTCGACCGGTCGCCTGCAACCGGCGATGTCCTGAACCCTTCGAGAACACATGACCATGAAGAAACTATTCAATTTTGCTGCCCTGACTTTGCTGGCCAGTCTCGGTCTGAGCACCCTCGCCCAGGCCGAAGAGATCCGCGTGATGACGTCCGGTGGTTTCACCGCTGCCTATAAAATCCTCGGCCCGAAATTCGCTGCCTCCACGGGCAACACACTGGACACCGCCCTTGGCCCTTCGATGGGCAAGGCGCCGGAAGCGATCCCCAATCGACTCGCGCGTGGTGAGCAGGCCGATGTGGTGATCATGGTGGGCTACGCCCTGGACGACTTGATCAAGCAAGGCAAAGTCGACCCGGCGTCCCGGGTTGAACTGGCGGATTCACGAATCGGCCTGGTGGTGCGCGAAGGCGCGCCGAAGCCGGACATCAGTTCCGTCGACGGACTGAAAAAGACCTTGCTCGACGCGAAGTCCGTGGCCTATTCCGACAGCGCCAGCGGCGTGTACATCGAGGAGCAACTGTTCAAGCGCCTGGGCATCGAGGATCAACTCAAACCCAAATCGAAGATGATTCCAAAAATCCCGGTCGGTTCGGTGGTTGCCACGGGCGATTACCAACTGGGCTTCCAGCAAGTCAGCGAACTGCTGCCCGTGCCGGGGGTGAGTTTTGTGGCGAAAATTCCGGAGTCGGTGCAATCGGTGACGCGTTTTGCGGCCGGCATTCCGGTGGGCGCGCAGCACCGGGAGCAAGCCAAGGCGCTGCTTGAATACCTGGCCTCCTCGGCTGCTCAGTCGGACGTGAAGGCCACCGGGCTGGATTCGGTCAGCCGCTGACCGCGGACGGCTGGACTTTCATCTCCACCACCAACCGTTCCAGTTCCAACGCCGCCGGGGTCAGGGTTCGACCCCGGCGTTTGATCAAGCCGACACTGCGCATCACCTGCGGATTGGTCAGCGGCACCCGTGTCAGAATCGGGTGATCGGCCGCCGGCATCGCCATCAACGGCACCGCCGCCACGCCCAACCCCGCCTCCACCAGACCGATCATCGTCGTCACATGGCGGGTTTGGCAGATACTCGGCCGCTGCGGGACAATACCGACCAGCGCCTGATCCAGCAAAAAGCGATTGCCGGACGTCTTGTCCAGCGAGATGTAATCCTGCTGATAGAACTCATCCCAAGTCACGCTGCTACGCCCCGCCAGCGGGTGATCGCGACGACAGGCCACCACATACTCTTCCTGCACCAATGGTTCGAACTCGACTTCGGCCTCCAGTGTGCCCATGAAACTCAGGCCGAAATCCGCCTCGCCATTGACCACCGCGCCAAGCACGTCGTGAGCGCTGGAATCCAGCACTTTGACTTTGATCCGGGGAAATTGCCGGTGGTAACGGGCGATCACTCGCGGCATAAAGTAATACGCCGCCGACGGCACACACGCGACCGTGACATGGCCGAGTCGGGTCGAAGCGACTTCGCTGATACCCAGCAGCGCGATGTCGAGATCATCGAGCAGGCGCTCGACACTCGGCATAAAACCGCGCCCGGCCTGGGTCAGGCTGACCTTGCGCGTGGTGCGCTCGAACAAGCGTACGCCGAGGGCGTCTTCCAGTTTTTCGATGCGTCGGCTCAGTGCAGGCTGGGAGATACGCACGGTGTCGGCGGCCTTGCGAAAACTGCCCTGCTCGACCACGGCGCGAAAGGCTTGCAGATCGTTGAGGTCGAAGTTGATGGCCATAATGCGTACTCGGGGAACAGGCAGATTGATTAGCTTATCCTATGAATGTAACTAATTGATGCTAACTGTAACCAGATTCAACTGGCCTTCACTGCAAGCTGAAACGCTTCATGTTCAGGCTGACGCCTGAGGCCTCAGCCTTTATCCTTGTCGCCCCGCCGTATCGAGTGTCTGGAGTTCGTCATGCCCCACGAAGGCAACCTTTTACAAGCCGCCGTTGTTTTTCTGTTCGCGGCCGTGCTCACCGTACCCTTGGCCAAACGCCTGCAACTGGGGGCCGTGCTGGGTTATCTGTTTGCCGGGGTGATCATCGGGCCGTCGGTGCTGGGGTTGATCGGTAATCCGCAGAGCGTCAGCCATATCTCCGAACTGGGCGTGGTGTTGCTGCTGTTCATCATTGGCCTGGAATTGTCACCGCGCCGCTTGTGGGTGATGCGCAAATCAGTGTTTGGCGTGGGACTGGCGCAGGTGCTGCTGACGGGTTCGGTGATCGGCGTGCTGGCGCTGTTTGTCTTCGGCCAACCCTTGAACACCGCCATCGTACTCGGCCTTGGCCTGGCGTTGTCTTCCACCGCGTTTGGCCTGCAAAGCCTGGCCGAGCGCAAGGAGCTGACCAGTCCTCACGGTCGCCTGGCGTTTGCGATCCTGCTGTTCCAGGACATCGCCGCGATCCCGTTGATCGCCATGGTGCCGCTGCTGGCGGGTGGCGATCACACCTCCACCGCTGCCGACGACTTGAACCACGGTTTGCGGGTACTGGGCAGCATTGCGGTGGTGGTGGTCGGCGGACGGTATCTGTTGCGACCGGTGTTTCGCGTGGTGGCCAAGACCGGATTGCCCGAGGTTTCCACAGCGACCGCGTTGCTGGTGGTGATTGGCACGGCGTGGCTGATGGACCTCGTCGGTGTGTCCATGGCCCTTGGCGCATTCCTCGCCGGGTTGCTGCTGGCGGACTCTGAATACCGCCATGAACTGGAAGCGCAGATCGAGCCTTTCAAGGGCCTGTTGCTAGGGTTGTTTTTCATCAGCGTCGGCATGGGCGCCAACTTGAGTCTGCTGCTCAGCGCGCCGATCACGGTGTTGGGGCTGACCCTGCTGCTGATCGCACTCAAATTGCCGCTGCTGTTTGTGGTCGGTCGACTGGCCGGTGGCTTGGGCAAGGTCAGTGCGATTCGCCTGGGCATCGTGCTGGCGGCCGGTGGTGAATTTGCGTTTGTGGTGTTCAAGATCGGGCGCGACCAGGGGCTGTTCGAGCCGCGCCTGTACGACTTGCTGGTGCTGACGATCACCTTGTCCATGGCAGTGACGCCGCTGTTGTTGCTGCTGTGCGCGCGGCTGTATACGCCCAAGGTGCAGCCCGTCGAGGTGCCGGAGAAATTTCGCGACATCGACACCGACGCGCCGCGCGTGGTGATTGCCGGCATGGGCCGGATGGGGCAGATCGTGGCGCGGATTCTGCGCGCACAGAACATCAAGTTCGTGGCGCTGGACACCTCGGTGGAAACCATCGAACTGTCGCGCAGTTTCGGCGGCGTCCCGGTGTTCTACGGCGACCCGATGCGCCCGGAAATTCTCAGCGCGGCCAAGGTCGAGCAAGCGGAATACTTTGTCATCGCCACCGATGATCCGGACACCAATATCAAGACCGCCGAGGTGGTGCAAAAGCTGTATCCGCACATCAAGATCATCGCCCGGGCCCGTAACCGTCAGCATGTGCACCGGCTGGTGGACCTTGGCGCCGAGGCGATTCGGGAAACCTATTATTCGAGCCTGGAAATGAGTCGGCGCACCTTGGTCGGTCTCGGACTCACCCAAGCGCAGGCCGATGCGCGGATCAAGCGCTTCAAGCATCACGATGAACAAGTGCTGGAAGCCCAGCATGCGGTGTATGACGATGCGGCGAAGGTCTTGCAGACGGCACAGGAAGCGCGGGCGGAATTGGCCAGATTGTTTGAGGCGGATCAGATGGAGGAGCGGGAAGCGGGTAAGGTTTGAGTCTTGTGGCGGCAGGTCTGTCGCCATCGAGGGCAAGCCCGCTCCCACAGGGATTTGTGTCGATCACAAGAACCCGGTGGGAGCTGGCCCCTACCTCGTCAATCAGTTGGAGAACACGTACTGTCCCTTGAGCTTTTTCGAACCCACAAAGCCCAGGTCCGGGAACAACAGGTTTTTGATCCACGTGGCAAAAAACACCATGCCCAGGGTGATCGCCACGCCGACCACGGTCATCACCGGGTCTTCTTCATATCCCTTGAACATTCGCGAGATTTGGCTGACGCTCAGAATCATGTAGATCGTGTAGGCCTTCGCCGAGCTCTTGTAAAAACCCCACGCAAATGCCAATGGCACCAGCCCCGCAAAGAGCGTGAAGAACACCGCTGCACCGGGCCCGATCATCAAACCCATGAAAAAACTGGTGACCGCGCCCAGCAATGCCTGGACACAGGTCAATGCAATCAGAACGTTGACCTTGCCTGAATGCTTTTCGCGCAACGCCGGATCCGGCCTGGCTCCAATCCAGTAAGCCAGCACCCGGTCCTTGACCGCCCCACCCGAAAACGCCTTGAAGGTCTCGGTTTTTGAACGCCCGGCTTCCAGCATTTCCACCAGTTGCCGTTTAATTTCCTTTTTGTCCAACGTACTTCTCTCCTGGGCAACCCAAATCAAAAATGTGCGAGCAAGCTTGCTGCCGCAGATCAGTGTCGCTTTATTGGAGCCCGGAAAGCAAAAAGCCGCTTCCACCAGAGGCGGAAGCGGCAGAGGCATAAGCCTCAGAGTATCAATGCATGAACAGGGCGATCAGGATGATGATCGGGATAGGCACGCCGAGAAAAAACAGAAGTAATGAGCGCATGAGGATTCTCCTGGGTTAGCGAACAGGCAATGTAGTGGTGGTGACATAAGTGTCGGATTCCAGATACACCACGGCATCCCGACGACGACCGCCGAAGGTGGCGGCGAAGCTGGCGAAAAACGCACCGATCAGCAAGGCAACGAACATCCACAGCGACGTCCAGGCAGCGACTTTGGCAGCGGTGTCAGCAGCTTGTTGGGCCGCCAGCTTGGCGTCGGCAACCGCTTTTTGAGTGCGGGCATAGACTTCATCGACACGGCGTTCGGCATCGGCCTGGGTCAGGTTGGTGCGCTGGGCAACCAATTGGGCCAGGTAAGTCCGGTCTGCGGCGGCCAGTTGGCCATCGCTCAGGGAGCGTACGAAGATCCGGGTCACGGTGCTGCGGGCGGCGTCATCGCTGACAGCGGCAGGACGATCATCGCGGAACAGGGTGTCGACGAAGTAACCATACTGGTCACTGTCGGTTTTAGCCGCGGCGGTGCCAGCGGCTTGAGTCGCGACACTGGCAGCGCCACCGACAACACTTGCGCCGGCTTGTACGCCACCGCTGACGATGCTGCTGACCGAACCGACGACCAGCGTCGCCGTCACCAGCGTGGCTACGCACCAGGCCAGGAAGCCGTGGGCAGTGTCACGGAAATAAACTTCATCGCCGTGCATGTTGGCCCACTTCACCCGCAAGCGACCGGCGATATAACCGCCGAGCCCGGAAGCCACGATTTGCGTTACCGCCAGCCAGACGATTGTGGAAATCCCCAGGCCTTTGGCGCTCACGCCTTCATGGGCCCAAGGTGAAACCGCCGAAAAGCCCAGACCGAAGCCGAGCAGTACCAGAATTAGCGACAACGCCGCTGCCGCAGCAGCCCCGGCGAAGATCGCGCCCCAGGACACCCCCGACAGCGTGCTTGATTCTTCTATATCGGGATAGAAACCATCAGAGGATCTATTCATTGTTTTCGCTCCAGGCAGAAAGATGGTGTTACAACTCTTCGGAGGGAGAATTGCAGTCACCGTGCCAGTCGCAATATTTAAATAAATCTTGTTATTTCAATAACTTATAAAGTTTGAACTTCCAGTTTTATTGCAATTTGCAAGGTAGGGGCAATTGCAGCGGGTTTTATGCACTGCGATTAACTACTTGCGCTTGTAGCTCTTGTTACCGCTGGGCGTGAGGCAATAGACCCCGCCTCTGGGCCCCGTGCAGAACGAGCCGGTGCCGCAGGCGCAGCCATCATTACTCTGCAACACGGTTTGCGGTCGGGCTTGGCTTTGGCCGCCATACACCGCCGAGCAACTTTTCTTCGAACCGCTGATAGATCCGTCATTACACAGAAACAGATCGCCGTCACAGCGATCAATTCCGCCCTTTTTTCCCGAGCACGGTGTATTACCCGCCCAGCTGGAAGCGCTGGCAATGCACAGCAGCAACAATGTAATCGGCATCCCGCCGCGACGAATCAAAGTAAGCACAGCGCAGTTTCCTGAATGAGTTATGGCCGTATGATATCAATGCTCTGCACAAGCTCTTCAAGCAACATGAAAGTTAATTTATTCAGACCCCGGTAATTCTTGGCAAAATACCCCCACACTCCGCCATGAACTGACTATCAGGCACGCCCTATGACCCGCATCTTGACCATCGAAGACGACGCCGTGACCGCCCGGGAAATCGTCGCCGAACTGAGCAGCCACGGCCTCGATGTCGATTGGGTCAACAATGGCCGTGAAGGACTTGAACGTGCGGTCAGCGGCAACTACGACCTGATCACGCTGGACCGCATGCTGCCCGAGCTCGATGGCCTGGCGATTGTCACCACGTTGCGCACCATGGGCGTGGCCACGCCGATTCTGATGATCAGCGCCCTGTCCGACGTCGACGAGCGGGTGCGCGGCTTGCGCGCTGGCGGTGACGATTACTTGACCAAGCCGTTCGCCACCGATGAAATGGCCGCCCGCGTTGAAGTGCTGCTGCGCCGCCAGAACACCGTGACCGCACAGGCGACCACGTTGCGCGTCGCCGACCTTGAGCTGAACCTGATCAGCCACGAAGCCAGCCGCGACGATCAGTTGCTGACGCTGTTGCCCACCGAGTACAAGCTGCTGGAATTCCTGATGCGCAACACCGGGCAGATTCTGTCGCGGATGATGATTTTCGAGGAAGTCTGGGGTTATCACTTCGACCCCGGTACCAACCTCATCGACGTGCACATCGGTCGTCTACGCAAGAAGATCGACCCACCCGGTAAAGTCCCGTTGATCCGCACCGTGCGAGGCTCGGGATATGTCATTGCTGAACCCCTCTAACGGCTGGCGCTCGTCCAGCAGCCGCCTGCTCGCGCTGTACAGTTCGCTGTTCGTGCTCTGGAGCGGGATTCTCATGGGGGTCATGTATTTCGAGGTTTCGGCTTACCTGGACAATTTGGCCAAGCACTCGCTGATGCAACGCCAGCACCTGTTTTCGCACTTTCAGGGCGAGCAACTGGTGGACGCCCTCGCCGTCAGCATGACCTTCGACATTCGCGGCATCGACGCCTACGGCCTGTTCGATGCCAAGCACCGCTACCTCAGCGGTGCGATGCAAAGCATCCCCGAAGGTTTGCCGCTGGACGGCAAGATCCACATGCTCAGCGACTGCGCCGAATCCGACGACCCCAGCCTGCCCGCCGACAGTTGTGACGCGGTGGCGACCCAGACCAGGGACGGTCGCTGGCTAGTGTTGGTACGCGACAACGGTTCGTTGTTCGCCGTGACCCGCATCATTTTGCATGCCTTGTTTTGGGGGGTGACGCTGACCATTCTGCCCGGCATTGCCGGCTGGCACCTGCTGCGGCGGCGCCCGTTGCGGCGCATTCGTGCGATTCAAGCGAGCGCCGAAGCCATCGTCGCCGGCGACCTGACCCGGCGCCTGCCCCTGTCCAATCGCCGCGATGAGCTGGATATGCTCGCCGCCATCGTCAACGCCATGCTTGAACGCATCGAACGCTTGATGAACGAGGTCAAGGGTGTGTGCGACAACATCGCCCATGACCTGCGCACCCCGCTGACCCGCCTGCGCGCGCAGTTGTACCGGATTCAACAGCAGGCGGATGAAGGCTCGACGCTGGCCGTGCAGCTGGACTCAGTGCTCGCTGAAGCCGACACCTTGATGGCGCGGTTTCGTGGATTGTTGCGGATTTCCGAACTGGAGGACCGGCAGCGCCGCTCCGGATTTGTGCAGCTGGACCCGGTGCCGCTGCTGCAGGAATTGCACGACTTTTACCTGCCGCTGGCGGAGGAAGGCGAGTTGCTGTTCACGCTGCAATTGCCTGCATCGCTGCCCCCGTTGACTGGCGATCGCGCGCTGTTGTTTGAGGCTGTGGCGAACTTGTTGAGCAACTCGATCAAATTTACCCCGCCGGGCGGCGAAGTGATTTTGCGTGGGGTCAATGTGGCTGGGCACACGCGAATCGAAGTGCTCGATTCAGGCCCCGGCATCCCGGAAAGCGAACGCAAAGCGGTGTTCCAGCGCTTCTATCGGGCGGACGGTGGCAATCAGAAAAACGGCTTTGGCCTGGGTCTCTCGATTGTTGCGGCGATCGCCAGCCTGCATGGCTTTGCGCTTGAAGTGGGCACCAGCGAACTCGGCGGCGCACGATTGACACTCGATTGCCAGCAAAAACTGATGTCCCAGACCTGAGCCAAATCACCTGAATTGACACAACACCTGTGGGAGCGAGCTTGCTCGCGATAGCGGTCTATCAGTCAACATCTATGTTGATGCTGAAGACGCAATCGCGAGCAAGCTCGCTCCCACAGGGGATTTGCAGTGACTATCAGGCTGGGTAGTTGGCCCGCAAGGCCTCAAGGCCGCCCTGATAAATCCCGGCAAACAACGCCTCGACCTCTGCCTCGCTCACCCCAACCGGCGTAAACCGGCCCGACCACGTCACCCGGGTGCCCTCGCCCTGTGCTTCTACCTTGATAGTCGCCAGGTATTCGGTCGCGGGAAACGGCGCCTGCACAATCGAATAGCTGTAAGTCTTCCCGGCGTTATCAAACGCCTCCAGGCGCTCAACCACCACCGCGCCTTCCGCGGTTTGCAGGCTGCGCACCCGCCCGCCTTCGCTCAGTTCGCTTTTCGGGATAAACGGCAGCCAGTCCGGCAGCGTGTCGAAGCCGCCAATCAATTGCCACACCTGATCGGCCGACGCCGGGATATCAATGAATGCTGATGCAGTTGCCATGTAGTCCTCTCTCTTAATTAAAAAGGTTCAAATCGCCATGCTGTCGACAACACCGCCGTCGACCCGCAGCGCCGCGCCTGTGGTGGCCGAGGACAGCGGCGAAGCGATGTAGGCCACCAGGTTGGCGACTTCCTCGACATTCGCCACGCGCTGGATAATAGAAGTCGGCCGGGCCTTGCGCACGAACGCATCGGCTTCTTCATGAATACTACGCCCCGACGCATCAGTGGCGTCCTTGAGCATCTGCTCAAGGCCATCGGTCAGCGTCGGGCCGGGCAGGATCGCATTGACCGTCACGCCGGTGCCCGCCAACCGCTTGGCCAGGCCGTGGGACACCGCCAGGTTGGCGCTCTTGGTCACGCCATAGTTGAGCATGTCGGCGGGAATCGCGATGCCGGATTCCGAGGACACGAAGATCACCCGCCCCCAGCCTTGCTTGACCATGTCCGGCACGTAACGCCGTGACAGGCGCACGCCGGAGATCACGTTAACCTCGTAAAAGCGCGTCCACTCGCTGTCCGGCGTGTCGAAAAAATCCACATCGTTAAAGATGCCGAGATTGTTCACCAGGATGTCGGCGCGGGGTTCGGCAGCGAACAGCTTTTCAGCGCCTTCAGCCGTGCCGAGGTCGGCGGTCAGGCCACGCAGTTGCGCGTCCGGCACGCTCTGGCGGATGCTCGCCAGCGCCTGTTCGACCTTGGCCGTCTCGCGGCCGATCACTACCACCGTGGCACCGGATTCGGCCAGTGCCTTGCTGATGCCCAGGCCAATGCCGGCGGTGCTGCCGCTGACAATGGCAAGTTTTCCAGTCAAATCGATTTTCATGCTCATGCTCCTGTGATCGGCAATGGCGCACGGTCAGAAACCAGTTTCGCCTCACGCATCGCTTGCCAGAATGCGGCGGGAATCACCGCCGACAGTGCGGCCACGTCTTCAGCGATTCGGTCCGGACGGCTGGACCCTGGAATCACCGCGGCCACTGCCGGATTCGCCAACGAGAACTGCAACGCAGCAGCCTTGATGTCGACACCGTGGGCAGCCGCGATGCGCTTGATCTGCTCGACCTTGTTGATGATCGCCGGGCTGGCTTTCTGGTATTCGAAGTGCGTACCACCGGCCAAAATGCCCGAACTGTAAGGACCGCCAACCACGATCTCGACGTTCTGCGCCAGTGCCGCGTCCATCAGACGCTGTAAGGCACGGTCGTGGTCGAGAAGAGTGTAGCGACCCGCCAGCAGAAAACCGTCCGGCTGCGCTTCAGTCAGATCAAGGGTCAGCTCGCACGGTTCAACCTTATTCACGCCCAGGCCCCAGCCCTTGATCACGCCTTCTTCGCGCAGTCGGGTCAGCACTTTGAACGCACCGGTGCGGGCCTGGTTGAAGTATTCCAGCCACTGATCGCCGTAAAAGTCCTGAGCAATGTCGTGCACCCAGACGATGTCCAAGCGGTCGGTCTGCAGACGTTTGAGGCTGTCTTCGATGGAACGCAGGGTGGCGTCGGCGCTGTAGTCGTTGACGATCTTGTTCGGGCGACCGTGCTCGAACACCCCGCTCTTCTCGCCGAGGTCGCGGGCAGCGGTGTCTTCGACTTCATCAAGGATGACCCGCCCGACTTTGCTGCTCAGCACGTAATCGTCGCGGTTGTAGTGGGCCAGCGCAGCGCCCAGGCGGATCTCCGACAGGCCCGAACCGTAAAACGGCGCGGTATCGAAGTAGCGCACGCCGGCATCCCACGCGGCATGCACCGTGGCCAGCGCCTCTTCTTCAGGAATGGCGCGGAACATGTTGCCCAATGGCGCTGTACCGAAACCCAGCGCGCCGGGCAGTTTGTCTTTCAAGCTCATGCTTCAATCCTCATCAGTTTCAGAGGTCGCCCTTCATCAAGTAGTACGGGTGACCGTTGAGCAGATCCTAGATTGCGATGGTCGGACCGTCCAAGACATAATGTGCAGCACTTAAGTCCTGATAGGTCTGACATGATCGACATCCGCCAATTGCGCTACTTCGTCGCCGTCGCCGAAGAAGAACACGTCGGTCGCGCCGCCGAACGTTTGCACATTTCCCAGTCGCCCCTGAGCCGGCAAATCGCCCAGCTCGAGGAACGCCTGGGCTTGACCCTGTTCGAGCGCAGCCAGCAGCGTATCCGCCTGACCCGCGACGGCCAGACGTTCCTCGCCGAAACCCGCGCCCTGTTGACCCACGCCAACCGCCTCGAATCGTTGGGCAAGCGCCTGGGCCGTGGCGAAGAAGGCGGCTTGTGCATCGGCTACATCGAAAACGCCATGCACGCCGGCGTGTTGCCCAACGCCCTGCGCGTGCTGCGCGGCGACCGACCGAACGTGCACGTCGCGCTGTACAACCTGAGCTCTGCCGAACAACTTGAAGGCCTGCGTCAGCGTAGTCTGGACATCGCCCTGGTTGGCGAGCCGCCCCTCGCCGACGATCCGGACCTGCTGGGTTTCCAGGTGCTGGATGATCCGATGCTGCTGGCCTTGCCCGAGCACCATGCCCTCGCCCAGCAAGCGACATTGACCCCGGCGGACCTGGCCGATCAGGAGTGGATCGGCGTGCAACACCGCCAGAACGTTGCCAGCCGCGACGACTTCATCAGCGCCTGCATCCGCGCCGGCTTCACCCCGGACATCCGCATGGAAGCCACCGAACCCTTCACCGCGTTGGGGCTGGTAGCGTCAGGACTGGGGATCGCGATGATTCAAAAAGGCTTGAGCCGCAATGCCCCGCCAGGCGTGGTGCTACGGGAAGTGCCATGGATTTCGTTTACCACGCCATTGTGGGCGGCGTGGCACCGGATCAATCTGCGACCGCTGGTGGAGACGTTCAGGAAAGTGCTAACAGAACCGGGCTCGCCATGATCATTCCCCTTATCGCTCCACGCCGAACAAGGTGATTGAGATCGTTCCCACGCTCCGCGTGGGAATGCAGCCCGGGACGCTCCGCGTCCCTTTCGAGAGCTGGAACGCAGAGCGTCCCTAGAGGCATTCCCACGCAGAGCATGGGAACGATCTTGTCAGGCGTTCTGCGGATCGACGTTATCCAGCGCCCGATTCACCGCCAGCTCGCCCAGCATGATGATCTGCTGCAACGCCAGCATCTTGTGACGCTGCGGCCCTTGCAGCTCCCCGGCAAAATCACTCGCCATCACACTCGCCGAGGCCATGGACTCGCAGGCGTGAGCCAGCAGGCTTTCCGAATCGATATCGGGCGCGATGAGGAACATCGTGCTGGGTTTTCTTGGGGGTGATGCCTTGGCGGGATTGAGGTAATGGTCGAGGGCGCGGTCGGCGGCTTCGTTGAATTTTTTGGAATCGGGGGATTCGTACGGAGAAACGTCGTTTATATCCGGAGGATTGGGGGTGGTTTTGAACACAGTGAAGCTCCTTGATTGGCGGAGCTGCGACCTGACGCGGTCAAACGAAAGGTGGCAGCTGTACGCGGGTTGACCGACCGGAAATCAAGGAATCCGGCACACTCGAAAGTGTCCCTCGCACAGCCACCGCAAAAAGCCTGGAGCTTTTCTTGGCCACTGGTACGCCTTGATCGATTCGGACGGTCAAGTCCGGACGCTGAATTGGCAGCGACCCGGAAACGATAGAGTCCAGGCCCAAGGCGCACAAGCCGGCGGATTCTGGCGCAGACGTAGGCAACGACGCAAGGATGTGTAGCCTGAGAGAGTGTCTGGAGATGTCGATTAAACATCGACGTTTAAAACCCGCCCCGCGCCCATACACCACGGACCAGACTGAAAAATAAATGCGCCTCCTTTTCCGGAGACGCTCAGGAAAGTACTGACCAAATCGGGCTCGCAATGATCGTTCCCACGCTCTGCGTGGGAATGCAGCCCGGGACGCTCCGCGTCCCTTTCGAAAGCTGGAATGCGGAGCGTCCCTAGAGGCATTCCCACGCGGACGGTTCGACGCCTCGACGTGGGAACGATCAGCCAACCGTCAACGATAACGATTCGGCAGAACGTTGGTTGCACTCGAGAATCGTCCAATACAGGTCGGCGCCGCTACCGGGGTATTGATCGATTGGAAAGACGCGGGATCGGTTTCGCGCAGGAAGATCGGCATATCGGTCATCGGCGGCATGGCGGGAATGTCGAAATACATCTGGATCACCCAGCCCCGGTGATAGCTGGCGTGGTTGACCACGTGCAGCAACATCGCCCCGGCGCTCATGGAGCCGCTCTCGCCCGAAACGAAGGTGAACTCGACAGGTTTGTCCAGCGAGGACTCGGTCTGCCGGGCGCTCCAGTCGCAGTACCAGTGATCGATGTCCTTTTGCGCCATGCGCAAGTCAGACAGGTCGGGATGCAACAGATCGTGTGAGGTTTTGAAGCCGTGCCCTCGGCCTTCGAGGTGAGCCTTCCAGATGCAGTCCACGACATAGATGTGGTTCAGGGTGCCGATCATGTTCCTGAACACCGACACCCGCTCTTTATCGACCTCTCCCGGCGGCAGTTCGGCCAGGCTGTCAAACAGGCGCTTGTCGGCCCATTGCTTGTATTCGGCAAGCATGCGGGCAGTGCGTACGTTGATCATCACAGCTCTCCCATGACAATGGGCACTCTGCCAAGCATAGCCCTCTCGTCGCAAAGCAGCGTAAACACTGATAACCGGCAGCTTCGTCAGCGACTAGAAGGAGTGCGGTGCCAGACGCTGAACTACCCGTTCGGCCAGCGCCAGGCAACTGGTGAGGCCTGGGGATTCAATGCCGAACAGGTTTACCAGCCCCGGCACGCCGTGCTCGGTCGGACCGCTGATGATGAAATCGGCGGCCGGCTCGTCAGGGCCGGTGATTTTCGGGCGGATGCCACTGTAAGCGGGCTGCAGGCTGTTATCGGGCAAACCGGGCCAGTAACGCCGGATCGCTTCGTAGAAGCCGTCGGCCCGGTGCGGGTCCACACGGTAATCCACCTGATCGACCCATTCGATATCCGGCCCGAAACGCGCCTGGCCACCCAGATCGAGGGTCATGTGCACACCGAGCCCGGCACTTTCCGGTGCCGGATACACCAGATGCCGAAACGGCGCCCGACCGCTGAAACTGAAATAGCTGCCTTTGCACAACCGCGCCGCAGGAACGTGCTGCGATGGCAAACCTTCAATCCGGCTCGCCACATCCGGCGCGGACAACCCGGCGCAATTGATCAACTCGCGGCAGTTCAACGTCATCGGCTGCGCACCGCCCATGTGCAGTTCAAAACCTTGCTCGGTGCATCGGGCAGATGCCAGCGGCGTGTGAAAGGCAATCGATGTGCCGAGGGCTTCGGCGTCTGCCTGAAGCGCCAGCATCAGGGCATGGGAATCGACGATACCGGTGGAAGGCGACCAGAGCGCCGCGACGCAGGACAGCGCCGGTTCAAGCGCTTGTGCTTGCCCCGCGTCGAGCCATTGCAAGTCATCGACGCCGTTGCGTTGGCCCTGTTCCAATAACGCCTGCAACGCCACGCACTGACGCTCATCGGTGGCCACGATCAGCTTGCCCAGGCGTTGGTAATCGACGCTGCGCTCATCGCAGAAAGCGTAAAGGCGTTGCTTGCCCTCCACGCACAACTGCGCTTTCAGGCTGGCGCTCGGGTAATAGATCCCGGCATGGATCACTTCGGAATTGCGCGAACTGATGCCCACGCCAATGCCGTCGCCAGCCTCGACCAGGATCACTTCGCGCCCGGTCCGGGCCAGCGCCCTGGCCACCGCGAGGCCGACCACACCGGCCCCGACCACCACGCATTGAATATCGACGCTCACCTGCCTTGTGCTCCTTTTACGCCTGACGATCCATCAAAACGTACCGGGATAACTGCCGCCATCCAACAACAAATTCTGCCCGGTCAGAAAACCGCTGTGGGCGCTGCAAATGAACGCGCAGTAGGCGCCGAATTCATCGGGCTGGCCGAAGCGCTGGGCCGGGACGTTTCGGCGGCGCTGTTCACTGATCTGCTCGACATCGGTGCCATTGGCCTGGGCGGCCGCGCTCAGGGTTTTGTGCAAGCGTTCGGTCTCGAACGGGCCCGGCAGCAAATTGTTGATCGTCACGTTGTGCCCGGCCAGCCGCGCCTGACGCGCCAGCCCGGCGATAAAACCGGTCAAGCCACTGCGCGCGCCGTTGGACAGGCCGAGCACATCGATGGGGGCCTTGACCGCGCCCGACGTGATGTTGACCACGCGCCCGAAACCGCGCTCGGCCATGCCATCGACGCAGGCCTTGATCAGCTCGATGGGCGTGAGCATGTTGGCGTCCAGCGCCTTCAACCAGTCTTCACGCTGCCAGTCACGGAAGTCGCCCGGCGGTGGTCCGCCAGCGTTATTGATCAGGATATCGACCTGCGGACACGCCGCCAGCACCTGCTCGCGCACCTCAGGGGTGCTGATGTCCCCGGCCACCGTGCGCACTTCAATTCCCGGCGCCAGGTTGCGTAATTGTCCGGCGGCGGCCTGCAATGTTTCGTCGCCGCGTGCGTTGATCACCAGATTGACGCCCTCCATCGCCAAGGCACGCGCACACGCCAGACCCAAGCCTTTGCTGGCGGCGCAGACAATCGCCCAACGACCTGAAATACCCAAATCCATAATCGTGCTCCTGACAATTGTGATGTTGACTAGGGTTTCACGGCGGCGATACGCCAGATCTTGTTCCCGACATCATCAGCGACCAACAACGCGCCGCGCTGGTCCAGCGTTACGCCCACGGGACGCCCCCGTGCCTCGCCGTCGGCGTTGAGAAACCCGGTCAGGAAATCAACTGGCATTCCAGCGGGCTTGCCATCACTGAACGGGATGAACACCACTTTGTAGCCCGCCTGCGGGTTGCGGTTCCACGAGCCATGCTCGCCAACGAAAACACCTTGGGCGAAGTTCGCCGACATGGCCCGCGAGTCCGAGAATGCCAGGCCCAGCGGCGCGACGTGCGTGCCCAGCGCGTAATCCGGAGCAATGGCCTGGGCCACTTTGTCCGGGCGCGGCGGCTCGACACGGGTGTCGACGTGGGCGCCGTAGTAACTCCACGGCCAGCCGTAGAATGCGCCGTCCTTCACCGACGTCAGGTAATCGGGCACCAGGTCGCTGCCGATTTCGTCACGCTCGTTGACTACCGTCCACAGCTGCGTCGTGCCCGGCTTCCAGGCCAGCCCGTTGGGGTTGCGCAGACCGCTGGCAAACAGACGCTTGCTGCCGTTCTTGACGTCGACCTCCCAAATCGCGGCGCGGCCTTCTTCCGCATCGAGACCGTTCTCGCCAACATTGCTGTTGGAGCCTACGGTGACGTACAGCCGGGTCCCCTCAGGGTTGGCCAGTACGTTCTTGGTCCAGTGGTGATTGATGCCTGCAGGCAGGTCGGTGACTTTCACCGGAACTGCCTTTATCTCGGTCTGACCTTCGCTGTAAGGGACCTTGACCAAGGCGTCGGCGTTGGCGATGAACAGCTCATTGCCCACCAGCGCCATGCCAAACGGCGAGGTCAGACCGGTCATGAACTCGGTTCGAACCTCGGCGTGACCGTCGCCGTCGACATCGCGCAACAAGGTGATTCGGTTGGCGCTCGGGGCGTCGGCCCCCACCCGCCCCATCACGAATCCCATCGCCGTGCGGCGTACCCAGGCAATCGGACCGGTGCCGCCATCGGTGGCCCCTTCCGGCATCGGCGGATGATTGCTTTCGGCGACCAGCACATCGCCATTGGGCAAGACATAGATCCAGCGCGGGTGGTCGAGGTTTTCAGCCAGCGCGGCGACGGTGAAACCGGCAGGCGCCGTGGGACGGTCCTGACCCGACCAGCCCACCGCTTTTGAAACTTTCAAGGTGGGGATCAGCGAAGTGACGGGCTCGGGCAACTGCGGGGCCGGGCCGACGCCCGCCTGTGGCGGCAGTTTGGAAGATTCACCACAGGCAGTGAGGAGCGCGGCAGTGGTCATCAAGAGCGCGAGCCGGTTGGGCACATTCATGTTGGAACCTCGCAGTGGCCATCCGTGGGCCAATTATTGGGCAGGCAAAATCCCGCGAAGTATTGCGGCGCATACCCCCTCTCAAACACCGCCTCCGCGGCAAATCACATTTGCCTTAATCGCACGAATGCTCACTTGCAGACGCAGGCATTATCCCGAGGGATTCAATAAGGCCTCTCGCAGCAAACGCGCCGCCGGCGAGTCCGGTACGCCTTTGCGCGATACCAGTTCATAGGGTTCGCTGCGTGAGGTGATGGGCAGCGGCAGCGTGGTGGTGAAGCCGTAGCCGGAGCAGAACTTCGCCACATCGGTCGACACCAGCGCGACCAGGGTCGGGTTTTCCTGGAGCAGCGACAGCGTGGCAAACGCCGAGGTGGTTTCCAGCAGGTGCACCGGGAATCGCAGGTCGGCCTCGTGAAATTCGCGTTCCAGCAACAAGCGCATTGGCATGTTGGCGCGATAGACGACCCAGCGGTAATCCACCAGGTCCTTGAGCGATAACTGCCGGGCGTAGGCGAACGGATGTTGGGTGCTGGCGATCACCGCCAGGGTTTCTTCGACGAAGGTCGAGCTCTCATACAAGTAGGGCGTGGTGCTGATGGTGGTACGGCAGATCGCAAGGTCCAGGCGCCCGGCGTCGAGCTGGCTGAGCAGCGCGGCGCTAGTGTCTTCGACGATCTCGATCGACAGTTTCGGGTTGTCGGCAATAACTCGGCTGATCGCGGTGGTCAACAGCGGCACGGCGCCCATGATGGTGCCGACCGACACTCGTCCGCCCTCGCCGCTCATGATGCCGATGATCTCTTCGCGCAGGTGTGCGAGGTCGGTCTGGATCAGCCGGGCGTAGCGGATCACCGAGCGTCCGGCATCGTTCGGCTCAAGCCCGCGGTTAGTGCGGGTGAACAGCGACGTGCCGAAGGTGGTTTCAATTTCCTGCAGGGCTTTGCTGGCGCCGGGCTGGGTCAGCGCGACCTGCTTGGCCGCGCCCAGCAAGGAGCCGTGCTCATCCAGGGCTATCAGCAAACGCAGCTGCTTGATGTGCAGGCGGGACATGATCGAATTGAGTGAGGGCGTCATCAGGATTAACTAAAAGTTATAGAGGTATCGAAAGTTGTCAGTATCGAGGCTCGCCACGACGGCCCTATAGTCCACCCCACGACCAGGCAATGCAATGGGTTTGACCTGAGATCGAAAGCTCTCCTGCCCCCAACCGATTGCAACAATAACAATCCTGTATAACTTGTGGTGAATCATGTCCCTCATCAATTACGTCACCAAAATCCAGTTCGGCTACGACAGCCTGCAGCATCTGGCCGCCGAAGCCGAGCGCGCCGGTATCACCCGACCGCTGATCGTCACTGACGTCGGCGTGCGCGGCGCCGGCATCGTCGACAAGGTCATCGCAGCCCTCGGCGCTGAACGTACACCGACCATTTTCGACGCCACCCCGCCCAACCCCAACGAACACGCGGTGCGTGACGCCGTCGAGCAATACCACCTGGGCGAGTGCAACGGCATCATCGCGGTGGGTGGCGGTTCTTCGATTGATCTGGCCAAAGGCGTCGCGGTCTGTGCCACTCACGACGGCCCCCTGCAAAGCTTTGCGGTGATCGAAGGCGGACTGGATCGCATTACGTCTGCCACCGCGCCGCTGATTGCCATTCCGACCACGGCAGGCACCGGCAGCGAAGTCGGCCGGGGCGCCATTCTGATCCTCGACGATGGTCGCAAAGTGGGCGTAATCTCACCTTATGTGGTGCCTCGCGTGGCCATCTGCGACCCGGAACTGACCCTGGGCCTGCCAGCGATGTTGACCGCCGCCACCGGCATGGACGCGATCGCCCATTGCATCGAAACGTTCATGGCGCCGGCCTTCAACCCCGCCGCCGATGGCATTGCCCTCGATGGCTTGTGGCGCGCCTGGGAACACATCGAGCGCGCCACCACCGAACCCGGTGATCGCGAAGCCCGGATGAACATGATGAGCGCGTCGATGCAAGGCGCGCTGGCCTTCCAGAAAGGGCTGGGCTGTGTGCACAGCTTGTCCCACGCCCTGGGCGGCATCAATCCGAAACTGCACCACGGCACGTTGAACGCGATCTTTCTGCCCGCCGTCGTCGACTTCAACGCCAACGCGCCCACCGTTCGCGATGAACGCAAGCTCGAACGCCTGCGCCATGCCATGGGCCTTGCGGCCGGTGCCAATATCGGTGAGGCCATCGAAGACATGACCCGACGCCTGGGCCTGCCAACGCGCCTGAGCGAGATCGGCGTCGACCCAAGCCTGTTCGCCGGCATTGTCGAAGGCGCCTTGCACGATCACAGCCACAAGACCAATCCCCGCGAAGCATCGCCCGCGGACTACCTGTCGATGCTCGAACAATCGCTGTAAGCAGCCGCGATCCAACAACAATAAATCAGGAGGCAACCGCACCGTCGAACGCGATTCGACGCCAGCGGAACAATCATGAAGCCCACCGTCCTTATCGACCGGCAAGACAGCCTTGCCATCGTCACCCTCAGTCATCCGGGAAAAATGAACGCCCTGACCCTGTCCATGTGGCAGGACTTGGGTGACGTCATGAGCGAATTGTCCGCCGATACCAGCGTGCGCTGCGTGGTGTTGCGCGGCGCTGGCGAGCAAGCGTTTGCCGCCGGCGCCGATGTCGGTGAGTTTCCCACTGTGCGCGCCAATCAGGCGCAAGCCCGGGTCTATGCCGACGTCACTTCCAGGGCCATGCGCGCCGTTGCCGACTGCCCACACCCGGTAATCGCGATGATCCACGGCGTGTGCGTCGGCGGCGGCCTGGAAATCGCCGCACTGTGCGATTTGCGCATCTGCGGCACCTCCAGTCGCTTCGGCGCGCCGGTCGGCAAGCTGGGATTGGTCATGTCCTATGACGAAATGGCCGGTCTGGTGGCATTGGCCGGACGTTCGACCACCCTCGAAATTCTTCTCGAAGGGCGGATTCTCGACGCCAACGATGCCTACGTGAAACACCTCGTGACCCGCGTCGTCGCTGACAGCGAGGTCGAGTCCGAAACCCTCGCCACCGCCAGGCGCATCGCCAACGGCGCGCCCCTCGTCGCCCGCTGGCACCGCCAGGCCGCACGTCAGCTTGAGGCCGGCGTCGCGCCCACCGTCGAGCAGATCGACAGCAGTTACAGCTGCTACGACACCGACGATTTTCAGATTGGCCTGAACGCTTTCATCGCGAAAGCCAAACCACAATTCAAGGGGAAATAACATGGGACCGCTGACAGGAATGCGCGTGGTAGAACTGGCTCACATCATGTCCGGCCCGGTGTGCGGGATGATGCTGGCCGACATGGGCGCCGACGTGGTGAAGGTCGAGAAAGTCCCGGACGGTGACGACTCGCGCCGCTTCTCGCCAATCATGGCCAGCGGTGAATCCGCTTCGTTCATGGTGGTCAACCGCAACAAGCGCGGCATTGGCCTGAACCTCAAGACCGAGGGCGGGCGCGACGTATTGCGCCGTCTGTTGATGGACGCCGATGTGGTCACGGAAAACTACCGCGCCGGCACCATGGAGAAATTCGGCCTCGGTTATGAAACCCTGAAAACCCTTAACCCCGGGCTGATCTACTGCGCGATCTCCGGTTACGGCCGCAGCGGGCCGTTCGGCGAAAAAGGCGGTTTTGACCTGATCGCCCAAGGCATGAGCGGCATGATGAGCATGACCGGTGAAGCCGGGCGTGAGCCGGTCAAGGCCGGTTCGCCGGTGGCCGACATCAACTCCGGCATCCTCGCCGCCCTCGGCATCTGCGCGGCCTACGCGGCCAAGCAGAAAACCGGTCTTGGGCAGATGGTCGACACCTCGCTGTTCGAAGCCGGCCTGCAACAAATGTACTGGCCGGCGGCGGCGTATTTCGCCGATGGCACCATCCTGCCGAAGATGGGTTCAGCCAACTCCACCAGCGCGCCGTATCAGGTGTTCCGCACCGCCGACGGCTGGATAAACATTGGCGCCGCCAACCAGGCCAACTACGAACGCCTGGTCGAAGCACTCGCCGTGCCGCAACTCAAGGCCGACCCGCGCTTCGCCAGCAACGCGTTGCGCATGGAGCATCGCCTGGCCCTGGTGGAGATCCTCAACGAAGTGCTGGTCGCGCGCACCACGGACGAATGGATGGTGCTGTTCGACAACCTCGGCCTGCCTGCCGGGCCTGTGCTGGACATCGCGGCGGCGCTGGCACATCCGCAAACCATCGCACGCGGCATGGTGGTGGAAACTGAACACCCTACCGAAGGCCGAGTGCGCGGCATGGGGCTGCCGATCCACTTCTCCGACATGGACAACGCCGCGCCACCGACCAGCCGCCCCGCTCCATTGCTGGGTGAACACACTCGCGAAGTGTTGAAGGAAAGTGGCTTCTCGGAAACCGAAATCGACGAGTTGATTCGATCCCAAGCGGTCGTAGCACTCGCATCCTGAACCACTTGTGGGAGCGAGCCTGCTCGCGATGCGGTGGGTCAGTCAGCATGGATATCGAGTCTGACGACCTCATCGCGAGCAGGCTCGCTCCCACAAGGAGCAGCGTTCACTTAACTGATTCGCTGTTTTATCAAAACAACAACAAAAACAAGAAGGTGAACATCATGAGCCGTATCTTGACCGAGTCCGTCAGCCGCCGATCATTTCTAGTGTCTGCCGGCGTCACCGTGGGCGGTGCATTCGCCGCCAACCTGCTGCCCTCCAGCGTCTTCGCCGCGACCAAACCGATTGTATTGCGCTACACCAGCAGCCTGCCCGACACCCATCCGCTGAATAAACAGATGAAGGCCGCGTCCGAAGCCATCAAGGCCGAAACCAACGGCGCGGTGGACCTGCAGGTGTACGCCAACGGCGCCATGGGCGGCGACACTGACATGCTGTCCCAGGTGCGTGCCGGCGCCATCGATTTCATTCCGCTGCCAGGCGCGATCCTCTCCACGCTGGTGCCGGCCATGTCGATTGAAAGCATGCCGTTTGCCTTCAAGGACTACGACAGTGTCTGGGCCGCGCTGGACGGCAAGCTGGGCGAACACGTCCGGGCCAAGACCGAGAAAGTCGGTTTGATCCCGATGGAGAAAGTCTGGAACAACGGTTTCCGCCAGATCACCAGTTCGACCCGACCGATCAACACCCCGCAAGACCTCGCCGGTTTCAAACTGCGCGTGCTGGTCAGCCCGTTGTGGACCTCGATGTTCAGCGCCCTTGGCGCCTCCCCGACCGGCATCAGCATCAACGAAACCTACTCGGCGTTGCAGACCAAAGTCGTCGACGGCCAGGAAAACCCGTTGGTGGTGGTCGAGTCCGCTCGTTTCTATGAAGTGCAGAAATACTGCTCCATGACTGACCACATCTGGGGTGGCTTCTGGATTGTCGCCTCGGGCAAGACCTTTCCGAAACTGCCAGCGGACGTACAGGAAATCGTCTCCCGGCAAATCAACGCCGCCGCCCTGGTGCAGCGCCAGCAGGTCATCGACCTCAACTCCAGCCTGGAACCGTCACTGACCGCCCACGGCATCACCTTCAACAAAGTTGACCGTTCGTTGTTCCGGGCGGACCTGCAATCCAAAGGTTTCTACACCCAATGGAAGGAAAAGTACGGCCCCGAAGCCTGGAGCTTGCTCGAGCAGTACGCGGGTCAACTGTCCTAAGCCGGAGACAAAGTCATGAAAAGCCAACTACCAATGACGGATGTTTCTCCCGCTGAAGGACTCAGCCCACACCAGGCCACATTTCGTCTGGGCCGCGCACTCGACACCGGGCTGCGCTGGCTGACTGAAGGCAGCGCGGCGTTGCTGGTGGTTATCGAAGTCTCGCTGCTGTTTTGCAATGTGTTCTCGCGCTACGTACTCAATCAACCCATTGTCTGGGGTGATGAACTGGCCTCGCTGCTGTTTCTGTGGCTGGCGATGCTCGGTTCGGTGGTGGCGATGCGGCGCGGCGAGCACATGCGCCTGACCTCGTTCATCGGGCGCTTGCCGCTCGAGAAGCGCGCCTTTGTCGACACCTTGGGCGCGGTGATCGTCATCACGTTCATCGGGTTGCTGTTCACCCCCGCCTGGGAATACGTCAGCGACGAGTGGATCATCACCACGGCGGCCCTGGAAATCCCCAACGCCTTTCGCGTGTCTGCTATCGCGGTCGGCTTGAGCCTGATGCTGATGACGTGTGTCGCGCGGCTGCTGACCAGCGCCCGGCTGATCGATTTCTCGGTGTCGGTGGCGATGCTGGCCTCCCTGGCCGGGTTGTTGTGGGCGGCTGAAGGTCCTCTGCTGCTGATGGGCAACTGGAACCTGGTGGTCTTCTTCATGATCGGCGTCATGGCCATGATCGTCATCGGCGTGCCGATCATGGTCGCGTTCGGCCTGGCGACCGTGGCGTACCTGTCGACCATGACCAGCACACCGCTGACCCTGGTGGTCGGGCGGATGGACGAAGGCATGGCGAGCCTGATTCTGCTGGCCATTCCGTTGTTTGTGTTCCTGGGTGCGTTGATCGAAGCGATGGGCATGGCCCGCGCAATGATCCACTTCCTCTGCTCGCTGATCGGCCATGTGCGTGGCGGTCTGTCTTATGTGTTGATCGGCGCGATCTACCTGATCTCCGGCATTTCCGGCTCCAAGGCTGCCGACATGGCGGCCATCGCCCCGGCGCTGTTTCCGGAAATGAAGAAACGCGGCGAGGATGAAAACGAACTGGTGGCGATGCTCAATGCCTCCGGCGCGATGTCGGAAACCATTCCCCCAAGCCTGGTACTGATCACCATCGGCTCGGTGACCGGGGTGTCGATTTCGGCCCTGTTCACCGGGGGTTTCATGCCGGCAGTGGTGGGCGCCATCGCGATGGCGGCAGTGATCTGGTGGAAAAACCGCAAAGGCGAGGTCACCACCGGCAAACGCGCCTCGGCCAAGGAAATCGGGCATTCACTGCTGGTGGCTTTACCGGCCCTGGCCCTGCCCTTCGTGATACGCACCGCTGTGGTCGAAGGCGTGGCCACCGCCACCGAAGTCGCCGCCATTGGCGTGGCCTACACCTTCATCGTCGGGTTGCTGTGCTACCGCTGCTTTGACTGGCGTCGGCTGTACCCGATCCTGGTCAGCACCGCGTCACTGTCCGGCGCGATCCTGATCATCATCGGCAGCGCGACCGCGATGGCCTGGGCGCTGACCCAATCGGGCTTCTCCCACCAATTGGCGCAAGTGATGTCGACCGTGCCGGGTGGTGCGCTGGGTTTCCTGATCATCTCCGCCGTGGCGTTCATCCTCCTGGGCAGCTTTCTGGAAGGCATCCCGGCCATCGTGCTGTTCGGACCGCTGCTGTTTCCGATTGCCAAGGCCATGGGCATCAACGACGTGCATTACGCAATGGTCGCGATCTTCGCCATGGGCCTGGGCTTGTTCGCCCCACCGTTTGGCGTGGGCTTCTATGCCGCGTGCGCCATCGCCAAGGTCGACCCCAGCGGCGCCATGCGTCGAGTCTGGCCGTATCTGGGCGCGCTTGTTGTCGCCCTCGGGGTGCTGATCGCCGTGCCATGGATCTCCATCGGTTTCCTGCCCGCCACCTGAATCATTTTTTGACTGACAGCACTCAAATACGAGGTTTCTCATGAATTTCTCCACGCTCGAAGCAGGCACCGCCACCGAACACAAACTGATCGTCGACAAGGAACGCACCATCTCGTTTCTGGGCGAAGACTTGCGCATCTACGCCACGCCTCGCTTGGTGAACGACATCGAACAAACGTGCCTGGACTACCTGCTGACCTTCCTCGATGAAGGCGAAAACACCGTCGGGGCCGCAGTCGATATTCGCCACGTGGGCGCGACGCTGCTGGGCATGTCAGTCAGCATCGTCGCCACGGTCACCCGCATCGAGGGACGCAGCGTCACGTTCAACGTCGAGGTACGCGATGACGTCGAACTGGTCGCGACGGCAGCCCATACCCGGGTTGTGGTGAACGTCGCCAAACTGCGCAGTCGCGTTCAGGCCAAGGCTGATGCGGCCGCCGCCGGCGAAGTCGAAGACGGCGTGCTCAGCCCTTCCCAATTCGCCGCCTCGCGCTGAACAAGGGCCTACGTCATGATCACGCTGCACGAACGCAATGGCTTGCCCAACCTTGCGGCCGAGGATGCGCTGCCGATTGTCGATGCTCACCACCACTTGTGGGACTTGGGCAACGGTCGTTATCCGTGGCTGCAAGACGAGTATCACGAGGATTTTTTCCTCGGCGACTATCGCAGCCTTTGCCGTGATTTCTTGCCGGAAGAGTTTCTCGCCCTGACCGAAAGACAACGATTGGTCGGCACGGTGCACATCGAGGCGGAACGGGCCCGCGATGAGCAGGTGGCCGAGACACGCTGGCTGGAACAGGTGAATGCCCGTTACGGCTTCCCGAATGCCATCGTTGCCCATGCCTGGTTCGACCGTGAGGACAGCGCGGAGATTCTTGCGGCCCAGGCTGCCAGGCCACTGGTCAAAGGCATACGCTCCAAACCCGTCACGTCGACATCGCCCGAGGTGTCGATTGCAGGCGCCAAGGGCACCATGCAGGACCCGAAATGGCTGGAAGGCTTTGCGCGCCTGGCCGATCACGACCTGTCGTGGGATTTGCGCGTGCCGCCGTGGCATCTGGTGGAGGCCGCTGAAGTGGCGGCGTTGTTTCCGCAGATCCGCATCGCGCTCAATCACACCGGTTTTGCCTGGGATCGCGGCCCGCAAGGCATGGCCCGTTGGCGCAAAGGCCTGGAAGCCCTGGCCCTGCAGAGCAATGTGCACATCAAGCTCTCTGAGTTCGGGTTGAAAGACTCGCCCTGGCACTACGACGACAACCGGATCGTGGTGCTGACCGCGCTGGAGATCTTCGGCCCCGAGCGCTGCATGTTCGCCAGCAACTTCCCGGTCGCCGGATTGCGCGCGTCCTACGACACGATTGCCGACGGCATGGCCGCGATGCTTGCGCCTCTGGGCCGCGCCGTTCAGGAAGCGGTGTTCGCCGGCAATGCACGACGTTTTTATCGCCTGGAGGAACAGCATGGATAACCGTGCACGCTTTCTGGCCAGTGGCGAGGATGCGGACTTGCCCATCGTCGACGCTCACCAGCATTACTTCGACATCGAACAGCATTACTACCCGTGGCTGAACGACCGGCCGTTGCGGCCCTTTCGCTACGGCGATTATTCGTCGATCTGCCGCAATTTTCTGCCTCAGGACTATCGCCGGCTGACGGGGCGCCATCGCATCGTCCAAACCGTCGTCATCGAAGGTGAATGGGACCCCGCGACGCCCGCCGATGAAGTGAGGTTTGTCGAGTCGCTGGCTCAAGACGAACCCACGCTGGCGGCGATGGTCGCGCAGGCCTGGCTCGATCGTGAGGACGCCGCGCAGCTCTTGCGCCAATACGCTGACCATCCGCTGGTGCGTGGCGTGCGCCACAAACCGGCGGTGACCAGCCTTGAAGCCTGGCGCGAAGATTTCGTCGCGCCAGGTTCGATGCGCGATCCGCGCTGGCGCGAGGGTTACGCCCAACTGGCCGCCAATGGCCTGCACTTCGAGTTGCAGGCGCCCTGGTGGCATCTGGCGGAAGCCGCCGAGCTGGCCAGGGATTTCCCGGACGTGACCCTCGTGGTCAATCACACGGCGCTGCCGGCGGATCGTTCGGAAGAAGGCTTGGCTGGCTGGCGGCAAAACCTCGCCTTGCTGGCGCGGGAGCCGAATGTCGCGCTGAAGATTTCCGGCATCTGCCTGCCGGGCAAGGCGTGGCCCGTGGAGGCGAACCGGGTCGTGGTCAACGATGCAATTTCGATATTCGACGTCAGCCGCTGCGCGTTTGCCAGCAATTACCCGGTGGACGGCGTCGTCAACGGCATGAGCGAGATCTTCGACGGCTTCAAAACGATTACCCGCGACCGTTCCCCAACTGATCGGCTCGCCCTGTTTCATGACAACGCCCGGCGCATTTACCGGCTTGCTTGACCCTCATTGAACAGCCCTTCAGGAGTTCCCATGTTTGAAGTTTCAGGCCACAACTACATCGCTGGCACGCGTTCCGCACAAGGTTCGACCACCTTGCAAAGCCACGACGCGCGCACCGGCGAAGCACTGCCATATCACTTCCATCAGGCGACCATCGATGAAGTGAATGCGGCCGCAGAATCTGCGGCCACGGCTTACCCGCGCTTTCGTCAACTGTCAGCTGCACGCCGTGCTCAGTTCCTGGACGCCATTGCCACCGAGCTTGAGGCACTGGACGACACGTTCATTGCCCTGGTGTGCCGGGAAACCGCCCTGCCCGCCGGCCGCATTCAGGGTGAGCGCGCCCGCACCAGCGGCCAGATGCGCCTGTTCGCCACGATGCTGCGTCGCGGCGATTTCTACGGCGCACGCATCGACCGAGCACTGCCGGACCGCCAACCGTTGCCGCGCCCCGATTTGCGTCAGTACCGCACCGGGCTCGGTCCGGTCTCAGTATTCGGCGCCAGCAACTTCCCGCTGGCCTTTTCGACCGCTGGCGGCGACACCGCCTCGGCGCTGGCTGCGGGCTGCCCGGTGGTGTTCAAGGCCCACAGCGGCCACATGGCCACCGCCGATTACGTCGCTGATGCAATCACCCGTGCCGCGAAAAAAACCGGCATGCCCGAAGGCGTTTTCAGCCTGCTTTACGGCAGCGTCGGTGAGGCACTGGTCAAGCATCCGGCGATCCAGGCCGTTGGCTTCACCGGTTCGTTGCGCGGTGGCCGGGCCTTGTGTGACATGGCGGCGGCACGTCCGCAACCGATCCCGGTGTTTGCCGAAATGAGCAGCATCAACCCGGTGGTGTTGATGCCCGACGCACTCAAGACACGCGGTGACAAGATCGCGGCCGAACTGAGCGCTTCCGTGGTCTTGGGTGCCGGTCAGTTCTGCACCAATCCCGGTCTGGTGCTGGGCATTCGCTCGCCCGAATTCAGCGCTTTCCTTGAACGCTTTAGCGCTCTGATGAGTGAACAACCGGCGCAAACCATGCTCAACAGCGGCGCCTTGAAAAGCTATTGCCACGGCCTCGACAACCTGCGAGCTCACCCCGGCATCACGCACTTGGCCGGCGCCGCGCAACAGAGCAATCAGGCGCAGCCGCAAGTGTTCAAGGCCGACGTCAGCCTGTTGATCAACGGTGACGAGTTGCTTCAGGAGGAAGTCTTCGGCCCGACCACCCTGATCGTCGAGGTCGCCGACCACGCCCAATTGCTCCAGGCCTTGCAGGGTTTGCGCGGCCAGTTGACGGCAACGCTCATTGTCGAAGACTCGGACACCGCGACCCTGGGCGATATTCTGCCGCTGCTGGAACAGAAAGTCGGACGTGTGTTGTTCAACGGCTATCCGACCGGTGTGGAAGTCTGCGATGCCATGGTTCACGGCGGCCCCTACCCGGCCACTTCGGATTCGCGCGGCACCTCGGTCGGGACGTTGGCGATCGATCGTTTCCTGCGCCCCGTGTGTTACCAGAACTGCCCCGACAGTTTGTTGCCGGACGCCCTGAAGAATGCCAATCCGCTGAGCATTGCTCGACTGGTTGACGGCATCAGTTGTCGCGATGCGCTGTAAGTCGCGCTAACCCGGCTTCAACTAACACCGATTGTTAACAACAACTCCCGCGCCTGTTGAACAACAGGCGCCGGATTCGCTCGTCCCGAAAACCGCTACACCCCACAACAACAAAAACAGAGGAAGTCTCATGCACGTTCAACTTCACCCGAAACACCGCGTTTGCAAATTGATGCTGGCCGTGGCCGCCGCCGTGATGATCAACACCACAGGCATGCAACTGGCCGCCGCCGAAACCACTCCCGCCGCGACGACAGCCCCCATGCAATGTGCCACTGAAGCCACACCGCGCTACACCAAGACCCCCACCGGCTACCTCATGGTCCTGCGCATGGGCGACAACGCCTTCAAGGAACTGACCAAGCTGGCCATCGCCGAAAAAATCCCCAGCGCCTCGATCACCGGCATCGGTTTCGGCAATGTGAAGTTCGGTTTCTGGAACAAGGACAAGAAAGACTTCGACGCCAAGACCTTGAACAGCGTCGAGATGGCGAGCATCACCGGTTCCGTGGCATGGAAGAACGATCAACCATCGATCCATATGCACGGCGTCGCCGGTGACGCCACGTTCCAGGCATACGGCGGCCACATCCTCGACTTCGAGGTCACCACCGGTTCGATGGAAATCACCGTGATCGTCCATCAACGTCGCCTGGAACGCGGCATTGACCCATGCATCGGCGCCAACGTGCTGGGTATTTAACTCAAGTTTCACGCTCCCGCAGGCCGTTTGCCTTGCCGGCATTCGCCACGGCGGGAGCCACTCTCCCCCTATTCAAACTACAAAAAAAGGGCGATTTCGATGAGCACTAAAACCACGGCGGTAACGATTGCACTGGGCGCCATTGCGCTGAGCACCCAGGCGCACGCCGACTTCCTGAGTGACAGTAAAGCCACCCTGGGACTGAGGAATTTCTACTTCAACAATGACAATCGCGACGGCACCGCCGCGCCTTCGAAAACCGAGGAGTGGGCGCAAGGTTTCATGCTCGATTACAAGTCAGGCTACACCGATGGCACCGTCGGTTTTGGCGTTGATGCATTGGGCTTGATGGGGGTCACGCTGGACAGTGGCAAAGGACGGCATGTCGGCAGTTCGATGATTCCTTCGGACAGCGACAACAGCGCCGTCGACGAATGGAGCCGGCTGGGATTGACCGGCAAGGTCAAGGTCTCGAAAACCGAACTGCGCCTGGGCACGCTGTTGCCGAAGTTGCCAATCCTGGTGGCCAACGACGGTCGCCTGCTGCCGCAGACCTTTGAAGGTGGCCAGGTCACCTCGGGCGAGTTCAAGGATTTGACCTTCACCGCAGGGCGAATCGAACACGCCACCGGTCGCGGTTCAACCGATCAGACGGGCTTGGCAGCGACCGGCGGCACCCGTGAAAGCAATGCGTTCGACTTCGCTGGCGGCGACTGGAAAATCACCAAGGACCTGACCGCGCAGTATTACTACGCCAACCTGGACGACTACTACACCCAGCAGTTTTTCGGACTGATTCACACATTGGACATCGCGGAAGGACAGTCACTGAAAACCGACTTGCGCTACTTCAAGACCGATTCTTCCGGCAAAAACAGCTCGGGCACCTCGGGCTACAAAATCAGCGGTTTCACCGAAGGTAACGATGGCGAGATCGACAATAAAACCTGGAGCGCCGCACTGATTTACACGGTGGGTGGCCACGGCATCACCGCCGGCTATCAGAGCGTTTCAAGTGGCAGCAGCTTCACCCAGCTCAATCAGGGCGGCCTGGCCAACAAGGGTGCTGGCGGCAGCAGTCTTTACCTGTACACCGACCGTTTGATTCAAACCTTCACCCGCGCGGGCGAACGCACCGCGTTCGGCCAATACGCCTATGACTTCGCGGCCATGGGCGTGCCCGGACTGAAAGCGTCCGTCATGTACCTCAGCGGGGACAATATCAAGACGACCTCGGGCGACTCCCAGAAGGAATGGGAGCGCGACATTGCCCTGGACTATGTGATTCAGTCCGGCTCGCTCAAAGGAGTGGGTTTTGGATGGCGCAACGGCAAGTCCAACAGCGAAGCGTCCCGTGACCAGGATCAGAATCGCTTGATCGTGAGCTACAGCATTCCCTTGCTGTAGAGCCACCGCGCGTACTGCAAGGTTTCAAGAGATCAGCGCTGAGTGGTCGTCAGCGCTGTTTTTTGGGGCTGTTTGATCAGTGTCGCGTCTTGCGCTCCAGCAATCGCACGCCCAGAGACAGCGGATAACACAGCGCAAAATAAATCGCGCCGACGAGGATGTAGATCTCCAGCGGCATGAAGTACACGGAACTCAAGTCCTGAGCCCGCAACATCAGATCGGGTGCCGCTATCAGCGAGGCCACTGAAGTGTCTTTCAACAGCGAGATCGCGACGTTGCCGATTGGCGCCAGCACGATACGGATGGCCTGGGGCAACACGACCCAGCGCAACACCTTCAGATGAGGCATGCCAATCGCCTTCGCCGCTTCCACCTGCCCCTTGGGCACCGCCTCCAGCCCCGAGCGGTAGATCTCCGACAGATAAGCCGCCGCATTCAATCCCAACCCGATCATCGCCGCCTGGAACGAACTGAACTGAACGCCGATTTCGGTCAGGCTGAAATAGACGATGAACAGTTGCACCAGAGCCGGGGTGCCGCGAAAGACCTCGATGTAGATCAGCGCCGCACGGCGCAATGGCCGGCTGTTTGACAGACGTGCCAGTGCCACCAGCAAACCGACAATCAAGCCGATGACCAGCGCCCCGAACGCCAACTGCAGCGTGGCCCAGGCCGCCGCCAGCAATTCGACATGGGTTGCTTCCCACAACTCGCCATAACCCATATCAGTTCTCCTTGACCACTTTGAGACGGCGTTCGGTACGCGCCGCCCAGTGGGACAGCACCAGGCTCAACACCAGGTAAATGGTCGCCAGCAGAAAGTAAATCAGGTTGGTCTGGTAGGTTTCGCTGACCAGCATCCGCGCCTTGAACGTCAACTCTGGCACCGCCGCCGCCGAGGCCAGCGAGGTGTCCTTGAGCAGCCCGATGGCGAAGTTGGCCATCCCCGGAATCGCCACCTTGAACGCCTGGGGCAGCACGATGATGCGCATCGCCAGGGAACGGGTCATGCCGATGGAATACGCCGCTTCGCTTTGCCCGCGATCGATGGTGCGGATGCTTGAACGGAACACCTCCGACAGAATCGCCGCGCCATTCAGGCCGAAACCGATGATCGCCGCGCCAATCGCCGGCAAGGTGATGCCGATGTAGGTCAGGCCGAAGTACAGGATGAACAGCTGGGTGAGGATCGGGACGTTGCGAAAAATCTCCAGGTAGACGCTCGCCACCAGGCTCAACACCCGGCTGCGGGAAAGACGCATCAACGCCAGGCAAAATCCCAACAACGTCGCCACCACAAACGCCGCCGCCGTCAGGCCGATCGTCGTCACTGCACCGAGGCCCAGCACATTCAAAAAGTACGGGAGCATGTCGATGGCTTTGTGCAGGGCAATGGAATCAAACATCGATCAATGCTCCTGCACGGCACGGATGAAGGAGCGGGTGCGTTCGATCTGGCTCTCGCGAAAGATCTGCCGGGGCGGCCCCTGTTCGACGATGTTGCCGTCGGCCATGAAGATCACTTGATCGGAGACGCTTTCAGCGAAGTGCATTTCGTGGGTCACGATAATCATCGTCATGCCCTCCTCCGCCAGCTTGCGCATGACCCCCAGCACTTCACCCACCAGCTCCGGGTCCAGCGCCGAGGTGGCTTCGTCGAACAACATTAACTTGGGCTGCATCGCCAACGCCCGGGCGATGGCGATGCGTTGCTGTTGCCCACCCGAGAGCTGTTCCGGGTAGACGTCTCGCTTGGCGAACATGCCCACCTTATTCAGCAGGTCCTCGGCCAGTTCAACGGCTTCGGCGCGGCTGCGCTGTTGCACCTTGAGCGGGCCGAGGATGATGTTTTCCAGCACCGAAAGGTGTGGAAACAGGTTGAAGCGCTGGAACACCATGCCGATTTCGGTGCGCATGCGCGCCAGTTCCTTGTCGCTCATGGGCACTTTGCGGGTGCCTACCAGTCGCTGGCCGATCAGTTCGTTATCGATGTAAATGTCACCTTTGGTCGGCTCTTCCAGGTAATTGACGCACCGCAGCAACGTGGTCTTGCCCGACCCGCTGGGGCCGATCAGCGAGATCTTCTGACCTTGCTGCACGCTGAGGTCGATACCCTTGAGCACGTCCAGGCTGCCGAAGGACTTGTAGAGTCCCTCGATGCGCACCAGTGGAGTTGATTCAGCCATGAGCTATATCCTCGACTCAGGCAAAGGCCTGACTGAAATCACGCGGCGGATGTTCGAATGGCCCGATCAGGCTGCCTTTCTCGTCACGGTCGACGCCGATGCGCGGGTCCTTGGCCGGAGGCACAAGGTAGTCAGGGTTCTTGATCCCGTACTTGGCGAGGATCGGGCGAATCTGATCCGTGGATTTCAACCAGCGCAGGCCCTGATTGATGCCATCGAACAAATCCTGGTTCTGCGGATGAACGCCCCAGATCGCCTCGAACTTGGCGGTCAGGCTGGGGAATTTTTCATCGTAGGACATAGGAATCTGTTTGAGCTTGAGGCTCGGGTCCTGAAGGATCATGTAGTCGATGGTCGGGGCGTCCAGCACCGCGAAATCCAGGCGTCCGGCGCGCACGTCACGTAGGCACGAGTCGGTGTTGTCGTAGAGCTTGACCTCCTTCACCCCCTCGATTTTCTTCATGTCCGGGATGGTGAAATAGCCGGTGATGGCGCCGATGGTGCGGCCCTTCACGTCGTTCACGGTGATAGCGGTGTCGAACGGTTCGCTGTCGCGCATGATCACGTAGGCGCCGGTGTAGAACACCGGGTCGGTCAACAGCAAAATCTTGGAACGCATCGGGTTCCAGGCGAAGTTGCCGCCGAACCAGTCGGCGCGCCCTGATCTCACGGCCTCGACCACTGCCGGGAACCCCATGGTCAGCACGTCGAGCTTGAGCTCGAGGCGATCGGCAATGATCTTGAGCAATTCCAGATCGGTGCCGACCGGAACACCTTCGCGCAACGCCCCCAAAGGCATGTCGCCCAGGCAAGCGGCGGTCAGATAACCGGGACGCACGGTCTTGATCGGTTGGCCGGCGGCAAAGGCGAAGGACATCGGGCCCATCGCACTCCCGACCAATGCCGCCAATGTGCCGTAGCCAGTGGCCTTGAGCAGGCCGCGTCGGGAAAAACCTTGGGAATCAAACTTGAAGTCGGACATAGATCACCTATGGGCAAATTATTGTTTTGACCGGTGCAAGCCTTACTACTCAACAGCCCTCCGTGGCTCGATATCCCTGCGTTTCAAGACCGTGTCGCAACCCCCGCCAGAATGTCGATTGCGCTGAGGTGGGGCTTGCTGACCTGCTGACGACGGCGCTTGAGCACCACGTAAGCGGCGGAGACCACGCCAAGACTGACGAGGCTGGCAAGGAACTGGGTACGCAAGGATTCCTGGAACGCCATGGCGACCAAAACACCCGCAATCACTGCCACCACAGCATAGGACAGCCACGGAAACAGCCACATCTTGAGGGTCAGTCGGGCCGGCGCCGTGGCTTCTACCTGGCGGCGAACCTTGATCTGCGCCAGCGCCACCGCGAGGTACACGAACAGCATCACCGCACCGGAGGCATTGACCAGGAACAGGAACACGCCTTCTGGAGAAATGATCGCCGCCATGATCGCGATGTAGCCGATCACGCTGCTCAGCAGTACGGCCGCCCGGGGCACTTTGCGCCCGGTCAGCATCGACAGTTTTGCTGGCGCATCGCCGCGCTGACTGAGGCCGAACAGAATCCGCGAAGACACGTACAACCCGGAGTTCAGCGCCGACAGCACCGCCACCAGCACCACCGCTTGCATGATCATCGCGGCGCCAGGAATGCGCATGACTTCAAGCGCCGCCACGAACGGCGAGTGACCGGCAACGATTTGCCCCCACGGCACCACGCAGACAATCAGGAAGATCGAGCCGACATAAAAGGTGATGACCCGGAAGATCACCGAACGGGTCATGTTAGCCACGTTCTTGGATGGATCGTCGGACTCTGCGGCGGCGATGGTCGCAATCTCTGCGCCGCCGACCGCAAAGATGACCGTCGGCACACCCGCCAGAATCGCGCTGACGCCGTAAGGCATGAAGCCGCGGTCATTCACCAGGTTGCCCAGCAGGTCGCTGGTGCTCGGGGCGAAACCAAAGAGGTAGGCGCCGACCACGAAGATGAAGACGATGATCGCGAAGACTTTCAATGAAGCGAACCAGTATTCGAACTCGCCGTAGGACTTCACGGACAGGCAGTTGATGGCGGTCATGACTGCCAGCAGGCTCAGGCCGATCATCCACGCCGGCAATGGTATCCATTGCTGGAGAATATTGGCGCCGACCACCGCTTCCACCGCCACCACGATCACCCAGAAGTACCAGTACAACCAGCCGCTGGTAAAGCCGACCCAATTGCCCAGGCCGATTCGGGCGTATTCGGTAAAGGAACCGACGCCGGGCAGCGCCACGGCCATTTCGCCGAGCATGCGCATGACCAGCATCACCACGATGCCGGCAGCGAGATAACTGAGGAACGCCGCCGGGCCAATGGCCTGAATCGTTGCACTGCTGCCGACGAACAGGCCTGCACCGATGATCCCGCCGAGGGAAATCATCGTGATATGGCGCTGACGCAAGGCCCCGCTAAGGCGCTGCTGGCCGGGTTTTGTATCGGTTGGCTGGGCGTTGTTCACTGGATGACCTCCGCTTCAGGGTCTGGGGTCGATTGACCGGATAATTTCATCGAAGACTTTGCGCGAGGGGGACAACACACCGGATACTCTGTGCCGCCCGCTGACAGCCTGAAGAGTCGGTGGTGCCGGGACGAACCCGGCTGGAACGTTTCGATAGTCATGTGCGTACCCGTTGGGCTGAGCATGGCAGCCATTTTCTTATTGTGTTGCATGACAAGCATTACAACTCACACACTAATCACGGATTTTTAGCTTGTCAATGGGCTTTGTATCGGATAAAAAGCAATACAAATTTGCTTATTGTCTTGCTACAAGCATGACAAGCAGGGAACAGCACCATGAGTCAATTCGAACAATTGCTGGATGAACTGAAAGCCAGTGCCGCGTTGCAGCGCGACAAGGCCGAGACCCTTTACGCCCAATTGGCCGATTCATTGGCTGAAGCGATCGGCAACGGCAAGCTCAAACCGGGCGAGCGTCTACCGCCCCATCGCGAGTTCGCCAGTGCACTGGGGGTGAACATCACCACGGTGACCAAAGCCATGGCGGTGTTGCAACAGAAAGGCCTGGTAGAAAGCCGTCCCGGTCGTGGCACACAAGTCGCGCAGCCACGCCATCCCGCCGCGCAGTTCCAGTCGGCGCCGAGCAATGACCCCGGCACCGTCGACCTGAGCGTCAACCGCCCCGCCACCGACGGGTTCAATCGGGTCCTGGCGCAACTGCTGCCGCGACTGTCGAGCGATCCGCGTTTCGGCGACATGAAGGACTATCACCCTTCCGAAGGTCCGCTTTGGGCCCGTGAAGCCGCCGCCCAGTGGTTACGACACACAGGCGTCGAGGCCCAGGCCTCGCAAATGCTGATCGTCGAAGGCGCCCAGCATGGCATTGCCAATACACTGCGCAGCCTGACTAACAGCGGCGATACCGTGTTGGCCGACAGCGTGACCTATCAAGGCATCAACGCCTTGTGCCGTTCGCTGGGCCTGATCCTGGTCGGGGTCGACGCCGACGCTCGCGGCATGTCGCCCGAAGCGTTGCGCCTGGCGTGTGCCGAACATCAGCCACGGCTGCTGTTTCTGGTGCCGTCGATTCACAACCCTACTGCCATCACCCTGGACACCGAGCGCCGTGAAGAACTGGCCGCGGTGATCCGTGAAACCAACCTGCTGGTCATTGAAGACGACGTCTATCGGCCGCTGCTGGACCAATCGCCGCCCGCCTTTGCGGCGCTGATGCCGGAGCGCACGATCTACATTTCCGCCCTGTCCAAATGCATCGCGCCGGGGTTGCGCATGGGCTTTGTCATGGCGCCGCAACCGCTGGTGCAAGACATCGCCGCCATGCAACGCATCGACTGCTGGAGCACTTCGCCGCTGACCGCCCTGATTGCCACCCGGTTGATCGAGGACGGTCATGCCGATCAGTTGGTCTCGGAACAGCGCGAAGAACTGCGCATCCGCCAAGCGTTGCTGGCCACTCACCTTGAAGGCCTCGAATTTCAGCACAGCGCCACCGGCACGCACGCCTGGCTGGTTTTGCCGGAACCCTGGACCGGCTCGCGCTTTGCCCGCCTGTGCCACGACCGCGGCGTCGTGCTGCTGGCCGGTGGCGCCTTCACCCTGCGTCCGGAACTCTCGCCGCAAGCAGTGCGAATCAACATCTCGGCGGCCCTGTCACGGGACTCGCTGATCAAAGCCTTGAACGTCATCAGTCAATTGGCGCGCCAGGGTCATCTCTACATGCACAACCGGATCTGAGGAACATGACACAGCCAGTTCATTGCGAAATCGCCGTCATCGGCGCAGGCGTTGTCGGGGTTGCCACCGCACTCTGGCTGCGCCGCCAGGGTTATCAGGTGGTGTTGCTGGAGCGCGATGCGATAGCTAGCGGAGCGTCCTACGGCAATGCCGGCACCCTGGCACCTTACGGTGTGATGCCGATTGCGCAGCCGTCGCTGCTCAAGGCGATTCCGTCGCTGCTGTTCTCGCAGGAATCGCCCTTCGTCATCAACTGGGCACGTCTGCCCCGACTGATGCCCTGGCTGTTGCGTTTTCTCAATGAGTGCCGTGCTTCGCGCTGTGAAGCGAACACCCTGGCGCTGACAAAAATCCTCCAGCGCACCTACGACGGCTATGCACCGTTGCTGGCCGACTGCCCACAGGCCGATCAACATTTGCGCCACAACGGTTGCCTCTATGCCTATGGCACGGAGCAAGGTTTCGCCGGCGCCCAGGCCGCGATCCAGCTGCGCCGTTCGCTGGGGATTGCGCAACAGGTGCTGAGCGCTGCCGATGTCGATCAGCTGGAGCCGGCCCTCGCAGGCAAATCAGTGGCCGGCATCCTGTTCCCGGAGTCGTCGCACATGGACGATCCGCGCGCCTTCATCGAAGCGTTGGCCGCACCACTGGTTGCCGAAGGTGTGCTGCATCAGGCAACAATCACCGGTGTACAACGCCAGGCCGATGGCCTGCACCTTAGCAGCGCCGAAGGCAAGACCTGGCGCGCAGACCGGGTTGTGTTGTGCGGCGGAGCGTGGTCCGCCGCGTTGGCGCGTCAGGTCGGGGATCACATCCCACTGGATACCGAACGCGGCTATCACATCGAATTTGATCTGCAAGACACGCTGCTCAATCGCCCCTGCTGCCCGGTGGAAAGCGCGTTCTACATGACGCCCATGGCCGGACGCCTGCGTGTGGCGGGCACGGTGGAACTCGGTTCGATCAACGACCCGGCCAATCCAAAGCGCTTCGACTATCTGGAGCGACATGTACGCCGCGTCATGGGCCTGACTGAACCGGTCGCGCGCCGCTGGCTCGGGTTCCGCCCTTCGTTGCCCGATTCGCTGCCGGTCATCGGTCCATCGCCTAACGAGCCGCGAATGATCTACGCCTTCGGTCACCAGCACCTGGGCCTGACACTGGCGGGGGCCACCGGGCAGTTGGTCGCTGACTGCATTGCCGGTAAAGCCCCCTCCTGGCTGGACAGTTTTTCAGTGCAACGCTTCTGAGCGATTCCATTTCAAAGGAGAACAATTGATGCACATCATCGAGCGTAAACACACTAACCAGCGCATGAGCCAGATCGTTATCCACGGCAAAACCGTGTACCTGGCCGGGCAAGTCGGCGAACCTCATCATGACGTCGCCGACCAGACGCGTGACGCGCTTGCGCGCATCGATGTCTTGCTCGAAGAAGCCGGTTCGTCCAGAGAGCAGATGCTGCAGACCACTATCTGGCTGGCTGACATGGCGGATTTCGAAGCGATGAACGCCGTGTGGGATGCCTGGGTCCCGACAGGGCACGCGCCGGCCCGTGCCTGTGGTGAGGCGAAACTGGCGGACCCACGGTTGTTGGTGGAAATCATCGTATGCGCGGCGAGAGGCTGAGTCTTCCAGCAGACGCTTTTGAATGGATAACGCATCGCCAGGGAACTCCTGACAACCCCCATGCATCCTAAATTATGAGGTACTTCTTTTTTGCTTCACGCTTCAGAGGACTTTGCCATGCGCCGTCTGATTATCGTTTCATCATTCATGTTGTGTTTACCCTTCGGGTCGGCCTTCGCCAAAGTGGATGCGGGCGATGTCGCCACCTCAGCAGGGGTTTCTGCGTCGCTTTACTCGACGTTCAAGGATCACAAACTGGCGATTCCCGCTCGTGATGATGCCTCCAGCTTCGTGGCCAGTGGCGGTACGATTCGTGGGGTTTATCTCGAATCGGTGTTGAATAAAATCCGCCAGGACAATCCAAGCCTCAAAGCCAGCGACGAAGAGTTGGCCAGAGCCATCCTTATTCAGGAAAGCACAGCGGGTCAGTAAGGATTGAAATGTAGCGGTAGGGCTAGCGACACCTGGATCGTTTGCAGCCCTGCCTCGTTTCACCGCGGCAATGAACGCGCCCAGCCAGCGACCAGCTGTGCGCTGATGCTGACCCCGCCACACACCACAATAACCACGTCATGGGCCTGGGCAATCGCCGGATGGTCAAGGTAGGCGACAGCCAATGAAACACCGCATGCCGGCTCGACCAGTTGACGCAGGTCGCTGGCGTAACGCACCACGCCCATGATCGCCTCATCATCGCCGAGCACCACGCATTCGTAGGGAAACTCGCGAATGTGCTGCACGGGCCAGTCGGCCACTTGTGCCGCGCCAAGCGAAGTGGCGACGGTATCGATTCGCGGCAATCTGACTGGATGGCCAGCCTCCATGGCGGCCGCAAAAGATGCTGCCCCCAGGGTTTCGCAGGCGATGATCCGGCAATCTCTGCGGTTGTGCCGAATCAACCCGGTCAGGATGCCCGACAGCAAACCGCCGCCCCCCACCGACGTCACGATCGCATCGACTTGAGGACAGTCCTCCAGGACTTCATCGATCAGCGTGCTGTGCCCTTCCCACAACACGGGATGGTCAAACGCCGGTACGTATTGAGTATCCGATTCTTGCGAGAGTTCTTTCGCCCGTTGATTGGCCTCGTCCCAGACCTTGCCATGAACGATCACCTCGGCCCCGGTTTTGCTGATCCGCGCACGAGTGGTTTCTGGCGTGGTGTGCGGGACCACGATGCAGGCTTGCAACCCGAGGGCCGCGGCCGCCATGGCCGTGGCAAAACCGGCGTTACCACCGGATGGACAAACGACTTTGCGTTTACCCTGTGCCTTGGCCTGACTGCACAACAGGCCCATGCCGCGTAATTTGAATGAACCGCTGGGCTGCAGGTTTTCCAGTTTGAGCCAGATACGTCGGGCCGGCGTCGACAAGCCCGGGTGCAGAATCAACGGCGTTCTGATGTGCAGCATTTTGCGCTCCCTAGGGCAACACCGACCTGTCGGGATTTTCGACACGTCGGTGTGAATGGTCCTTATTCAAGCTTAGTTCACCTTGCCCCCAAGGTTACCTTCTACCGATAGCGCGGCGCCACCGACGAGTGGCCAAACGACCCGGACAGCACTTGGCGCTGACTTTCGTAGGTATCCCACTTGTCGCCCTCGTGCAAACTCGGGATCGTCACCACTTCCCCTCTCGCCAGTCCCAACAACGCGGCATCGACCATATCCTCGGCGGACATGACGATCTCTTGCGGCAGGTTTTCCACCGGGTTGCCGGCCTCGCTCCAGAAGTCGGTGGCAGTAGCCCCGGGCAGCACGGCTTGAACATGAACGCCCTTGTCGGCCAGTTCATGCTGCATTGACTGGCTCAATCCCAAGACAAACGCCTTGGTCCCACCGTAGACGCCATTGAGAATTTCCGGGGCGATTGCGACGATTGAGGCGATGTTGATCACAGTGCCGGTGCCGCGTGCCACAAACCCAGGCACCACGGCATAGGACAAACGCATCAACGCGGTGACATTGAGCGCGACCATGTCTTCCATGTCGTCCACCGGGCTGCCGAGTAACGGCATGACACCGCCAACGCCGGCATTGTTGACCAACAATGTGATGCTCGCGTCGTTGCGCAGAATGCTTTCGACCCTGAACAGGTCAGCCTTTTGCTTGAGATCAGCGGCGACCACTTCGATGACGCGGCCGGTTTCGTTGCTCAGGTGGTTGGCCAGCGCGTTGAGCTTTGCCTGGCTGCGAGCCACCAGAATCAGGTCGTAACCCTGGCGCGCGAGACGGTCGGCATAAACCGCGCCGATGCCCGAAGAAGCGCCAGTAATCAGTGCGGTGCCTTTGGATGAGAGGGCCATGTTCAATTTCCTTCACAGTGAGGCGATAAGGTCGCCGGGTGTGAACTGTTATAAATTGACTTACGCTCGTCTCAAATGACGTTTAAAGTACGTTTTTCGGACATGACCGTTTGAGGGCATCATCGATGACATCCGTGGCGTTCGTGGTTTTCGAGGGTTTTCAGTCCATGGCGCTGGCCGCCATGCCAGTGTTCGAGTACGCCAACTTCAGCGCCGGCGAAGCGCTGTATGACGTGAGCGTGATCTCTGAGGACGGCCGCACGTTGCGCGCTTCCGGCGGATTGAGCGTCGGGACCCAGGCGTTCGATGAGCGGGTGTTCGACACGGTAATCGTGGTCGGTGGCGATTGTGTCCTCCAACAGGCACCCGAAGGCGTGTTGTCCTACTTGCGCGCCAGCGTCAAAACCGCACGGCGCACCGCCTCGATTTGTTCGGGGGCATTCGTGCTGGCCCAGGCCGGGTTGCTCGATGGGCGGCGCGCCACCACGCACTGGGCTTACGCGCGAGAACTGCAAGCGCGGTTTCCCTCGATCAAGGTTGAAGAAGACCGCATTTACGTAGTCGACGGTGCCTTCTGGACCTCGGCGGGCATGACCGCCGGCATCGACCTCGCGCTGGCGATGGTCGAAAAGGACCACGGTGCCGAACTGGCCCGCGCCGTCGCGCAGAAGCTGGTGATGTATCAGCGCCGCGGGGGTGGCCAGTCACAGCATTCGGCGTTGCTGGAACTGGCGCCCAAATCCGACCGTATACAGACCGTCCTCGGCTACGCCCGGGAACACTTGGCGTCACCGTTATCGGTGGAGCAACTGGCGGAAGTCGCGCGCCTGAGTCCTCGCCAATTCAGCCGGACCTTTCGCGCCGAAACCGGCCAGTCCCCGGCCAAGGCCATCGAAAACCTGCGGCTGGAATCGGCGCGACAACTGCTCGAACACGGGCGCCTGACCCTTGATCAAATCGCCACCGAGTCCGGATTCACTGACCGTCGCCGCATGCGCGAAGCCTTCCTGCGCGCGTTTGGTCAGCCGCCACAGGTGATTCGGCGCAACGCCAGGTCGCGGATGACCGCGTGATGCCGAGTGAGCAGGCTGCGCCGACGAATCAGCCTGACCCTCTACACTGAAGAAGTCGGTGCAACTCCGGAAGGATGCCCATGAAAATCTCGCCCAAACTGGCGTTTTTCGCCATCGTCTCCACCCTCGCCTACCTCGGTCTCGCGATCTGGGGGCTGGGCGGTTTGGCGGCGTTTTTTTCTCATGCGCCGCTGGTGGTCATTGCCTTCGCCACCTTGGCGATGGTCATTGCCTCGCTGTTCACCGAGGTCAATTTGAGTTCCGGCGAACGCGAAGACCGGGCTAATCGCTGGGTGCTGCCGGCGTTCGGGGTGATCGGTTTGTTGAGTGGCTACCTGCCGGCCTATACCGACCGGATCGACTTCTGGACCTTCGGTGGCGAAGGTGTGCGCTGGCTGGGGGCATTGCTGTTTATCGTCGGCGGCGCGCTGCGGATGTGGCCGGTGTTTGTGCTGGGCAAGCGTTTTAGCGGGCTGGTGGCGATTCAACCGGGACACCGTCTGGTCACCGACGGCATTTACCGGCGTTTGCGTAACCCCAGTTACCTGGGAATGATGGTGATCGGCGTGGGCTGGGCCCTGGGTTTTCGCTCGAGTGTCGGACTGATGCTGGCGGCGCTGACGGTGATTCCGCTGATTGCCCGCATTCACTCGGAAGAGGCGCTGTTAAGGGCGCAATTCGGGAGTGAATACGAGGCTTATTGCGCGAGAAGCTGGCGGTTGATTCCCGGAATTTATTGAAGCCCGCCCCATACTTAGAATTGCATCAGGCAGAGTTTTCCATCGGGATCTAGTTGCGCGGTCACCCGGTCATAACCGGCAAAGGTGGCATGTCGCGTCTGGATCGGATGGTCATGTGTCGCGGTGATGATCACAAGGTCTGCCCCGGCAGCTTCCGCCGCCAGAATGCCCACGGCGGCGTCTTCGAATATCAGACAATCGTTGACCTGAAAACCTAGCCGTCCAGCGGCCAGTCGATAGCCCGAAGGATCCGGTTTGCCGGCGCTGACGTCTTCGGCGGTGACCATCACGGCAGGCTCGGGAATCCCCGCAGCGGCCATTCGGCGCAAGGCCAGCGCTCTCGGCGCCGAGGTGACGATCGCCCATTGATTCGCCGGCAAGCCGTTCAGGAAGTTCGCCGCGCCGGACACCTCGACAATCCCCTCGACGTCCTCGATTTCCGCTTCGGTTATCCAGTTGGCTTCTGCCTCGGCATCAACTGCCGGCAAGGCCAGACGATTGATGGTGTCGATGGCCCGGGCGCCATGAATGGTCGGCAGGAAAGATTCGACATCCACCCCGTGGCGCAAGGCCCAGGTTGTCCAGATCCGCTCGGCGGCGGCGATGGAGTTGAGGACGGTGCCATCCATATCAAACAGAAAGGCACGATACGGCGTATTCAAAATGCAATCGTGGGCAGACAAGGATGAGCTTCCTCTCGCAAGAGCCAGGACGGGTTCGCCGAGCAATGTAGCACTTGCAAAGAGACAACGACGTATCAGCCGAGCGTTTTGGACTTCAAGGCTACGTCTACGCAATCCAGCAATTGCCCGATTGCCCAGGGCTTCTTGATGAACGTGACCGGGTGCTTCACTCCGGAGGTTTCGGGGGTTTCGAAACCGGACATGATCATGATTGGCGTCTGCGGCCAGCGATCACCGCACAGATTGGCCAATGCCGCACCGTTGATTTTCCCTGGCATGGTGATGTCGGTCAGTAGCAGCGAGACACCGTCGGCATGCTGATCCAGATACAGTGAAGCAGCGTCTGCGCTGGTATGCGGTACAACCTTGAAACCTTCCTCCTGAAGAATTTCGCAGAGAAACTCCAGGATCAACGGGTCATCCTCGACCACCAGAATCAACCTTTCTGGAAGGTGCTCGCCCGCCATCGATACTGGACACATGACTTCGTCACTCCCTGATTGCACAAATGATTTCGCGGACTCAAATCCGCCGCCTACAGGTATGAGCAGCGGACTCGACGGAAATTCACTTTTGATACAGGCAGACGACAAAAACAGGCGCCTAGCAGTCTGCTTCGGCGCCTGTCAGCCATGTTCCGACCCGCAGGGACGGTGTTCGGGTCAGTACGAGGTGGCGTCTTTTTTCATGGCGTCCTTGGACATCTCGTCCTTTTTCATCGTGTCCTTGCTCATGGCGTCTTTTTTCATCGTGTCTTTGCTCATGGCATCCTTTTTCATCGTGTCCTTGGACATGGCATCCTTTTTCATCGTGTTTTTCTGCATGGCATCTTTGGACATGGCGTCCTTGCTCATGCTGTCGTTGCTCATGCCGTTATTGGTTGTGGCCTCGGCGGCAAAAACGCTGGCAGCGCCCACGGCGAGGCACATGGACAGGACAACGGTGGTCAGCTTTTTCATGATGAGACTCCAGAAGCACAGGTTGCGATTGAGCGCAGCACAGGCTGCGCGATGAATAACCAGGGCCGTCAACTACCACCGAACCAGTTGTAGCCCTGGTCTTCCCAGTAGCCACCCGGATAGGTGTTGGTGACGAAAATCGCCTGAATGTGTTTGGGATTTTTGTAGCCCAGCTTGGTGGGCATGCGCAGCTTCATCGGGAAGCCGTACTGGCGCGGCAGCACCGCGCCGTCATAGGTCAGTGTCAGCAGGGTTTGCGAATGCAGCGCGGTGGCCATGTCGATGCTGGTGTAGTAATCGTCAGCGCACTTGAAGCCGACATATTTGGCGTCCGTATCGGCGCCGACCCGTTTCAGAAAATCACTGAAGCGCACGCCGCCCCAGCGCCCGATCGCGCTCCAGCCTTCGACGCAGATGTGCCGGGTGATCTGGTCGGTTTGAGGCATGGCGCGCAGTTCTTCGAGGCGCCAACTGCGTTTGTCCGCGACCATGCCGGTGACCTCCAGTCGATAGCTCTCCTCCTCCACCGTCGGCGCCTCATCGATACCGTAAAAGGCATTGAAGGGAAACGGTCGAGTGATCATCGACTCGGGATAGGTCGGCGCCAGTGCGTTGGGGTTGAACAACCAGCCCTGCACCCGGTCATTGAACCGGGACATGGAAGACAGTGCGGTATCGACGCTTTCGTTGTCGGTAAGGTCGCAGCCGGACAACAGGGCGACGCCACCGAGGGTCAAGCCGCGTAGCAGGAACGAGCGACGCGAACGGTCTTCGATCTGCGGGGCAATGATTTTACGGGCGTCGGACAGGATGGAGGACTCGTCCAGCCCTGAGCCTACGATGCGCTTTTTCATACAGGCTCCTTGTGCCCGAAAATCATGGCCCACAACGTTTTTGGCACCACCGCGACCATCACCAGATGAACCGCGACGAAGGCCACCAGCAGCGACATCGCGATGAAGTGCACATGCCGCGCCGTGTCGTACCCACCCAGCAGTTCACGCAACAACGGAAACTGGACGGACTTCCACAACACCAGCCCGGACAGCACCAGCAGCGTGATGTCGACCATCACGAACAGGTAAGCCACACGTTGCACCTGGTTGTAATGACTCAGGTCGGCATGACCCAGCCGGCCGCGCAAGGCTGCCCACAGGTCATGCAGGACGCCGTTGGGTGAAACCGGGAAAAAGCGCCGCGACAGACGGCCGCTGGTGATGTTGATGACGAGATAGACAAGGCCGTTGATGGCCAGCAACCACATGGCTGCGAAATGCCACTGCAAGGCGCCCCCCAGCCAGCCGCCCAGCGTGATGGCCTTGGGAAAACTGAAATCGTAAAGCGGGGAAGCGTTGTAGATGCGCCAACCGCTGGTGACCATGACCAGCACCGCCAGGGCGTTCAGCCAGTGGGTTAGTCGCAGCCAGCGAGGATGCGTGCTGACCGTGGGTGAAGCGGTTAACTTCGACATGTCGGGCTCCCGGTGGCTGTTGTTATTGGTTGGAGCCGATTATGCGAGCCGACTGTTCGCCAAATCCTCACGCAAAGTTAAATAAAACGTGATAACTCTCGATGCCTGACTGCGGTGCTCGCCCCGCAATTGTGGTTAAAATGCCGCCCCCCAAAATTGCCGACGCTGCCCGATGAACTCAGACGCCCTCTCCACCCTGCACAACCATTTGCTGACAGCGCTGGCAGCGGCCCCTGCGGAAACCCGCCGGCTGTTCCACGGCCGTGGCCGATGCTGGCCGGGGCTGGAGCAATTGACCGTCGATTGGTTGCAGGGCGTGGTGCTGGTGTCGCTGTTCAAGGAACCTGAGGCATCGCAGCTGGAAGCGCTGAAAGGCGTGCTGATGGACATCACCCAATCGTCGGAATGGAAACAATCCGGCGCGCAAACCCTGCTGCTGCAACACCGTTACCTGCTGCAAAGCACCACCGAATGGTTGCTGGGGGACGCCATCGAGGAAATGACCATCACCGAAGGTGGCCTGCGCTATCGCGTCGACCTGGGCCGCAAGCAGAACACCGGGCTGTTCCTCGACATGCGCTATGGCCGTGATTGGGTCAGGGCCAATGCCGAGGGCAAACGGGTGTTGAATCTGTTCGCCTATACCTGCGGTTTTTCGGTGGCGGCCATCGAGGGCGGCGCCGAACACGTGGTCAATCTGGACATGTCCAGCCCGGCCCTGAACCGTGGCCGCGACAACCACCGGCTCAATGGCCACGACATGAGCAAGGTGACGTTTCTCGGCCACGATCTGTTCAAATCCTGGGGCAAGGTGATTGGCAAAGGCCCTTACGATCTGGTGATCATCGACCCTCCGTCCTTCCAGAAAGGCAGTTTCCTGCTGACCAAGGATTACCAGCGCGTGCTGCGCCGCCTGCCGGAATTGCTCAGCCCCGAGGGCACAGTACTGGCGTGCATGAATGACCCGGCGTTCGGTGCCGACTTCCTGATTGAGGGTGTCGAGCGAGAAGCGCCGAGCCTGCGTTTCGAGCAACGGCTGGAGAACCCGCCGGAGTTTCCGGACGCTGATATTGAATGCGGGTTGAAGGCGCTGGTGTTCAAGCTGGGGGCCTGAGTGCGCCCACAGAGAATCAGCTGATCAATGCGGCTGAAGTACCAGCGCAAACAACTCGCCGTGACCATTCACATTGAGCTTGTGATAGAGATTACGCCGGTGCACTTTCACCGTCTCCGGTGAAATGCCCATTTGCTGGGCCATGGCTTTGCTGGAAAAGCCCTGGAGAATCAGTCGCGCGGTTTCGATTTCCCGTACCGACAAGCGCGCATCGAAGCGATCCAGCAAGGTTGCCAGATCGCCGGCCACAGGCTCGGCGGCCACGCCTTGCGGCGGCATCAATTGCAGATGACGGCGCATCGCCGCCAGCACCCAGTCACGCACGCACAGCAAGCGGCCCTGCTCCTGGAGGGTGAATCGCGTTGAGCGGCCCATCGACAGACCGAGCACGGCGCCGTCGACGTTGACCATGAATTGCAATTCGTCACTGCCCACCACCGAGCGGAAATAGCTCAAGTAGTACTCGCTCTGCAGGAACTGGTCGGCGGCCACCGAATCCAGGCTGTGCAAACCATCGACAATGCCGGCACACACCGCTTGGTAAAAAGGATCGAGTAAGTACATGCCGGCGCTGTAGTCCGCCAGTTCTTCCTGCTCGGTGGCGCTGCCTTTTGAGTCGAAGTCGATCAACAACCGTGGCACTCGCCCCGAGTGCAGCAGCGCCACCAGGGCGTTGTCCATCGGCACCAACAGCCGCAGCGTGTCGACCAGCGCGCGCCAGAAACCGTCCTGCCCCAACGCACCAAATACCCGCGCCAGCCCCTGATGCACCGGTAACTCTTTCAACAACGCGTCCACGCACTACCCCTTTCGAGTAACCCATGATGGGAATGGGTGTGTATTACGCCTGCCGATACGCTGCAAGCACCTGATCATTACCGGCCTGCAGTAGGCCAGGAGTGCCGCATCATGAGTCGTCCCCGTCAACAGATCAATCTCGGACTGAGCGCTCTTTTGTGCGTTTCGCTGTCGGCCTTCGCAGTGGATGGCCCGACCGTTCATGTCTACAACTGGTATGACTACATCGGTCCCAACACCCTGCACGACTTCAAGCGTGATACCGGTATCGAGCCGGTTTACGACACCTTCGACAGCGCCGAAGTGCTGGAAGGCAAACTGCTGACCAGCCGCAGCGGATACGACGTAGTGGTGGCGAGCAACTTCAGCCTGCCGACCCTGATCAAGGCCGGTGCCCTGGCGCCTCTGCCCCGCGCGCAGATGCCGGATTTCAAGAACATGGACACCGACCTGTTGGCGAAACTGGCCAACAACGATCCGGGCAACCAGTACGCCGTGCCGTATCTGTGGGGCACCAACGGCATCGGCTACAACATCGATAAGGTCCGCGCCGCACTGGGCGACAAGGCCCCGGTGGATTCCTGGGACCTGGTGTTCAACGAAGAGAACCTGGCCAAGCTCGGCCAGTGCGGCGTAGCGATGCTTGACTCGCCCTCCGAGATGCTGCCGGTCGCCCTGCACTACCTGGGCTTGCCGCCCAACAGCACTAACCCCGAAGACTACAAAAAAGCCGAAGCGCTGCTGCTCAAGCTGCGCCCGCACATCACTTACTTCAATTCGTCCAAGTTCATCAGCGACCTGGCTAACGGCGACATTTGCGTGGCCGTGGGTTGGTCGGGCGCCATGCTGGAAGCCAAGAAAAACGCCGAGCAGGCCAACAACGGCGTGAAAATCGCCTACAGCCTGCCCAAGGAAGGTGCGCCGGTCTGGTTCGATACGCTGGTGTTGCTCAAGGACGCACCGCATCCGGAGCAAGGCCTGGCTTTCATCGACTACCTGATGCGCCCCGAAGTCATCGCCCCGGTCAGCGATCACCTGTCCTACCCCAACGGTAACCGCAACGCGACGCCGCTGGTGGCCGAAGCGACCCGCAACAACCCGGCCGTCTACCCGTCCGCCGAAGCCCTGGCCACGTTGTTCACCCTCCAGCCTCTGCCGCCAGCCACCGAACGAGTGCGCACGCGAGTCTGGAGCAAAGTGAAGAACGGCCAGTAAAACGCAACCGATCCTGTCCCTTGTGAATTAACCATTCGATGAACATGAGAGAAACGATGAAACCACGTGCCCGCGACTTGAACATCCAGTTCGGCCAACTGCAACCTGGCCCCCTCAATGCCATCACCGATGTGCCTGGCGTACGCGTCGGCCACAGCGATGTGCGTGGACGAACCGCCAGCGGCCGTGACATCTTCACCGGTGTCACCCTGATCGAACCGCGTGCCGGGTCGACCAATCAGCAACCGTGTTTTGCCGGCGTCCATGTGCTCAACGGCAATGGCGACGCCACCGGTCTTGAGTGGATTCGCGAAGCCGGTCTGCTGACCAGCCCGATTGCCTTCACCAACACCCACAGCCTGGGCGTGGTGCGTGATGCGCTGATTGCGCTGGATCGCGAAGCCCAACCCGACGATGGCCGACTCTACTGGAACATGCCCGTGGTGCTGGAGACCTACGACGGCCTGCTCAGCGATATCAACGGTTTTCATGTGAAGCCCGAGCACGTGGCCCAAGCGCAACGCAACGCAGTGGGCGGCGCGGTAACGGAAGGTGCCGTGGGCGGCGGCAGCGGGATGATCTGCCACGAGTTCAAGGGCGGCATCGGCACCTCCTCGCGGCAATTGAGCAAGGCACAGGGCGGCTGGACCGTCGGCGCCATCGTCCAGGCCAACCATGGTATTCGCAACGAATTGCGCGTCGATGGTTACCCGGTCGGGCGGTACATGGAAAAAGCCGACTCGCCGTTTCTCAGGGCGTCGTTGCCTCATCCGGGGATGGGTTCGATCGTCGTTTGCCTGGCCACCGATGCGCCATTGCTGCCGCACCAATGCACACGGCTGGCACAGCGCGCCAGCCTGGGACTTGCTCGCACCGGCGGCGGCAACGAAGACCACAGCGGCGACATTTTCATCGCCTTCGCCACCGGTAACCAGCACGTGCCGCCAGCGGCCTATGAAGGCAAAGGGGCGCCAACCTGCGACGACCTGCGTATGGTCAACAACGACCACATCAGCGAGTTGTTCCTGGCCGCAACCGAAGCGGTCGAAGAAGCCATCATCAACGCCCTGCTGGCCTCTGAAACGACGGAAGGCAACGGTCACGCCGTACCGGGTCTGGATGAGAAAACACTGCTCAAGGCCTTGCGTCAGGCTGGATGGCCCGGAGATTCAACCACCAATCTCTAAACCCGCGGTTTGAGCATGACGCCCGGTGCAACGCATCGGGCGTCCATCGCTTATTGCTCCAGCACCACCAGCGGCGCGTCTTTGTTCACGATGTAAGTCGCCAGTTCCGAGGCTTTGCTGTCACCAACGTTCTTGGCGACGTGCGCGGTGCCGGCGGGGATGTACAAGGAATCGCCCGCCTTGAGCGTGACCGGTGCCTGCCCTTCAAGCTGATACTCGAACGTCCCCGAGATGACGTGGGCCACTTCAACCCCAGGATGAGAATGCTTGGGGGAAGCCACGCCTGCATCGAAATCAACCAGAACCTGAATCACTTCACGCCCTGAGACGTCGAGGTCCTGACGCAACAGATCCGTGCGATGCAGCCCCGCCTGCCAGTTTTTTGCCGGCGCGGCTTGTGCGGGGACCTTCACCTCTTCGGCTTGAGAGAAACTCGCGATTGCGCTGAGCGATACGACGGCAGCCAGGGCGATGCCGAGCTTGCCAGGGATGTTACGAAGATTGATACGGGACATCTCGACTCTCCAATGGGTGCACGGCAAGGCCGGCGAGAGCTGCATTACGAGGTCGCGGTGTATCGCGCAAGTGTCAAACAAGCCTGAATTTGTATGCCAGGTTGGCTGCCGGCGCCGGGGATACGTTCAGATACAAACCTGGGTGCGCATGTCAGTGCGGTACGCCCAATTTGGTCACGATGTCTTCTGACTGGAGCTGACGCCCGTCCGTCGAAACCAACTGCAGTTTCTGGATGGGCTTGCGGTCTTTTGCATCGACCATGACCGACCCCGGTTCGCCGGGTTCGTACAAAAATTCGTTGCCCCATTGCGACAGCGCAATCAGCACAGTCTGCAACGCCCTGCCCTTTTCGGTCAGCACATACTCCTTGTAAATACTGCCGTCAGCCGCCGGTTCCATGCGCATCACGCCCTCTGCCACCAGGCTTTTGAGGCGGGTGCTCAAAATGTTTTTCGCGACATCCAGGTTTTTCTGAAAATCACTGAAGCGCTTCGTCCCCGAGAGCGCATCACGGATGATCAGCAACGACCACCAATCGCCAATGAGATCCAGGGACCGAGCGACGGGACAGGGACTGCCCTGCAAACTTTTGCGTTTCACGTCAATAAACCTCCACCCGAAAAGGTTGCCGGCACTTACGCGCATCCGTCGGTCCGGCAGGTGGTTGCATAATACAACCAGCGCTGGTAGAAATAACACCACTTGGTTTCATCATGAAACCATTAACCTGTTCTCAGGTAGCTCGCAGCTGTGCCAGACGCACAGTCACTTCGTCATCAATGGTTGCATGATAAAACCGTAGGAGAGTCCCCATGAAACTGGCTGGAAAAACTGCATTCATCACCGGCGGCAACAGCGGCCTGGGCCTGGCCACCGCCAAACTGTTCATCGCCGAAGGCGCAAAAGTGGCGATTACCGGTCGCAGTCAAAAAACCCTGGATGAAGCCAGGGAAGCACTTGGACCAAACCTGCTGGCAATCAAGGCCGACCTGACGGATGTGAGCGAGATCGAGCGCGCCGTCACCGAAGCTGTTGCCACCTTCGGCAAGCTGGATATTGTTTTCGCCAATGCCGGCATTGCTGGGCAAACCCCGGTCGGCGGAACCTCGCTGGAGACCTTTCAGAACATTATCCAGACCAACCTCACCGGCACGTTTTTCACCGTGCAAGCGACCGAGCCGCATCTCAATCCGGGTGCATCGATCATCTTGAACGGGTCGGTGCATGCCATCCTCGGATGGCCGGGCTACAGCGCCTACGCGGCCAGCAAAGCTGCGGTTCGCGCCATGACACGCGTGATGGCCGCCGAATTTGCTCCACGGGGTATTCGCGTCAATCAGATTACGCCCGGCGCAACGCGCACACCGGTATGGAACCCTCACGCCGTCAAGGTTGGCATGGATGCGCTGGAGGAAAAGCTGATCACCACCATTCCGCTGGGTCGCATCGGTGAAGCCGATGAAGTCGCCTCGGTCGCGCTGTTCCTCGCCTCCAGCGATTCTTCAAACGTAGTCGGCGCAGAAATTGTCGTCGATGGCGCTGCAACCAGTTCACCCATGGGCGCACCTGCTCACCGGAAAAACTGGCAGGCGTAACGAAGGTGAAAAGTGAGGACGTCGCATGCAGCCTGTGTAGCTCGCAGGTTGCACGCCGTTGTTATCGATAGCATTTTTCCATCCTGCGGGCGTACCTCAAGGATGAAATCGGTCTAAAAATCCAGAGGCGCGTTTCGCACGCTTTGCTAATCTGAATTTTGTAGGTGAAGACGCAGACTGATGCGCAAGAGGATAGCGAGGAAGCGTGGGGCGCGCTCCTAAGGGTACACGGTTAGAAAGATCTCCAAGGTGAGATCCAGCCCTTACGCCGTGTGAAGCAAGACAGCACAAGACTGTTCTGTCAGAAGCCTGAGAAACCTCGTAAGCCAGAGACCAGCGCTGGCCACCTACTCGATTCCAAAGCCCGCCTCGTGCGGGCTTTTCGTTTTGCGCCGACGCAAAAATCGGTATCCGGCCCTCTTCAAAGCCATTCGACCACTCGTCGCCAAGTACACCCATGCCCTCTTGACTTCACTTGGCGCCTGCGTGAATATTATTTCAATCGGATGCGATCTAAACGCATACGACATACAAATTTGATTGAACATTAACGTTGAGGATTCACCCCATGAGCAAGATCGAAAAAGTCCTGGCCTCCGGCAAAACCCACACCACCCTGAGCAGCGCCGGCGTCACGTCGCGTGGCCATAACGGCAGCCTCGACATCGTGCTGTCATCGCCGGGCAGCGATAAGCCAGTCCATGAATTCAAAGGCACCCAGCCGCACCCGAAAGCAGAGCAACTGTTTGCCGGCGCCTGGTCGGCCTGCTACATCGCCGCCGTCGGCCTCGCCGCCAAGCAGCGCAACGTCGAGCTTCCCTCCGACCTGTCCGTCGACATCGAAGTCGACCTGGGCCAGACCGGTGACGCTTACTTCCTGCAAGCACGCCTGACACTGCGCGCTCCTGGACTGGATCACGCTGTAGCAACAGAAATCGCCCATGCGGCCGACCAGATTTGCCCGTACTCCAAGGCGACCCGCGGAAACATCAATGTGGCGCTGAACGTCCTCACGGCTTGAAGCAGCCTTTGAATTTCTAGAAGCGACACATATATCGCATGCGATGCACGCGCATGCGATACGTAAACCTTATTAACGCATTCAGGTAATCCTCATGAGCAAGATCGAAAAAGTCCTGGCCACCGGCAAAACCCACACCACCGCCAGCAGCACCGGCAACACCTCGCGCGGCCACAATGGCAGCCTCGACATCGCGCTCTCGTCACCCGGCAACACAACGCCTGTGCACGTGTTCGCCGCCACCCAGCCTCACCCGGCTGCCGAGCAACTGTTCGCTGGCGCCTGGTCAGCCTGCTACACCGCCGCCGTCGGGTTGGTGGCCAATGATCTGAATGTGGTGCTGCCGTCCGATATGTCCGTCGACATCGAAGTCGACGTGGGCCAAACGGGTCAGGACTACTTCCTTCAAGCTCGCTTGACCCTGCGCGTACCCGGCCTGTCGGACGATATCGCAAAGACGCTGGCGCACACTGCCGACCAGATCTGCCCGTACTCGAAAGCAACGCGAGGCAACATCGACGTGGACTTGAAGGTACTCACGACTTGATGCAGCGCACGGCGGGTTCGACATTTTGTGTCGAACCCGTCACTGGCCGTTGATCAAACAGCGACTTAGAGCACTTACGACACCATCGCACACGAGGTATATTTCAGGATTGCGTGACAGCCGTCTTCGACGAACGAGGCCCCCATGAAGTCCACACAAGACGCCGTACCCGCCGACTTGAAACTCTCCGATTTTCTGTGTTTTGCGGTCTATTCAACCAACCTCGCGTTCGGCAAGGCGTACAAGCCGATCCTCGAACGGCTGGGCCTGACTTACACGCAATACATCACCATCGTGGCGCTTTGGGAGCAGGACAACCAGACCGTCGGCAGCCTCGGCGAAAAGCTGTTTCTTGAATCGAACACGCTCACGCCGATCCTGAAAAAACTCGAAGCAATGGGTTTCCTGCAACGCCAGCGCGATCCTGAAGACGAGCGTCAGGTGCGAATCAACCTGACCAAACAAGGCAAGGCGTTGCGCGAAGACCAGCCGGAGACCGGGCTGTCCGGTGCGACGGGCCTGACGCAAGAGGAGTTCACGCAATTGCAGAAGTCGATCGTGACGCTGCGCAACAACCTGATCAAATCAATGAACACTGAGGAGTAAGCAATGACCACGCACACTGAAACTGCACTTCTGGCCGGTGGCTGCTTCTGGGGCATGCAGGATTTGCTGAGGAAACAACCCGGCGTGCTGTCGACGCGAGTGGGTTACTCCGGCGGCGATGTGCCCAACGCCACTTACCGCAACCATGGCACTCACGCCGAAGCGATCGAGATTGTGTTCGACCCGAACATCACCAGCTATCGGCAGATCCTCGAGTTTTTCTTCCAGATTCATGATCCGTCGACCGCCAATCGTCAGGGTAACGACATCGGCCTCAGCTACCGCTCGGCGATTTTCTATTTGAATGAAGACCAGCGAGCGATAGCCGAAGACACGGCGGCCGATGTCGATGCCTCCGGTCTGTGGCCCGGCAAGGTCGTGACTGAAATCGTGCCCGCCGGCCCGTTCTGGGAAGCAGAACCGGAGCATCAGGACTACCTGGAAAGATTGCCCAGCGGCTACACCTGCCACTTCATCCGGCCAAACTGGAAACTGCCGAAACGCGCTTGACGCAAAAAATCCCCGGGGCCGGCGTTGGCCCCCGGGGACTATTCAAATGCCATCAGGTATTGGTCTTCAACTTGGTCCACAGACGTGTGCTCAGCCGTGCAATCGCGGCGGGCAGATCCTCAACGGTGAACAGTTTGTCCATCACCGATTTGGGCGGGTAGATCGCCAGGTCCTGCTTCACCGCCGGATTGACCAAGGCATCCGCCGCCAGGTTCGGGTTGGCGTAATGGATGCTGTTGCTGATGTTGGCAATGACGTCAGGCTTCAACAGGTAATTCATGTACGCGTAGCCATTCTTCTCGTGCGGTGCGCTTTTAGGCATGACTACCATGTCGAGCCACAGGGTCGAACCTTCGTCCGGAATCGAATAGGCAATGTCGATGCCGTTCCCCGCTTCCTTGGCGCTGTCCGCCGCTTGCACCACATCACCGTTGAAACCGATCACCACGCAAACATTGCCGTTGGCCAGGTCGCTGACGTATTTGGACGCATGGAAATACTGGATGTAAGGCCGGATCTTGAGTAATGCCTGCTCGGCTTTCTGGTAATCCGCCGGCTCGTGGCTATGGGGCGGCAGTCCCAGGTAATTGAGGGTGATCGGCAGAATCTGCGTCGGATTATCGATAATCGCCACGCCGCACTCACTCAACTTCTTGATGTTGCTCTCATCAAAAATCAGCTTCCAGGAATGGGTGACATCGGTGGTGCCGAAGATCGCCTTGATCTTCTCGACGTTGTAGCCAATACCGGCGGTGCCCCACATGTACGGATAGCCGTACTGGTTGCCCGGGTCGTTGACCTCAAGTTTTTTCATTAGCGCCGGATCGAGGTTTTTCCAGTTGGGCAGCTGGCTTTTATCCAGCTTCTGGATGGCGCCAGCCTTGATCAAGCGCGACAGAAAATGGTTCGAAGGGCTGACCACGTCATAACCGGTATTGCCGGTCATCAGTTTTGATTCCAGGACTTCGTTGCTGTCGTGAATGTCGTACGTCGCCTTGATTCCGGTTTCCTGGGTGAAACGGGTCAGGGTGTCGTCGGCGATGTAGCCGTTCCAGTTGGAAATGTTGACCGCTTCAGCCGCGTAGGTGGTTGCCGAAAATGCCGCGAGCGCGAGCGTCAGGGAAACAGTGTTGAGCTGCATGTTGAATCACCTTTTTGTTCTTTTGTGATAACCGGAAATCTAGATTTCTGTGCGGGCCCGAACGGCTTCGACGCGCATCCGCAGCAGCGCGCCGATGTCGAGCAAGGGGCGCGGCGGTAGCCAGCCGGGTTGGGCCCTGCGCATCACCGCATCGAGCATCGGCGAGCCAATATCCGAGGCTAGTTCGGCGAGCAGTCGTCCCCAAAGGGTGCCGCGCGCCACGCCTGAACCGTTGCACCCGGCCACGGCAAACACGCCCTCTTCCACTCTGGAAAAAAACGGCTGCCCGGAGCGCGAGGCGCTCAGGTGTCCGGTCCAGGTGTGCTGGATGTCCTGCTCGGTCAGCCACGGAAAACGCCGTTGCAAACCCACCGCATGGTGCTGTCGACGAACCCGCAGTTCATTGCCGGACAAATCCCGCGAGCGGTATTCCGCCGTGTTGCGGATCATCACTCGACGGTCGGGTGTCAGCCGGACCGTCGCACCCAGTGGACGGGTGGACAGCACGCCCCAAGGCTCCACGCTACCGATGTGGCGAAATTCCTCATCACTCAACGGCCGCGTGAGGCTGGCACTGAGCTCCATCGGGAACGTGCCGCTGTCATGAAGGCCTGCGCGTGGCACAAAGGCATTCAGGCAGACCAGCACCTGTTTTGCCTCGATGCTGCCCTCGATACCGTTGGCACGCAGGCGTCCTTTCCCCAGCCGTTCAAGCCCGGTAATGTCGGTGTTTTCGTAGACGGTCACGGTGTCTGGCAGCGCCTCCAGCAAGCCTTTCACGTACTTCGCCGGCTGCAGCAGCGCATTGCCTTTGCCACACCAGATCGCCGCGCGGTAATGCCGGGTGCCGAGCTTTTGATTCAGTTGATCACCTTCCAGAAACTCGGCGGAGGCGCCCAGCGTGCGCAGTGTCTGGAGTTTGGCGTCGATGTGAGTCAGCTTGGCGGGATCGCTGACCGCGAAGAAATAGCCGGCGTCCCTGAAATCACACTCGATGCCGTGCCGGGCAATCATCGTGCGGACTTCCGTGCTGGCCGCACGTGAAATTGAAGTATCGACTTCGAAGCCGGCGAACCCGGGATTGCCCATCAATTCGTCACGGGTCGGGTGTTCGTGGGCCACCACAAAACCGGAATTGCGCGCCGAAGCGCCCTGCGCCGCCCGTTGCCGGTCGACCACCACGATGCGTGCCCCGGGGTGCAATTGCGCCAGTGCATGGGCGGCGCTCAAACCGGTGATGCCGGCACCGATGACCAGCCAATCGGCGTCTTGCGGCCCTTTGAGACGATCACGCGCCGCAGCACTCCCTGCTTGCGCGATCCAGCCACATTCATTCTTCATGCGTCACCTGCCCAGATTGTCGTTCTGCGAGCCGGCTCATGCAATCGTCGCATGGACGATGTGTGACGGCGGCTGCTAGCGCTAGAATCTATTAGGTCTTCGGTGATACAACCAACGTTATAAACTCATTGAGCTATTCATAAAACGCATGGATAAGATTCGCCACGTCCCATCCCTCCAAGCCATGCAGGCACTGGTGGAAGTCGCTGAGTCGGGCAGCTTCACTCAGGCCGCGCACAAACTCTGCCTGACCCAAAGTGCGGTCAGCCGGCAGATACAACAATTGGAAAGTCACTTTGGTGTGCCGATGTTTATCAGAAGCAGCCGCAGCATTCGGCTGACCTCGGAAGGCGAACAGGTTCTGGCCAGCGCGCGCACGATCCTTGAGCAACTGAAAAACCTTGAGGATCGGCTCTCGCCGCAAAAACGCCCGTTCCGCATTCGCATGCATGTGTCATTGGCGGTGCGCTGGTTGTTGCCTAAGTTGAGCGACTTCTATCGGTGTTACCCGGACATTTCCCTGTCGATCGAAACCGTCGCGACGGAGATCGTCGAACCGGCCAGCGACAGCGATGCCTACATCCGCTATTTACCCGAACCGTCCAGCGATCCGGCTTGCCTGACCCTTTTCGAGGAAGCGCTGGTTCCGGTTTGCGCGCCTGGCCTTGGCAGCGCCATTCGACCTTTGGCGTCGATGGAGGACCTTGTCGACTTCCCGCTGCTCCACCGTTCGGCAGACCAGCAAGCCTGGATCGAATGGTTGGCAGCCAATGACGGCAAACCGCTGGAAGCCTATCGACACATCCCCTTCAATCTCGATGAACTGGCGCTGGATGCCGCCGCGCGCGGACTGGGGGTGGCCGTGACGGACCTGACCCTGGCGGAAGAATCGATTGATCGTGGGGTGCTCGTTGTCCCGTTCGGGTTGCCGCTGAAGACTAGAGGGGTTTATTCGCTGTGCCTGCAACCTTCGGCGGCGTCGCATCCAGGGTGCGCGCAGGTGATGCAATGGTTCGCCGGCCAGGCTGAACAGCCCATCGATTAAAAGAGGAATGACTACCCCTGTGGGAGCGAGCCTGCTCGCGATGGCGGTGTGACAGTTATCAACTTTTTGACTGATAAACCGCTATCGCGAGCAGGCTCACTCCCACAGGGGTTTTGCGTTTATTCAGGAATTGCGGCTGCTTGCTGAACCACACCGCGCTCTTCCAGCAAACGCACAAACATCGTCAGGCTCTGCGACACCGTGCCTCTGCGCCACACCAGCCAGGTGCGCAAATAACGGAACGATTGCGACAACGGCCAGATGCTCACGGTGCTGCAGCCCGGCATGCTTTCGAGCATGCTGCGCGGCATCAGCGCCAGGCCGGCACCGGCGCTGACGCAGGCCAGCATGCCGTGATAGGACTCCATCTCGAATATCTTGCCGGGCACCGCCGCGTCGTTGGCGAACCAGCTTTCGAAGTGGTGGCGGTAGGAGCAATTGGAACGGAAGGCGTAGATGTTTTCGCCGTTCACATCCTGCGCACGCTGGATGGGGGAATGGTGCAGCGGCGCGATCAGCACCATCTCTTCCTCGAAAGCCGGCACGCCCTCCAGCGCCGGGTGCAATACCGGGCCGTCGACAAACGCAGCAGCCAATCGCCCCGATAACACGCCATCGATCATGGTCCCGGAAGGCCCGGTAGACAGGTCCAGTTCGACCTTGGCGTGCTTCTGGTTATAGGCGGCCAACAGTTCCGGAATGCGCACCGCCGCCGTGCTTTCCAGCGACCCTAGCGGAAATGACCCTTGCGGTTCTTCACCGGCGACCGTCGCCCGGGCTTCCTGCACCAGGTCAAGAATGCGCCGGGCATAGTCGAGAAAACTCCAGCCGGCCGGTGAAAGGCGCAGGCGGCTTTTCTCGCGGATAAACAAGTCCACGCCCAAATCCAGCTCAAGCTGTTTAATGCGCGTCGTCAGGTTCGATGGCACCCGATGGATATGTTGGGCGGCCACGCTGATGCTGCCGTGCTCGGCGACAGCTTTGAAGATCTCGAGCTGAACCAGATCCAAGTCATTCTCCAAACGTGAACGATATGCTCAGTATTATTCAGTTTCCAGAAAATTAACACCGCCGTAATCTGAGCACATCCCCACCTCGCAGGACGGTGCCATGACCAACGTTTCCAGCCTTACCCATGCCATTTCGATCAACCCCGCCAATGGCGAGCAGATTGGTCACTACGCGTTTGAATCCGAGTCGGCGCTGCAAGCCGCACTGGCGCGTGCCGCGACCGGGTTCCGTGCCTGGCGCAGCAAGCCGGTGGCGCAACGCGCGCAGCTGTTGATCGTTCTGGCCAAGGCCTTGCGCGACAACTCGGCAGCCATGGCCAACATGATCACCCTGGAAATGGGCAAGCCGATCACCCAGGCCCGTGGCGAAATCGAGAAATGCGCGCAACTGTGCGAGTGGTACGCCGAACATGGCCCGGCGATGCTCAACGCTGAATCGACACTGGTTGAAGGTGGCAAAGCGCGCATTGAATACCGCCCGCTCGGCCCGATTCTCGCGGTGATGCCGTGGAACTTCCCGATCTGGCAGGTCCTGCGCGGCGCCGTTCCAGCCTTGATCGCCGGCAACACCTACGTGCTCAAGCATGCACCGAACGTGATGGGCAGCGCCTATTTGCTGCTCGACGCCTTCAAGCAAGCCGACTTCCCTGAAGGTGTCTTCGAAGTCATCAACGTCACGCCAGAAGGTGTTTCCACAGCGATCAAAGACTCGCGCATCGCAGCGGTCACCCTCACCGGCAGCGTGCGCGCCGGCATGGCCATCGGCGCTCAGGCCGGTGCGGCATTGAAAAAATGCGTCCTGGAACTGGGTGGCTCCGACCCGTTCATCGTGCTCAACGATGCCGACCTCGACGAAGCGGTCAAAGCCGCCGTGATTGGTCGCTATCAAAACACCGGGCAAGTCTGTGCGGCGGCCAAGCGCCTGATCGTCGAGCAAGGCATCGTCGAGGAATTCACACGCAAATTCGTCGAAGCGACCGGCAAACTGGTGGTCGGTGATCCGCTGGCGACCGAGACTTACATCGGTCCGATGGCACGCTTTGATCTGCGTGATGAACTGGATCAACAGGTACGCGACACCCTGGAGGAAGGCGCGACGTTGTTGATGGGCGGCAAGAAGGCTGAAGGCCCGGGCAACTTCTACGAGCCGACGGTCCTCGCAAATGTCACCGACCAGATGACCTCGTTCAAGCAGGAACTGTTTGGCCCGGTGGCGTCGATCATCACCGCTCGCGATGCGGCCCATGCGCTGGAGCTGGCGAACGACAGTGAGTTCGGTCTCGCCGCGACGATCTACACGCGCAATGTCGAACTGGCCGAGCAAATGACCAACGAACTGGAAACAGGCGGCGTGTTCATCAATGGCTACTGCGCCAGCGATCCACGCGTGACCTTCGGCGGCGTGAAGAAAAGCGGTTTTGGTCGTGAGTTGTCGCACTTCGGCGTTCGCGAGTTCTGCAACGCGCAGACCGTGTGGCTGGATCGCCGCTAATCGCCTCCGGTTGCCTGGGTGTCGTTCAACACCCAGGCAACTGCGCTTTATTCGTTGAGGTAATACACCTTGTTGACGATCATCCAGCGCTGCTTGATTTTCAGTAACGACAGATAATCCGTGAACCGCATGCCGAGATAGTCATCAATGACTTTCACGGCAGCGGCATCGCCCGTCACATCAACGCTAACGGTTTGCCAGAACGGATTGACGTCCTTGGCCGCCGGTCCCTCGGCCTTGATCGCGCTGATAAAGTCATTCAACGGCAACCATTCCAGTTCATTGTGATAGTGACCGATGATGCGACAGTCGGGATGAAACGCCTGCCGCAGCAGCACTTCGTCGGCGAAAACCATCCCTTCCACGTAATTGCGCACCACAATGCTGATGAGCTCTTTGTCCAGCGTTTGAGCCGTCATGTCATACCTCCAACTGACTCATGCCACCTGAAAAGTCTAGCACCGCGTTTCGGTCAACCACCCCGGCGGCGACTATGCTGTTGAGGGCAAACTCTGCGGGAGGATTTGAAGATGTCATTGACGCTTTACTACCATCCGTTGTCGTCGTACTGCCACAAGGTGCTGATCGCGCTGTATGAAAACGCTACCGACTTCGACAGGCGAATCATCGATCTGGGGGACGTAGCGCAGCGAGCAGAGCTTCAAGCACTGTGGCCACTGGTCAAGTTTCCGGTCATCCATGACGCCGCTCGCCAGCGAACGGTGCCGGAATCCACCATCATCATCGAATACCTGGACCGGCTTTTCCCGGGCGCCAACGCGCTGATTCCCGGCGATTGGGACAGCGCATTGGAGGTTCGATTGTGGGACCGGTTTTTCGATAACCATGTTCAGGGGCCGATGCATCAGATTGTCCTTGATCGCCTGCGCTCGGCCCACGGCGATCTGACCAGGGAACGCGCGGCGCTGGACACGGCATACGGTATTCTCGAACATCAGATGGCCTCCCGGATATGGGCGGCCAGCGCGGATTTCAGCCTGGCCGATTGCGCGGCGGCGCCGGCCTTGTTTTATGCCAGCACACTCCAGCCGTTCCACGACGATCACCACCACTTGCACGCTTATTTCGAGCGGTTGATGGCGCGGCCGTCAGTGCGGCGAGTCCTTGACGAAGCCAAGCCCTACTTCTCGATGTTTCCGTTCGCCGAGGCCATCCCGGAGCGGTTTCGCTAGCGCACTCATTTGACGATATCGATCAATTGCTCGCGTTGCGCTCCCGTCAGCATCGGCCCGAAACCGGCACCGGCATTGTCCGCCATGTAGCGCGGATTACCGGTGCCGGGAATCACACAGGTCACTGCCGGGTGGGCCAGGAGGAACTTGAGTGCCATTTGCGGCCAACTGTTGACCCTGACATCCGCCGCCCAGCGCGGTAACGGTTTGTCCTGCAAACGGGCGAGCAGGCCACCGCCGCCGAACGGCCGATTACAGATCACCGCCACGCCACGCTCGCGGCACAGGGGCAGGATGCGCTTTTCGACGCCGCGATCATCCAGGGCATAGTTGATCTGCAAAAAATCCAGGGGCTCGGCCTTGAGCACCGCTTCCACCTCGTCATACGCCGACGCGGTGTAATGGGTGATGCCGATGTAGCGGATGCGCCCTGCTTTCTTCCATTCACGCAAGGTCGGCAGATGGGTTTGCCAGTCCAGCAGATTGTGGATCTGCATCAGGTCGATGCGGTCGGTTTGCAGCAGCTTGAAGGACTGCTCCATCTGCGCCAGGCCTTCTTCGCGGCCACGGGTCCAGACCTTGGTGGCCAGAAACGCCGGCGAGCGCGGTTCATGGATCGACAGCAATTCACCGGTCGTCTGCTCGGCGCGACCGTACATGGGCGAGCTGTCGATGACCGTCCCACCCTTCTCGAACAACGCGCGCAGCACGGCCGGCAGCTGTTTGTAGGCCGCACTCGCAGGCTCGACATCGAACCCGCGATACGTCCCCAACCCGACGATGGGCAATGGCTCGTTGCTGGAAGGTATGGGCCGGGTCAGCATGTTCTTGCCTCCTGTTTCCGTCGCCGGCGCAGATGCTGCAAAGGCCGGATCGAAGGTGAAAACCGCCGAAGCACCGGCAACCAGCGCGAGCAGTTGTCGACGCGTGTACCCATCAGTGTGGCTCATGGAATGGCCCTCGACCGATGAACTAGACTCTGGCTTCGATCCAGTGGATTGCATCCCTCAGCCCAGAGCCGTCAATGTTGCCCACTAAAGCTAGTCGAATGTCGCGAATCCTGATGCTCATCGTCGTCATCCTGGCAGCGTTGTACTTGACGCTGTGTGCGGCGCTGTTCCTGTTTCAGCGCGCGCTGATCTACTACCCAAGGCCCAGCGCCATCCAGACGCCGGAATCGGTGCTGATGCTGGCCGTCGACGATGCGCAAGTGCAGGTGTCCGTCAGGTCGCACGACGGACCCAAGGCGTTGATCTATTTCGGCGGCAATGCCGAGGATGTGTCGCGTAACCTGCCCGAGTTCGCGCAGGCGTTCCCGGACCATGCCATCTACTTGCTGCACTATCGAGGCTACGGTGCAAGCTCCGGCTCGCCGTCGGAAGAGGCGATCCAGCGTGATGCCATGACCCTGTTTGACAAGGTCTACGGCAGCCACCCGCAAATCGCCCTGGTGGGTCGCAGCCTCGGATCAGGCGTTGCCGTGCGCCTCGCCAGTCAACGCCCGGCTTCAAGCCTGATTCTGATTACGCCCTACAACAGCCTGGAAGACCTCGCCGCGCGCCAGTTCCCGTGGGTTCCGGTGAGGTGGCTGCTACAGGAACGATTTGAATCATGGCGGTACGCGGCGCACATCACGATACCGACGCTATTGATCGTGGCCGAACACGACGAAGTCATACCGCGCGCCAGCACCGAGCAGCTCTACGCCCACTTCGCCAAAGGCGTGGCCACGCTGCGGGTCATCGATGGCGTAGGCCACAACTCAATCTCCGAAAGTCCCGAATACCTGCCGTTGCTGGGCACAGGGCTGTGATGGCAAACGATGTGGTGATAGAGCCCGTCGATCATTCGGTCACAAACAGTGATTGGACGGCCCGCCCCCTTGCTCTTAGCCTGCGCCCGACCGGCTATCAAACATCTGGATCACACGTATTTTCCGTAGGCAGGACACCATGATCGTCAGACCCAAACCGAACTTCCTCAACATCATGAGTGCGATCAAGGGTTCGATCGCCAAACGGATTGCCCTGCGCTGCCTGATGGTGACGCTGCTCGCGTCAGTGATCGTGCTCGTCGAGACCTTGCACCCCAGCTACTTCTCCAAGGTCAGCGCGACACCGTTCACGTTGCTGGGTCTGTCGCTCTCGATCTTCATGAGTTTTCGCAACAACGCCTGTTATGACCGCTGGTACGAAGGCCGCAAAGCCTGGGGCGACGTGATGGTCGCCATCCGCTCGATGATCCGCGAAACCCGAATCATCCAGGACGCAAACGAGCGTCGCACACTCCTTCGTCATCTGTGCGGGTTTGCCCACGCGCTCAACGCGAAGCTGCGCCTGGAAAATGAGCTCGCGGCCAGTGGCCGCTGGCTCGACCCGTTGCCGGAAGACAGTACGCCAGACTTCAGTGGACAGATATTGCAGCAGGTCGGGCAGCAGTGTTCGACACTCAGCGAATCCGGCGTGATCAACGAATGGCGCTACACGATCATGAGCAATCATCTGACTCACCTGACCCAGGCTCAGGCGACCTGCGAACGCATCAAACACACTCCGCTGCCCTTCGCCTACACCTTGTTGCTGCACCGAACCAGCTACCTGTTCTGCTTCTTGCTGCCCTTCGCGATGGCCGAGCCCCTGGGCTGGCTGACACCGATTTTCACCGCGATTGTCAGCTACACCTTTTTCGGCCTGGATGCGATTGGCGACGAACTGGAGGACCCGTTTGGGCGCGATGAAAATGACCTGCCAATCGATGCCATTGTGCGCACTATCGAGCGGGAGATTCTTGCGGCACTGGGAGAAACCCCGCTGCCTCCCGTGCTCAAGCCGGTGGATTTTGTATTGGGGTGATAACACCTGACGCCAGCGCTACTACCACACCACATATTACAATATGGCAAGTTTGATTCTCAATTACAGTAACGCTTATAGACCTGTTCCTTATTAACTCCCGCTCATTAGTTATAGCGCTGTGATAGCAGCGACTTGCTCTTTACCCCAAGCCTCCATTATCGGGGGATTGCAACGCAACATTCAGCCACGCCTGACTATTAATAGTTTAAAAAGTTTAAACCATCCGACGGAAAAAAATTCATACCTAAAAACAATCAGTTAAGCCCTGGCGAATTCACTATTGGATAAAAGGCATGTTTTTTGGCGAGGAACGTTTGACAGGGCGCCAAGACTGGTCGATAACTACACCGGTCCATTAGAACAGGGCGCGAGCGCATATTACTCATTTCTCTCTGTTCCCCGGACAACTTGAAAATGACTTGTCTTCAGGCCCTTGTATGGACCGTGCGGTAGCTTTGCCAACGGCAATTGCCAGCCTCACATACCCAATATGCCACCTCAGATATATCCCGATTATTTACCTCATTGTTGCATGGACACAACAGTGCCTGACTCACTATTGATACACGCCCAAGCAAACCACATAAAAATTATAATACTGTCCAACTCAACACTTTCCGGGACGCCAATAGAGCCACTGCCTGCCTAAACTTTCGATAATTACGGAGTTTACCAGCATGTCTGCGATCAGTTGCGAACGTTCCGCCTGGTACCTGTTGCAATGCAAACCTCACCAGGATGAACGAGCCCGTATCAACCTGATTCAACAGAACTTTGTCGTGTTCCATCCTCAGTTTATAAGTGATCGCATCATTCGCGGAAAACAACAGCGGGTGCGCGAATCACTTTTCCCCGGTTATCTGTTCATCCATCTTGGCGGCAACGACAATTGGGCGCCCATACGCTCTACTCGCGGCGTCAGTCGTATCGTCGAATTCAATCATGGTCCCGCAACGGTGTCCGAGAACGTCATCGAGCACCTGCGTGCGCGCTGTTTCGAATCATCGATCCCCCATGATGACCCGCCGCTGACGCCCGGAGACCACCTGCAAATAATCCGCGGACCGCTGTCGACACTTGAGGGCGTTTTCATCGCGTCGCATGGGGCCGAGCGCGTGATGATCCTGCTGCAATTTCTGAATCGCGAGCAGCCTATCTGTGTGCCCTTAAGTGACCTCGAACGCCAGCACACCCCGTTGCAGCTCAATATTTGACTGATTGATTATTCCAGGAGCCATCACATGGCCTTGAAATCACGCTGCCTTATTGCACTGATCACGGCCTCGCTGTATCCCTCAATGGCCTGGAGCATTCGCCCGGCGCCGATCGATCTGTACGGGTTGGACTTCACACCGACCTTCCTGCTTTCAGAAAGTTATGACGATAATTTCCGGGAGCTGGAAAGCAACAAGCAGTCTTCCATGATCACCCAGTTGCTGCCCTCCTTCGAGCTCAAGGCCGAAGATCGCAACAGCGCCACGCGATTAATCTGGCAACCCTCCCGGCATATTTACCACGACGAACCGGATGCTTCGTACACGGCTCAACGGGTGCGGGGGGAAAGCATTATGGAGTTCACTGACAGGCACCGACTGAAACTTGAAGCCGACTACCATAAATACCAGACCACGGAATCAACGGCAGTCGAAGGCGTCAACGACAAGCTCAACAACAAACTCGTGGGCGGCCTCTACACCTACGGAGCCAAGAGCGCTGACAATCAGATCGATTTCGGCGCCAATTACGATGAACTTCGCTACGACAATGCCGACGGCGTCAATGACGACAAAGAGCGCAATACCACCGGCCTGACCACCACCTGGTATCACCGCATCGGCAGCAACACCCGCAGCCTGCTGGAATACGATCACACCCGTTTTGATTACCTGCAATCCAACAGTCCGCGCAGCAGCAATTCCGATGCCGTCCTCGCCGGCGCCGTTTGGGACATCACCGCTCGCACCACCGGTAAAGTCCGCGTCGGTTATGAAAAAAAGAACTTCGATAGCAGCCAATCCAACGACCTCAACAACCCCACCTGGCAAATAGACCTGCAATGGAAGCCACGCACTTATTCGACATTCACCTTCGTTGCCCGCCAGGCCCTCGCCGAGGGCGATGATGGCGCCGAGGCCGTCAAGTCGACCTTTACCCAGGTCGGTTGGCGCCACGGCTGGACCGAGCGGATCACCACGGTGGCCGAAGCCGGGATCGGTCGATATGTCTACGAAGGCCAAACTCGCACGGACAACCTGCAGGACTACAACCTGGCCGTGATGTACGCGATGCGCCGCTGGCTGGATATCGAACTCGGTTATCGATTCCGCGATAACAGCTCCGATGCCGACAATCAAAGTTTCACCCGCAATGTGGTGCACATCAGCTTCAACGTAAGCCTCTAAGAGGGTTTAGACATGAACTCACAGACGCTTGGTTTGTTGTTCGCGCTGGCGGTTCTACCCAATACGTATGCAGCAGACCCCGGGACCCAATACAAACTGGCCGCCGGCGATGTCTTGCGCATCACCGTGTTTGGCGAACCGGAGTTGAGCCTGAAAAGAATCCGCCTCAGCGACGCCGGCACGTTTTCCTACCCGTTCCTGGGTGAGATATCCGCAAAGGGCCTGACCCCCGGCCAAGTTGAAAAGATCATCGCCGACGGACTTAAACAAGGTTATCTGATCGACCCGAAAGTCAGCTTGAGCCAGATTGAATACCGTTCGTTCTACATCAATGGCGAAGTACAGAAACCTGGCAGTTACCCATTCGTCCCCGGCCTGACACTGGAGAAAGCCATCGCCCTGGGCGGCGGCTTGACGGAGCGTGCCTCGATCAAACGCGTGACCATCGTGCGCGGTGATGGCGGTGCCACGCTTACCGACGAAGTCACGCGTAGCACCACGATCGCCCCCGGCGACACCATTTCCATTGCTCAAGGGTTCTTCTGATCATGGACAACAGCCCCAGCACCTACGTCGAACGTCCTCTTCAAACGCATCTGCATCAGCAGAACAGCGAAGACCAGGACACCATTGATCTGCTTAACGTCTGGCGGGTGATCTGGCGCGCCAAATGGAGCATCGGCTGGCTGATCCTGCTGTGCTGTGCGTTGGCGACGATTGTGGTCTGTACCCTTATTACGCCGCAGTACATCGGCAGCACCACCTTGCTGTTCAACGATAAAACGCCGCCGGTGGTGTCCTTCGAGCAGGTCAAGGATTCAGGCGGTACCGCCACCGAATACTTGCAAACCCAACAGGCGCTCCTGCAATCGCGGGACCTTGCCGAACGCGCGGTGAGAAAACTCAACCTGACGACCAACCCGATCACAGACCCACGCCAGCAGCCGAAATCCTGGTTCACCCCACGCCAGTGGCTGGCGGACCTCGACCTTGACCAATGGCTGCCAGGGTTGAGCAAGTTGATACCGGAAAAAAATCCGCCCACCGAGGAGGACATTTTCAACGAGGTCACACAAAACCTCATGCAAAAAACCAACGTCAAATTCGTCGGCAAAAGCCAGTTGCTTCAAATCGACGTCGAACTGCCTGACCCGGATCTCGCGGCCGCTGTCGCCAACTCGCTGGCCCAGAGCTTTACCGACAGTCAGCTCGACACCAGCGAGAAGTCATCGCAGACCCTCACGGCCTGGATGAACACACGACTGATCAACCTGCGCGATAACTTGCGTGCGGCTGAGAAAAAACTACAGGGCTATCGGGAAGAGCAAGGTCTGGTTGACGTTGGCGGTGTCGCCACCATCAGCGCCAACGAACTGGAAATGACCGGAAATCGCATGGTCGACGCCCGTCGCAACCGTGCTGAAGCAGAGAGCGAATATCGCCAGGCGAAGGCCCTGAGCAATGGCGACCTGAGCCGACTGTCCAGTGTGCCGGCAGTCTTGAGTAACCCGTTGGTCCAGCAATTCCAGGCGGACCGAGCCAAGGCGCAAGCCAAGGTCGATGAGCTGTCGGCACGTTACGGTCCAAAACACCCGAGCCTGATTGCCGCACAGTCCGATTTGCGCGCCGCCACCACCAGCCTGCAATTGCAGGTGCAACAGGTGGTCGCCGGGATCGAGCGGCAATACCAGCTCGCCACGGCCAGTGAGGCCTCCCTGCGCCAATCTTTCAACAGTAACAAATCGCAGATCCAGGACATTGCCCGCAAGGAATTCCAGTTGCGTGAGTTCCAGCGCGAAGTCGACAGCACCCGCGCGCTGTATGAAACCTTCGTCACTCGCTTGAAGGAAACCGCCGCCACCGCCGACATGGACTCCACCAAAGTACGCATCGTCGACCCGGCTATTGTGCCGGTGGAAGCGAGCAAACCGCGCAAAACCCTGATTGTCGGGATCGTCGGCTTGCTCGCGGCGATGATCGGTGTGGCGCTGGCGTTGCTTCAGGACAAACTGAGCAATACCTTCAAGACCGACGAGTCGATCGAAAGCACGCTTAACATTCCGCTGCTCAGCGTGGTGCCTTTGGTCATGAAGAAAAGTCGCCGGCAACTGGCGCGGTTGTTCGAAGACAATGACAACCCGCGTTTCTCCGAAACCATTCGCAACCTGCGCACCTGGCTGATGTTGCAAAGCAGTGATATGCCCTCGCAAGTAGTGCTGGTCACCTCGACCGTTGCCAGCGAAGGCAAAAGTACCATCGCCAACAACCTGGCCAGCTCGCTCACCCCGCTGGAGCGGGTGCTGCTGATCGACGCCGACATGCGCCAGCCGACGCTCTCGCTGAATTTCGATTTCCCACCGGAAAGTCCGGGGCTGGCCAATGTGATTGCCGGCACTGCCCGACTGGAAGACTGCATCGTCTCGGTGGGCAATCTGGACATGTTGCCAGCTGGAAGTATGGCGCCTCCCGCCCTGGATCTGTTCGGCGCGCCGCGCTTGCCTTCCCCTGCGGACACCAACGATTCGGCGAATCAGCCGCCGCCACAGGACCTGCTCAGCTCACCGCGGATGGCGCGCATGCTTGAAGTGCTCAAGACGCGTTACCGGCACATCATTATCGATTCACCCCCAGCAGAAATGATCAGCGATGCGTTGTTACTGGCCAGGCATTCGGATGCCGTGATCTATGTGGTCAAGGCCGACAGCACGCCGATCAATCAGGTGCAGAGAAGCATTGCGGTATTGCAGCAAAGCCACGTTCCGGTATTCGGAGCCGTGCTCAATCAGGTCGATCTGCGCAAGGCACGCAAGTACGGCTACAACCATTCACGCCCGTTCTACAACTACGACTTCGTGCCCAGATAACCCGAGACCACGCTTGCCGCTGCACCTCCTTGCACCCTCAACATCACTTGCATCACCTGAGCCGAGCTTAGGACTACCCGGCGGGAGCCACGCCATGTCTCCCGATCAGTGCCTATGGAACATCCTGTCTCGAGGTCAAGCAAATGACACCGCAATACACCCAACACATCGCACACCGCCGAGGCCTGACGTTCTGGCTGCAATGGTTGAGTGCGATGACGCTGACCATCTCGCTGCTGACGCTGCTCGTGTATTGGCGCGTCGGCACCCTGACCAGCGACTACCGCATTCTGATGATCATGACCGTGCTCGGTTCAGTGCCGGTCTACAGCATGATGCAGGTTTACCACAAGCGTCATGGCCTGCTGGTCGGACTTGGCCGATTACTCGCTGCCTGGTTGATTCTGCTGGCGATTCTGGCGGCCATTGCGTTCATTACCCAGACCAGCGCGATTTTCTCGCGTCAGGTCATCATCGTCTGGATGGTGCTGGGCTTTGTGGTGCAGGCCGCGAGTTTTCTGCCCCTGCACTGCCTTGCCCGATTGCATTCGCGGATGATGTGCAACGAGCGTCGCTCAGTGATCATCGGCACCTGCCCGACCGCCCATGAGCTGGCGAAAAAACTCAGCAGGCCGAACCGCGCGCTGGTGCTGGGATTTATCGCCGCCGCCGATGACAGCGGCCCGGCACCCAGCATTCTGCCGCTGCTGGGTCGCGTCGATGCAATCCGCGAGATCATCACGCGCCTGGAGGTACGCCGCGTCTACATCGTGCTCAATATGGCGCATGCCGCCACCATCGAAGCGCTCTACATCGACCTGCTGGACATGAACGTCGACGTGGTGTGGATCCCGGATTTCAGCAGCATGGTGCTGCTCAATCACTCGATCTCGGAAATCGAGCGGATGCCGGCCATTTACCTCAACGAGAGCCTGATCAGCTCGCATCCCGCCAGCCTGTTTTGCAAGGACCTGTTCGAGCGCAGCCTGGCCGCCACGGCCATTATCGTGCTCAGCCCGTTGCTGTTGGCGGTGGCGATTGCCGTCAAGCTGACCTCCCCGGGCCCCGTGCTGTTCAAGCAGAGTCGCCACGGCTGCAACGGTGAAGTAATCAAGGTCTGGAAGTTTCGTTCGATGCGCCAGCACGATGATAACGAGGTACGCCAGGCCACTCGTGACGATGATCGCGTCACCCCGCTAGGGCGCTTTCTGCGCCGCAGTTCCATCGACGAACTGCCGCAGTTGTTCAATGTGCTGTTCGGCCAGATGGCCCTGGTCGGCCCACGCCCGCATGCCGTCACCCACAACATTTACTACACCGGCAAAGTGCGCGCCTACATGGCCCGTCATCGCCTCAAGCCAGGCATTACCGGGCTGGCCCAGATCACCGGGCATCGAGGCGAAACCGAAACGGTGGAAAAGATGCAGCTGCGCGTCGCCCAGGACCTCAACTACATCAACCAGTGGTCGCTGTGGCTGGACATCAAGATCCTCATCAAGACCCCCTTCACGTTGTTTTCCAAAAACATCTACTGACGCCCCGCCCCATCGTAGATCCGTGTCACCTCCCCGTTGATCTGAATGGAGTCGCTCCATGATCAGGCTGCAAATAGTCAGGCATTACTCACCGAAGTTACTGGACGCCAACCAGGCCTATTCCTTCATTAACTTTGCCTCCATCGGCAGTTTGTTCGAACAGCCCCCCAGCACCGTCGCGTTTTTTTGCGACGGCATGCTGATGTCGACGTTCATGTCCCGCGTGACGGGCAGGACAGTGGGCCGGGTCAGCTTCGACTTCACGTCGATTGCCGACCGCGTCCTGGGCAGCGCCGAGCAACAGGGCAAGCGCGTGTACTTCGTCGGTGCCCGGCAAGCTGAACTGGAACTGTTCATCGGCAAGATCAAGCTGCTCTACCCCGGACTGGCCATCGCCGGTTATCACCATGGCTACTTCAACCCGGATCAGGCCGAAGGCATTCGGGCCGACATCTGCCGTAGCCAGGCGAACATCCTGATCGTTGGCCTGGGAGCCGGGCTGCAAGAGCAGTTCGAGCAGGAGGCGTTGCGTGCCGGTTTCAGGGGGGTCGCCTTCACCTGCGGCGGCTTCATTCGCCAGGAAGCGTTGGCCACGCGTAACTATTACCCAGCCGTGATCAATCGCCTGCACCTGCGCGCGTTTTATCGCATGTATCGCGAGCCCCATACGATCAAACGCTACCTCATCGACTATCCCGGCAATTTTCTGCAGCTGCTGGCGATGATCCTTCAGCGCAAAGTCGCTATCAGCGTTGGGGAATGACCATGCACATCCTGTTCATTCTCAAGGATTTCAAGGCGGGTGGCGGCGTCGAACGCGTTCAGCAGCGGCTGTCCGAGCAGTTTCTCAAAGACGGCCAGCGCGTGAGCTTTTTCGTCATGAACGGCGACACGCCGGACACCGAGGGTGTTCACCGTCACAACAGTGGCGGCGGCGGTCTGCTCAGGTCGATCATCCGGGTGCGCCGGCTGATTCGTCGTGCGGGGGTCACGCATGTGATTTCCGCCAAGGAGCAAGCCAATCTCTGCACCTGGTTCGCCACATTGGGCAGTCCCTGCAAAGTGATCTATAGCCGCCACGCGGCACTCGATTGCACTGAACAGAAAACCGGCCCCTCAAGCCTGCGTCTGCTCTATGCGTTGTACCTGTGCGGCGGCGGCAAGGTGGTAACGGTCTCCAGCGCCCTGCGCCAGTCGATGGTCGATTTGCTCCCCTGGGGTCAGCAGCGAATCCGTTATTGCCCCAATGCCGTGGTCACCGATCAACTGCTCCAGGCCTCGCATGCGCCGCCGCTGGCCGGCCTGCCCAACGATTACTGGTTGAGCCTGGGCCGTCTGGTGGAACCCAAAGGGTTTGACCTGTTGCTCGATGCCTACGCCCTGGCGTTGCGCAGTGACGCACTGCCGGATCTGGTGATTGCCGGCGATGGTCCGTTGCTCGACGCGCTGACCACCCAGGCCCGCCAACTGGGGATTGCCCATCGCGTGCATTTCACCGGTTTCCTGGCAAACCCCTATCCGCTGCTGCGGCACGCGCGATTGTTCATCCTCAGTTCCGTGCAGGAAGGCATGCCGACCGCACTGATCGAGGCCCTGGCACTGGGCACGCCCGTACTGGCCTGCGACTGCGAGACCGGGCCCCGGGAGTTGCTGGACAACGGCCGACTCGGGCAACTGGTCAGCGTCAACGACGTACCGGCGCTGGCGAATGGAATGCTGCAAAGCCTGACGTCACGAGGTTGCGTTGTGCCAAGCGCAAAAATGCTCGATGACGCCCTCCATCCTTACACCAGCCGGCACGCCGCGCAGGCTTATTACCAGGTATGGAATCAATGAAAAAGTTGCTGATTATCCTGCATGACTTGAGTGCGGGCGGGGCCGAAAAAATGATGGCGCGCCTCGCCAGTGCCCTGGTGGACGCGGGCAATGACGTGACATTGCTGATGCTCACCGGGGGAGGCCTGCATGCGACGCACCTTGATCCCCGGGTAAAAAAAGTTGAATTGCGCAGCCCGCGCACCGCGCGCGCAGTGCCGGCCCTCACGCGATTTCTGCTCGCCAATCGCTTCGACGCACAACTGGCGGCCCTCACCCACGTCAACGTGGTGGCCATCGTCGCGGCCTGGCTGTCCGGGACGCTGGCACGGCTGCACGTCAGCGAGCGCAACGCCTTTTCCCATGACAAGCACGTCAACCCCGACTTCATGGTGCGGCTGGCGTACCGGGTAGCGCCGCTGCTCTACCGGCTGATTCCCAACCCGGTGATCTGCGTCTCGCGAGGCGTCGCCCAGGATCTGGTCAACACCACCATCGCAAGACGCCAGGACGTGACCATTGCCGACAATCCGGTCCTGGACGATGACTTTCGCGACAAGCTGCCGGGGCCGCCCAGTCACCCCTGGCTACTGGAAAAATCCGGCCCGGTGCTGGTCGCCGTGGGACGACTGGCCCCGCAAAAAGGCTTCGATACCTTGATCGCTGCCTTGGCGGCATTGCCGGATCCCAATGTGCGCCTGATCATTTTTGGCGAGGGCGTGCTCAGGGACTGGTTGCTTGAACAGGCGCGCAGGCTGGACGTGGCTGATCGTGTCGACCTGCCGGGTTATACCCCCGATCCCATGGCAGAAGTGGCCGCGGCCAGTTGCTTTGTGCTGTCGTCGCGTTTCGAGGGCAGTCCCAACGTGCTGGTCGAAGCGTTGTCCACCGGCACGCCGGTGGTGTCGACCCGCTGCCCCCATGGTCCGCAAGACATTCTTATTGGAGGCCTGGTCGCCCCGCTCGTGCCCGTCGACGACCCGATCGCGCTGGCGCGGGCCATTGACCTGCAACTGTCGATACCACGGGATCTGCAACGTCAATCGCGCATCGATGCCGCTGCGCGCTTCATGAATGCCAGCGCGGTAGAAACCTACCTCGCCGCGTTGCTGCGCAGGCCATCGCCATGAACACACTTGAGATCAGATATTCCACATTGCGCGACGCCTTCACCTTGTTCGGCGTGCTGTTCTACATCCAGATGATCACCTTTGTTCTCAGTCTGGGCAGGGGCTCCAGCCTCGACGACTTCGACAAAGACCTCGAAGGCAACGTCGTCAACCAGGTGTGCGGCCTCATCACGCTATTAGTGCCGTTGTTCTTTTTCATCCGCAACAAGGTGTTCCTCAGCAAGACCTTTTACCGCAGCAACTTCTTTCTGCTGATGTTCTTGCTTTGCGTCATCGCATCGATCGGCTGGTCCCAGGACCCGATGCTGAGTCTCAAGCGATTCATCGCGATGCTCAGCGTGGTGTTTTTTGCCGGGTTCATCGCCTACAACTACAGCCTCGAAAAAATCACCTTCATGCTGGGCTGCGCCATCGGCGTAGCAGCCTTGATCGGTTTGATACTGGCATTGGTCATGCCCAGTGCGGCGTTTATTTCCGGTGGCATCCGCGACGGCGCGTTCAAGGGGATATTCACGGAAAAAAACGCCGGCGCGCGGCTCAACGCGGTCGCCATCCTGCTGTTGCTGCCGATGATTCGCCAGCGCAATCGCTGGGCCCTGTTCTGCTCGTTCTTTTCGTTCATCGCCATTGTGCTGGCCCAATCGGCCACCGGGGTGGTGCTGATCATTGCCGGGACGGTCAGCTATGGCTACTTCCTGGCGTTGATCCGTTTGCGCGTCCATCGCTCCAGGCTGGCGTTCCTCGGTTGCACCCTGCTCTACCTGTCGGTGTGCCTGTTTCTCTACGACTACTCCGCGGTGTTGCTGGAACTGGCCGGACGCGACCCATCACTCACCGATCGCACCATGATCTGGGAACTGCTCGGCCCCTTTGTCGACAATCATTTCCTCAAGGGCTACGGCTTCGGCGCGTTCTGGTCCAGTATCGATGCCGATGAATTCATTACCCGCTGGGGCTACATCGGCAACGCTCACAGCGGTTATGTAGAAACCCTGCTCAATGGCGGCATCATTCAATTGACCGCGTTGACACTGTTGCTGGCCGAGGCGCTGTTCAAGCAGTACCGGGCCGTGACCGCCAACCAGTCCGCTCAGTATCGCGCCAGCGCGCTGGTGATCATCGGCTTGTTCGTCGTCACCAATTACGTGGCCTACGTCATCCCCAACTATCGCTCCGCCGAGTTTCTGGTGTTTTGCACGCTGGCGCTGTCCTTCAAACATCACGCAGTGCAGCGCCCTGTTGCGGCGGTCACGTCCGCCCCTCGCGCTGAACGCGTGTCTCCCGGCGCAGCAGCCCAGAGCTTTCGCAAGGAGAAACACCCATGCTGAACGAAGCCGCCTGCGCCCCAGGCTCGGTGTGCGTAGTCATCCCGATGTATAACGCCGCCGGTAGCATCAGACAGACGCTCGACTCGCTGAAAGAGCAAACACGCATGCCCGATCATGTCATCGTCATCGACGATGGCTCCAGTGATGAAGGGCCGCAGATCGTCGAGCGCTACATCGCGCCCTTTCCCTTGACCCTGCTGCGCCAGGCCAACGAGGGGCCCGCCAGTGCGCGCAATAAAGGCGTGTTCAGTGCCCGGGAAACCTTTATTGCCTTTCTCGATGCCGATGACCAATGGCATCCACAAAAACTGCAAAAGCAACTGGCGCTTTACGCACAGCTGACGCGCGACGGGCACAAGGTCGGGCTCATCGATTGTTACCAGATGAGCGAATTCAGTGACGGCACCCGTCAGTTGGAAGACCGCTGCAAAGCGGGTCATCATTTTGCCGATTTCATCCACGAAAACGTGATCAACGGCACATCCGGCGTGCTGGTGGTACGCGACGTGGTGACGGCGCTCGGCGGCTTCGACCAGTCCCTGCGCTATGCCGAAGATCGCTTGCTGTGGACCCGGATCGCTGAACATTGGGAGATCCACACGGTGCCGCAGATCCTGCATCGGCGTGGCGTCAACAGCGGCAACATTACCGCACAACCTCAAAAGTACTATCCGCACAAAGTCAAATTCATCGAGCTGTACCTTGACCGTTACGGCGACCGGCTGAGCGAGCAACAACGCATCCATTTCGTGCTGGCCAATCACGCCGATTTCCTCAACGCATTCTCCCGACGCGGCGAACACGTGCAGGTCATCCAGGTGTTCCAGCGGATGCTGGAGCATTCCTGGAAGGCGATGTTTTTCTTCAACGGCAAACCGACCCTGCGTTACCTCTACGCCCTGGCAAAAACGTTTGGCAGGACTTCCTGAGTCGGCATCCCTCTATCTTCCGCGGTTCAACCATGGCCAATCATCGTCTGGTGACATTGATCTGGATCTTCACCGAGAAATTCGGCCTGATTGTCCTGTCCATGATCACCTTCGTTGTCTACGCCCGGCTACTGTCACCGGAAGAGCTGGGGGTGGGCACCGTGATCATCGCGAGTGTCGAGTTGATCGGCATGATCTACTCCTCGGTGCTGGAAGACCCGCTGGTACGGCTTGAACGCCTGGAAGACAAACACATTTCCACGGCGTTCTGGGCAGCGGTGCTAGCGAGCCTGGTGTCGATCGTCGTGATCTCGCTCGCGGCGATCGTGTATTCACCCTCCCCGGTACTGCGCTGGATGGTGGCGGTGGCCTCGGTGAAAATCCTGTTCACCATGATGGCGAGGGTCTACGTGGCGCAGATGCGCCGCAGCAGCAACTTCAAAATGCTGGCGTCGCGCACGTTGTTGGGCAAGGTGTTGGGCGGTGCCGGCGGTATTGCGGTCGCGCTTTGGGGCCTGGGAGCGTGGGCCGTGATTGCCCAGGCACTGCTCATGGAACTGGTTTCCATCATTGTGTTGATGCTCGGCGACCGGCGCCGAATCGCTTTTCACATTGACGGTGCGGTGCTGCGCGACCTGCTCAAATCCGGCTTCCCGGTGGCGATCAACGCGCTGAGTTCGCAAGCGTTGCAGCGCGGGGTCAATGTGGTGCTTGGCATGACCGCTGGTGCCCATGCCGTGGGCATGTTCAACATGGCGATGCGGATCATCGATCTGCCGCGTAGCGCGATCTATAACGGCTTGATGAGCTATGCGCTGCCGGTGTTCGCCCGGCGCAGCAGCGAGCCGTCGCGGCTGTTGGGGATCATCGGCGACTCGACGGCGGTCAGTGGCTTTCTGTTGACCCCGCTGTTCATCGGTATCGCGCTCACGGCCAGCGACCTCATCCTGTTGATCTTCGGCACCAAGTGGACCGAGGCCATTCCAATGCTGCAAGTGCTGGCCTGCACCGCGGCCATCGGCAATACCGCGATGTTCGCCACCACTGCGCTGGTAGCGGTCAATCGCAGCCACCTCACGATCAAGGCCGAAGTCGCCACCACGGTTCTGGCGCTGGCGCTGGTCTACAGCTTCGGCACCCTCTATGGCGGCATGGCCGCCGCGCTGGCACTGCTGGCGCGAATGCTGCTCATCACACCGCTGCAAATTCGAGGGTTGAACGCGGCCATCGGTTACGGCTGGCGGCGCTTCTTCGACTCCAACTACCGCAGCGTGATTGCCTCGCTGGTCATGGCCGCGACCGTGGTCTGGGTCTCCGGGCAATGGAGTTTCCAAGGCTATCTGCACCTGATCTGCAACATCGGCATTGGCGCCCTGACCTATGCCGTGGCCTATAGCGTGTTGCACCCGCGCTGGCCGCAAGAATTCAAAACGGTCTTCACCGCACACTGAATTCAGTCCCGAGACAGGAACACCTCACCATGCGCAAAACTACGCTGATCACTGGCGGGGCCGGCTATATCGGCTCCCATACAGCCGTCGCACTCATCAACGCCGGGCACCGCGTGCTGGTGCTCGACAACCTGTGCAACAGCTGTCGAGAATGCATTGCCCGCCTTGAACTGTTGACCCATACCCGCGTCGATTTCATCAATGGCGATATTGGCGACTCGATCTTGCTCGACAAGATTTTCAGTCGCTACGACATTGATGCCGTGGTGCATTTTGCGAGCCTCAAATCCGTCGAGGAAAGCATTCGCAAGCCGCTGGACTACTACGCCAACAATGTCGCCGGCACGTTGAATCTGTGCCGGGCGATGGCCAGGCATGAGGTATTCAACCTGGTGTTCAGCTCCTCGGCGACGGTGTATGGCGACCCCGTAAAAACCCCGATCCCGGAAGACATCGGCACTGGAAAACCGGTCAATCCCTATGGCCGCACCAAGCTCATGATCGAGGAATTGCTCACCGACCTGTGCTACGCCGATCCGCGCTGGAGCATTGGCCTGCTGCGCTACTTCAATCCGATTGGTGCCCATGAAAGCGGGATGATCGGCGAAGACCCCAGCGGCCGCCCGAACAACTTGTTGCCGTGCCTGACGCAGGTGGCGATTGGACGGATTCCCGAGCTCACGGTGTACGGCTGCGACTATCCCACGGTGGATGGGACCTGTGTGCGCGATTACATTCATGTGGTCGACCTTGCCCACGGCCACCTCAAGGCGCTGCAGGTGTTGCACGAAAAAGGCGGCGTCAACGCCTGGAATCTCGGGACCGGCGTTGGCTATAGCGTGTTGCAGATCATCCACAGTTTCGAAGACATTACCGGCATCAGCATCCCCTACCGTTTCGCCCCGCGTCGCGTCGGTGATATCGCCAAATGCTGGGCCGATCCCCGCAAGGCAGGACGTGAACTGGGCTGGACGGCACAACGCGACCTGGAACAGATGATTGTCGATACCTGGCGCTGGCAGTCACGCAATCCGCAGGGGTATCGGTCGCCTTGTGTCATACCGTCCTTGATGACGGTGAAATAATGCAGGGGGTCAGGGCCGGTCTGCTGGTGGTGCTGTTGTGGTGTGCGCTGGCCTGCACTGCCGCGCCACTGCCCTCCCGACCACCGGCGACCGGGCTGGTGCTGTGGCTCGACGCGGCCGACGCATCAAGCATGACAGTCGACGGGCAGAACCGTGTGCAGCTCTGGCGCGACAAGTCCGGCCTGGCCAATGACGCCACGGCAGACGATTCCGCCAAGAGACCGCAGCGGGTGGCGAACGCCCTGAACGGCCAGCCGGTGGTGCGGTTCAGTGGCGCTTCGGCGTTTCTTGGCAAAACCATCCGCCGTGAAAAAGGGCCGGTCACGGTGTTGATCGTGTCGCTTCGGCCGCCCGAACAGGCCAACGTCGGTCCCTGGCAACGGCTGTTCAGCTCTCGGCCACACACCGACAGCAACGATAACGTGTTGCCGAATTTCGCCATCAGCCTGGAACAGGACACCGCGTATGCGCCGACCATTTCCGTCCTGGAGCTTTACGATGTGCCGATTGGCCCGTATGCCGTCGGGCGCAACGCCATCGGCACCGCCGACAACTTTCGCGGCGACATTGCCGAAGTGCTCGTCTACGACCGGCCGTTTGCCTCTCTTGCGCAGCGCCAGCAAGCCTTTCAATACCTGGCAAACAAGTGGTCCGTTGCTGTCCCGCAACAAGCCGACACCTGGACCCGGGTCGGACCACTGGGCCCATTACCGAGCCAGACCGACGCCAACCTGCCACTGTCCGATCAGAGCAATACCGGCCAGTGGACGCTCGACACCAAGCTGTCTGACAACTTCAACGGCACAACCCTCGATCCCGCGCGCTGGCACGTCAACAATGCCATCGGCAACGAATCGCTGGGACGCAAACCGGCGCTGTTCAAGCCGGACAATGCCAGCGTCGAAAACGGCCACCTGAACATCGTCTTTCGCAAGGAAACCTTGCCGCAGAAATACGTCCAGCTGGGTTTCAAGGACTACACCTCTGCAATGGTCCGCACCAATGAGCGCGGTTTATATGGCTACTACGAAGCCCGCGCCAAACCGATGAACTCGGCAGGCTCCAGCGCCTTCTGGCTGGCGTGGACGGGCATGACCGACAACGCCACCGAAATCGACATCTTCGAAATCGGCGGCAAGACCAAAAACGCCGCCTTCGACCGTCTGTACAACATGAACGCCCACTTGTGGGCTACGCCGCAAAGTACCGAACATATCGCCAACGGCAGCACTTGGGTCGCGCCCTGGCGTCTGGCGAGCGCCTTTCATGTTTACGGATTCGACTGGCAGCCCGACACCTTGCGCTGGTACGTCGATGGCGTGCTGGTGCGGGAGTCGAAGAACACCCACTTCTTCTTCCCGATGCAGATTGTCTTCGACAGTGAGGCTATGTGGAGTTGGTTCGGCGTGGTCGACGATGCAGACCTGCCCTCCACTTTCAGCGTCGATTACGTCAAGGTCTGGCAACGCAGTCGATAAACGGCAGCACCGTTTATCTGCGTCTCTTCTGCACGCCCAATAAAAACATATTTATATGCTTTAATTGATATTGTCGAACAATCCCACGACCAGAGGGTGCCGTCATGACTATCAAGACCTTGGCTTTATTGCTGTTGGCTTTCTGCGCACAACCTGCCTGGAGCCAGACTCCCCCCGCCTCACCTCCGGCAGCCGATAGTGCTGCGCTCACCACACGACTGTCGATGCGCGACCTTTGGGTCGAGCATGTTTTCTGGATCAGGAATTACGCGATCGCCAACCAGGCCGCTGACAAACAGCAAGCCAAGGTCGCGGCTGACCAAGTCGTCGACAACGCCACAAAAATCGCCAACAGCCTCGCTCCGCTTTATGGGCAGCCTGCCGCAGACCAGCTGCTCAAGCTGCTTGCCGGTCACTGGGGCGCGGTGAAACACTACAGCGACGCCACCGTCGCCAAAGACACCAAAGGCAAACAAGCCGCCGTCACTGACCTGACCAGCAACGCCAAGGCCATCGCGGCATTCCTGGCCAAGGCCAATCCGAACCTGCCTGAAGCGACGCTAGTGACGATGCTGGCCGCTCACGGTGGCCATCATGTGACCCAAGTCGATCAACTCGCCGCACACGATTATGCCGGCGAAGCGAACACCTGGCAGATGATGCGCAGCCACGTGCTTGCTCTGGCGGACGCGCTGACGGCCGCCGTGGTCAAGCAGTTCCCGGACAAGTTCTGATCTCGCGCGAGGGCACACCATGCTTGAAGGATTGGGCCGAACACAGCAGGACTTGCTCAATGCGTTGCTGCACCATGCCGGAGGCATGAGCATTGATGAGTTGGCTGACCAACTGGCGGTCACACGCACCGCGATTCGCCAACATCTGGCGGCGCTGGAGCGTGACGGCCTGGTGCTGCGCGGCGAAACCCGGCCGACGGGTCGGCGTCCCGAGCAGTTGTATCGGCTCACCGAGCATGGGCAGGAGCAATTCCCGCGCCAATACCAGATGCTCGCCAGCGTGCTGATCGACGAAGTGGCCGACATCATCGGCCCCGACGCGCTGAAGACGCTGATGCGCAACATGGGCCGCAAACTGGCCCTGGACCGTGAGCACAAGGTCGTTGATGAAGCGCGGATCGTGCAACACATGAACCAGGCGGGCTACGAAGCCGAGGTGATCTTTCGCGCTTCGGACGCCCCGGAAATCGTCGCCCACAACTGCGTCTTCCACCGCCTGGCCGCGGCGCATCCGGTGGTTTGCGAGCTGGATCTGGCCTTGATCGGGGCGTTGGGCGGTGGAGACGTTGATCACACCGAATGCATGGTCCGGGGCGGCAACGTCTGCCGTTTCAAACTTCGCCCCCAGGCCGATGCTGATCGACCTGAGGGCGAACACCCGATTGCATCAGACCCGGACGTTACGTCCGGGCAACGATGACCGCTGGCGGGTTTCCCAATCCTGGACAAGACCGACCGGTGCGTCCGAGGCAGGCAGCATGTTGCGCCCGCGAACCAGATCGGAGGCCCGCTCGGCGAGCATGATCGTCGGTGCATTGAGGTTGCCGTTCGGCTCGGTCGGGAACACCGACGAATCGATCACCCGCAATCCCGCGATGCCATGCACACGCAATTCGGAATCCACCACCGCCATGTCGTCCTCGCCCATGCGGCACGAACCGCAAGGGTGGTACGTACTTTCGAGGTTCTCGCGGACGAAGGCGTCGATCTCTTCATCGGTGTTCACCGATGGCCCAGGCGCGATCTCGCCATCGCGGAAGCGATCCATCGCCGGCTGGCCGATGATCTCCCGGGTCAGGCGAATGCAGCGGCGGAAACCCTCGCGATCCTCTTCGCGTTGCAGGTAGTTGAATTGGATCTGCGGATGTTCGTAAGGATCAGCGGAGCGCGCCCGGACGTAACCACGACTCTTCGGTTTGTTCGGCCCGGTCAGCACCATGAAACCATGGCCTTTGATCGGCTTGTTGCCGTCATAGCGCATGGCCGCTGGCAGGAAGTGGAACTGAATGTCCGGCCAGCGCAGGCCTTTGTCCGAGCGGATGAAACCACCGGCCTCGAAATGGTTGGTCGCGCCGAGTCCATCCTTGAACAACAGCCAACGCAAACCAATCATCAGCTTGCTCAGAGGGTCCATTTTGCTGTTGAGCGTCACCGGTTCCTTGCAGCCAAACTGGATGTACACCTCGGCGTGATCCTGCAGGTTCTCGCCGACGCCCGGCAGGTCATGGCGCACCTCGATCCCGGCTTTGCGCAAGACGACCGCCGGGCCGATACCCGAGCGTTGCAGCAAGTGCGGCGAGCCGATGGGACCGGACGATATCAAGACTTCCCGGTTGCAGTAGACCTGATGGGTCTGGCCATCGTGGTCATAACTGATGCCCACCGCGCGCTTGCCTTCGAGGATGATCTGGCGGGTCATCGCGTGGGTGATCACAGTCAGGTTAGGTCGACCCATGGCTGGCCGCAGGTACGCGTTGGCCGTTGAACAACGCACACCATTTTTCACCGTCATGTGCATGGCACCAAAACCTTCCTGCATGTAGCCGTTGCAGTCCTCGGTCTTGATATAACCCGCTTCGGCGCCGGCTTCGACCCAGGCCCCGTACAACGGATTTTTCATGTGATTGCCGTTGGTGGTGTGCAACGGGCCGGTGCCGCCGCGATACCCGTCACCGCCCTCCTCGTAGTGCTCAGCGCGTTTGAAGTACGGCAGGCAATTGCGGTAGCCCCAACCCTGTGCGCCAAGAGACTCCCATTCATCAAAGTCATAGGCGTGGCCACGGATGTAGACCAGGCCATTGATTGACGATGAGCCACCCAGCACCTTGCCCCGTGGACAATGGATGCGACGCCCGTTGAGGTAAGGTTCGGGCTCGGTTTCGTAGCGCCAGTTGTACTTTTTGGTGTTCATCGGAATCGAGAATGCACTCGGCATCTGGATCACCACACTGCGATCGCTGCCACCGAATTCCAGGACCAGGACCGAGGTGGCCGGGTCTTCGCTCAGGCGGTTGGCCAACACACAACCTGCGGAGCCTGCGCCGATGATGATGTAGTCGTACTTTTGCGTAGCCATGATTATCTCCGGACCGCCGATTCGTTGAAAACGGGCAACGACGGTTTGGTCAAAGTGTCACCGGTGGTGTATTGCGGGCAGGTAATTTCGATGTGCTGGATCACCGCTTCTTCGCGCTTGAGGTCAATCGAGCGGCTGAACCAGTAGTACACCAGCCCCGACACGATCAGACCGACGAGCCAGGCGATGTCGATGCTGCCGAGCGCCTTGGCGAGCGGGCCGACATACACCTCACGCTGCTCGACGCCGTCGTAGATGTAGAAGAACGGGATCATCGAAATGAAGCCGATGGCATACGCAGCGATGCCGCGCAGGCCCCAGCTGCCGTAGATATTGCCGTGGGGCATGAAGAAGTGCGGGATGGCGTAGCGGCCCTTGCGGACGAAAAAGTAGTCGGTCAGGTTGACCGAAGTCCAAGGCACCAGGAAGTACAGCATCACGACCAGGTAGATGCCCAGCACCGACAAGCCTTTGCCCGAACTCTGGATACTCAGGGCGACCCCCAGTTGCAGCAGGATCACGAAGCAGATGGCCAGGATCCGCGCCTTGCGGGTCGGCTTGATGTGCTTGATCGAATCGACGCAGGTCAGGGTGGTCAGTTTCGCGCTGTAGATGTTCATCGCGATCACCGGCAAGAAGGCCAGGATCGTGACGACCACCACGGCGGTGCCCATCAGTGGCGAAACCGTGTTGCCGACTTGCCCAAGGGCTACCAGCACATCAGTGGAGTGCAGGTGGTCGGCCAGCCAGCCACCCACGGAAATCATCCACGCACCGGACAACGAGGCGCCGAGAAACACCACGGCGATCAGTTTTCCGCTGGAGGTGTTCTTGGGCAGGTAACGCGAATAGTCGGACACGTACGGGGCGTATGCGATGTTGTAACTGGCTGCGGCCGCGAACTGGGCGATGAAACCGGTCCAGTTGAAGCCCAACGGCGCGGGCGCCACTTCACCGGTCGCGAGCACCGGCGCCAAGGCGTCAGGCACCCAGCCCATCAACACCGCCAACGTCACAAGGCCATACAGAGGGAGCGACAGAAACAACGCCCATTTGAAGCTGCGGTGCATCCAGTCATGACCGAGGATTGCCAGTATTGCCGCCGGCACTGTCACGGCCACCGCCACCACAACGGGGTTGAAGCCGAAAAGCGTGTGCAGGCCCTGCATCATCAACACCAGGTTGACGATGTTGAAACCGGCGAACACGAACAATGTCGCCAGCAACACCAGAATCACACCCCGGTAACCAAACTGCGCACGAGACTGGATCATTTGCGGCAGGCCAAGGTGCGGGCCTTGCGAGCCATGAAAAGCCATGAACAGCGTGCCGAACATAATGCCCAGCGTGCCGGCGAGCGTGGTCCAGAGCGCGGTCAGGCCGACGCTTGGACCGACGAAGCCGATGGTCATGGTGAAGAACGTGAAATTGCCGAGGAACCAGAACGGGCCCTGGCTCGACAGTTTGTCGGTGCGCTCGTCCTCCGGTATGAAGTCGATCGAATGCGCTTCGACGATAGGTTTGTCGTCGAGGAGCGACATGTTTGGGGCGGCTTTGGCGTCAATGTTCATGATGTACTCTTATTTTTGGAAGATCATGACGAGATAACTGCATTCTTTTGAGTAAACGACGCACCTGTGGGAGCGCGCTCCCACAGGGGTTGAGTCAGCCATGACTCAGGGGAGCGTGATCCAGACCGCTTTGGTTTCGAGCAGGTAATCGAGCTGCTCCGCACCCAGGTCCTTGCCGAAACCGGACTGTTTGTAGCCACCGAACGGCATCGACGGGTCGAGGGTGCCATGGGCGTTGACGTAGACCGAACCCGCTTTCAGTTGCGGGATCAGGCGGTGCACCTTTCCAAGGTCATTGGAATACAGCGCAGCCGCCAGGCCGTAGGGTGAGTCATTGGCCAGGGCCAGCGCCTCTTCTTCATCGTCGAACGGTGCGGTCACCAGCACCGGGCCGAAGATCTCTTCCTGGACGATGCGCATGTCGTTGCGGCAATGGGCAAAAATCGTCGGTTCGACGAAGAAGCCAGGGCCCTCGACAGGCTGGCCGCCATAGACCAACTGGGCGCCCTCTTGCTTGCCGGTTTCGATGTAATCGGTCACTCGCGCCTTTTGCAACGCCGAGACCAACGGGCTGATAAAGCAGTCCGGATCCAGGCCCGGCGCAATCTTCAACGTCCGTGTGTAGGCGATCAACTCGCGCAGGAACTCGTCGTAGACGCTGCTATGAATATAGGCGCGTGTGCCGGCGTCACACACTTGGCCCGAGTTGAAAAACACGCCGTTGGCGATGGCTTGGGCGGCGGCTTTCAGATCGGCATCGGCCAATACGATTACCGGTGATTTTCCTCCGAGTTCGAGGGTGAGTCGCTTCATTTCGTCCAGCGCGGCGCGCCCGACGGTGCGACCGACCGGTGTCGAGCCGGTGAAGGTCAGTTTGTCGATGCCAGGGTGTGTGGCCATCGCGGCACCGACCACGCCACCGCACCCGGTGACGATGTTGATCACCCCGTCCGGGATGCCGGCTTCCTTCACCAGTTCGGCAAAGCGCAAGGCCGACAGCGAAGTCAGTTCGGCCGGTTTGACCACCACGGTGCAACCGGTGGCCAGCGCGGCACCCAGCTTCCAGGCCATGGTTTGCAGCGGGAAGTTCCACGGCACGATGGCGCCGACCACCCCTACCGCTTCCTTGCGTGTATAGGCCAGGTAATTGCCCGGCAGCGAGGGCTCGACGGTGCGCCCGTGAAGCTTGGTCGCCCAGCCGGCGAAATAGCGCAGGGTGTCGACTGTGCCCTGGATGTCAACATCCTTGGCGAACGCTGCGGACTTGCCCATGTCGATCGATTCGATTTCCGCCAGTTCAGCGGCGTTTTGTTCAATCAGGTCAGCCAGGCGCTGCATCATCCGCTCACGTTCCGCCGGTTTGGCCTGACGCCAGGCACCGCCGTCAAACTGGGCGCGAGCGGCTTGCACGGCGCGATCCAGATCCTCTGTCGTGCCCATCGGAATCCGAGTGATCAGGCCCTCGGTTGACGGCTCGATGACATCGGACGTCTGCCCGTCACTGGCTTCGACGAAGGCACCGCCGATGAACATCTTCTGCACTTTGCTCAGGAACGTCTGGGTGGCTTCGGATACACCGAATTTCTGCAAATACTGTTTAACGATCGCGTCCATTTTTGTTCTCTCTGTCAGGCGGTCTGGTCACGCCGAGGCCGTGGTGGTTTCGCTCATGACGTGTCGCGCCTGAGCCCGTTCGTGGAAGATGAAACCAATGCTGTTGAGCAGCAGTTGCGCCGCCAGAATCGAGGTCATGCCGGTAGGGTCATAAACCGGTGCGACCTCCACCAGATCCATCCCGACGATGTTTCCTTGGCTGCGTTTGGCCAGGGCCTGAATGATTTCCAGCACTTCGTAGTAGAGGAAGCCGCCATGGCTGGGCGTGCCCGTGCCGGGAGCGATGGACGGGTCGAAACCGTCGATGTCGATGGTGATGTAGTAGTTGATGTTCTGCGGGATCAACGCCAAGACACCGTCCACGCCGAGACGGCGCACATCGCGCACCGAGAGAATTTTCGAGCCGGCCGCGTGAGCCGCTTCGTAGTCATCGCGATTGGACGAAGACACGTTGCGGATGCCCATCTGGGTCATGCCGACAATGTGGTTCATTTCGGAGGCGCGGCGCAGTGGGTTGCCATGGCCGTAGCGGACGCCGTGGCGTTCGTCGACGAAATCCAGATGCGCATCGAAGTGGATGATGTGAATCGGGCCGCGGCCCTCGAAGGCCTTGATCACCGGGGCGTGAATCGAGTGGTCGCCCCCCAGCACCACGGGCATGACACCGGCATCGAGAATCTTGCGCACGGCGTACTCGGTATTCTCGTTACTGGTGACCATGTCGGTGTGCACGATGTCGGCATCACCGACGTCGACCATGCGCACGTCCGAGGCGGTCAGGTACATGACGTCATCTTCGTGGTCATAAGCGCCGGCATGGCCGAACGAAAACAGGGTCGATGCCTCGCGAATGCCGCGTGGTCCAAAACGTGCGCCGGAGCGCCACTGGGTGCCCATGTCGTTCGGTGCGCCGAGGATCGCGACGTCGGCGTCGAGCGCATCCCAATCGGTGCACACCGGGGATTTGGCAAAGGTGCAGTGGCCCACGAAAGGCAGGTTCAGGCGACCGGATTCATAACCGTTCTTCGACATTTCAGGCATCTCCAATTCTTGTTATCAGCAAGCAGTCGTGGAAGGCGACTGCTGTTGGAATGACTATGGGCGCAGGTTTTCGTGGAAAAAATGCTAAACATCAGATACTCATATCGGCATTACCGATGCATCCACACGCGGGAGGTTCAAGGTGATCCAGCTGCACGATGTCGATCTGAAACTGCTCAGGGTGTTTGCCACGATTGTCAGGTGCGGAGGGTTTTCCGCAGCCCAGGCGGCGTTGAATGCCGGCCAGTCGACCATCAGCGAACAGATGACCCACCTGGAAACAAGGCTTGGGGTCAAACTCTGCCAACGCGGGCGCAGCGGCTTTCGCCTGACCGAGCAAGGCGTGGCGATTCATGAGGCGACTCAACGCCTGCTGTCGGCGGTAGAAAACTTCTGCATGGATGCCGACGTGCTCAAACAGCACATCAGCGGCAAGCTGAATCTGGGGATCATCGACACCACCATCACCGATCCCGATTCACCGCTGCCGCGCACCACCCAGCGCTTCGTGTCGAGGGGGCATGACGTGCACCTGAACGTGTACGTCGGCACCCCGGCGGAACTGGAAGAACGCGTACTCGACGGCCGACTGCACCTGGCCATCGGGCACTTCCCGATCTACGTGCCGGGCCTGTTGCACTCGCCGCTGTATCAAGAGGCCCTGGGGTTGTATTGCGGGCGACGGCACCCGTTGTATGGCAGCAAGGCCGAGGGTGATGAACTGCTCGAAGAAATTGCCGCAAGCCGGATCGTCGTCCGGGGCTACATGCAGCAATACGACCTGGAACACCTGGGCGTGAGCAAGGCCGCGGCCACCGTGGACAACATCGAAGCGCTGGCGATTCTGTTGATTTCCGGCGCCTACCTGGGATTTCTGCCGATGCACTTCGCCGCCCAGTGGATCAAGACCGGCGAGATGCACCAACTGGCCCCCACCAGCCTGCAACTGATGTCACCGTTCGACGTGATCACTCGCCGAGGCACTGCACCGCCGCCGATCCTCCAGGCGTTTCTTGAGGATTTGGCCGCGTGTTCGCGCAGCGTCGGCAACACCTGACAGACTCGGCACAGGCCGGTCATACTCATTTTCATCCGCCAACTTGCAGGTCACCCATGCGCATCCATGTCACTTTCATCGACCGCGTCGGCATCACCCAGGAAGTGCTGGCCCTGCTCGGTGGGCGCAGTTTCAATCTGGACGCCGTCGAAATGGTGCCACCGAATGTCTACATCGACGCCCCGACGCTCGGTGCCGATGTCCTGGAAGAATTGCGCGGCGCCTTGCTTGATGTGAAGGGCGTGCAAGCGGTGACGATGGTCGACATCCTCCCGGGGCAACGCCGACGCCTGCAACTGGATGCCTTGCTCGCGGCCAGCGTCGATCCTGTGCTGGCGGTGGATACACGGGGCCATGTGCTGCTGGCCAATCCGGCGCTGATTGCACTGTGCGGACGGGAGCCGGCCGGTGAACCGCTGACGGCGCTGTTTGATGATCCTGCCTTGCAAAACACCCTGATCGAGCACGGTTTCCGTCTGCCCATGCATGAGGTCAGCCTGGGTGGCCGAACGTTGCTGTTGGACGCCATGCCGATTACCGACGCAGGCGCCCTGCTGACCTTGTATCAACCGAACCGCATTGGTGAACGCCTCTCCGCACTGCACCACGACCATGCCGAAGGCTTTGATGCGCTGCTCGGTGAATCGCCGGCGATCCGCACCCTCAAGGCCCGTGCCCAACGCGTGGCAACGCTCGATGCGCCTTTGTTGATTCAGGGCGAAACCGGCACCGGCAAAGAGCTGGTGGCCCGCGCCTGCCACGCCATCAGCACGCGACGTGACGCCCCCTTTCTGGCGCTGAACTGCGCGGCACTGCCGGAAAGCCTGGCCGAAAGCGAGCTGTTCGGCTATGCCGCCGGCGCTTTCACCGGCGCGCAACGGGGCGGCAAACTCGGCTTGCTGGAACTGGCGGACCAGGGCACGGTGTTCCTCGATGAAGTCGGCGAGATGTCGCCCTACTTGCAAGCCAAGTTACTGCGCTTCCTCAGTGATGGCTGCTTCCGGCGAGTCGGTGGGGATCGTGAGGTTCGGGTCAATGTACGGGTGCTCAGCGCGACCCACCGTGACCTGGAAAAAATGGTCAGCGAAGGCAGCTTTCGTGAGGACCTGTTCTACCGCCTCAACGTACTGAACCTGCAAGTACCGCCGCTGCGTGAACGCGGCCACGACATCCTGTTGATGGCCAATCACTTCATGCAGCAGGCCTGCGCGCAGATCCAGCGCCCGGTCTGTCGACTGGCCCCCGGGGCCTTCGCGGCGCTGCTGGGCAACCGCTGGCCGGGCAATGTGCGGCAACTGCAAAACGTGATCTTTCGTGCTGCCGCGATTTGCGAAAATCCGCTGGTGGACATCGACGACCTGGACATCGCCAGAACCGCCATGGAGCGCCAGAACGATGGCGAGGTCGGTAGTCTGGAGCAGGCCATCGAAGGGTTTGAAAAGAACCTGTTGGGGCAGCTTTACCAAAGTTATCCCTCCAGCCGTTTGCTGGCTGCCCGCCTGCAGACTTCACACAGCGCGATTGCCATTCGACTGCGCAAGTACGGCATTCCCTGCAAGACCTGATCGCTTAACCACAACACAATCCCTCGCCTGACACTTGCCCCTGTGGGAGTGAGCCTGCTCGCGATTGCGGTGTGTCATTCAACGTAAATTTCGCCTGCCACGCCCTCATCGCGAGCAGGCTCGCTCCCACCGGGACTGCGTGTCTATCAATCGATACAGTGTATCGAAATCAAGACAAAACCCTTGCAACCTGTCTGGCCCGGGGTTCACCCCCTCCTCCACGACTGCCTGTATTGATTTCAATACAAACCCATTGCCTCGAATCACCCGGCTTCATACCAAGCTATTGATTTAAATAGATAAAACAAGATTGGCACCACCCTTGCTATCAACCCTCAAGCCACGCTCGCTGCCCCGGCACGAGCCTTTCCATCGCTATCCGCCATCAGTAGCGGATGAGTCTGAACAATGAGGAGTTGATATGAGCGAATTGCGTTTTACCGTCGATCACGAATGGCTGCGCCTTGAGCACGATGGCCTGATCACCGTGGGCATCACCGCTTATGCCCAACAGGCCCTGGGGGATGTGGTGTTCGTTCAGGTGCCCGAATTGCGCACCTTCGGTGCCGGCGATGAAGTGGCCGTGCTGGAATCGGTGAAAGCCGCGAGCAGCGTGTACATGCCGTTGGACGGTGAAGTGGTCGAGGTCAATTCGACGCTGGAAAGCTCCCCCGAATTGATCAACGAAGACGCCCTGGGTGAAGGCTGGTTTTTCCGTATGCGCCCCAGCGACGTGGGGGCTTTGGACACCCTCCTCGACCAGGCCGCTTACGAGCGCCTGACCCACGACGACGCGTGAGGACTTCCGTATGACCCTCCTCCTCGACACCCGTAACGAATTCATCGTCCGCCACATCGGCCCACGCGCCGGGGACGAGCAAGCCATGCTCAACAGCCTCGGTTTCGACTCCCTGGAAGCCCTGAGCG
>NZ_JARVSN010000019.1:0-207742 GCF_030209165.1 Pseudomonas sp. fls2-241-R2A-110 | reverse complement strand
GCAGTGCATCGGGCGTTGGGGTGAAACAGGTGTAAACCTATTTCAGGACTAGACAGGTATTAATGGCTACGGGGTCGGCGGGGTGAGCAGGTTTTTCATCTGTAAGCGCGGCAGGGCAATTCACTTGCGCATCATACCCGCACAGTCCTTCCCGCCTTGACTTCATCCGCATGCAGGCGAATTTTTTCTTTCTGAGCCTCCAATAGCGCGCAGATCCTCATAAGCGCCATGGACTCATCGCGCGATTTGTTGCCGCTGGCCATGTTGGTCAGCTCAACCACTGCCCAGCCGATGACGGCGGTAGCGTCTTCAAGATCGTAAAACAACTCTTGCTGAGCTGTTCTGGGGCCGTCGAGCCCTTGCATCAGATCTGCCATTTAATGTCCCTCCGCGAGCATTAGGTCTTCACTGAGTCTGTGGCAGTCTTCAATGAAGAGTCACAATCCTGCGACTCTCCCCGATCCTGATTCGATCCAGAGCCCGGTTAAGCGCGTCCAGGGCGTCGAGAAGGGCTTTCGCCTCAGCTTCCCGGCCATCTCCCCAAAGGCGTTCTGCCATTTTGTTCAGGGCCTGAATGGAGCGCTCAATTTCAGCAGCAGTCACCGCTTTGCTTTCATGCTTTATCTTCGGCATTTAGTAACCCTTCTGCAGGGCATTATTCTGTCTTATGTTGGTTAGCGCGAGTACATCGCCCACCAGAATACGTGCCCAAGAATCGCAATGTGCTGCTCCTGGATCTGGGCAAAGGAATAATCCTCGTCCGGGTGTTCATCACGGTTGAAGCTGCGCAGGCGGATGCCAATGGGCAGGCGGTAAACCTGCTTGACGCGAAGCTGGCCGTTATGGCTGATCGCATACATGTCGCCGTCAATGATGGCGCCGAGTGAGTTTTTACCGACGTCGATACCCACGGTCGCACCTTCACGCAACACGGGGAGCATGCTGTTTCCCCTGACCACCACGCATTTCGCATTGCTGAACTGCACGTTGTTGTGGCGAAGGTCTTTCTTGAAGAAGCGAAGGCGAGAGCTGTTGCTTTCTTCGATCGCGAATCGACCGGAGCCCGCTGCCAATTCAACTTCCTGAAGGAAGGGTACGTAAACTTCGTCGTTATCGAGCGGGGTTTCGTCGTCCCATACCTCGATGTCTGACATGACGACTCCGGGCGGAATGCGCGGCGTCGCTGCATCTGAGATTGCGGCCGACTTGAGGTCGCCCTCACTTAATGGCCGATCCAGCGATCCAGGCTCAAGCCCGCACTTCATTTCGAAGTCGCGCGCCATTTTCTCCCCGATGTTTCTGAGGTGCTCTGCCTTATCAGTGAATAGCCTTGAGATGTAGGACGGCTGCTTGTCCACCTTGGCGGCAAAATCAACATCTTTCCCACCGAAGTCGCGTTCGATGATTTGGCGGACCCGGGCTCTGCGTATGTCTTTGATTTCCATCTTCCAATTAAAGCCTTTATTTCCCTTCAGGGAAATTGCCATTACTTGGTAAACATTCGAAATTCAATGATTCTTGCCGAAATAGCGTGCAAAGCCGTGGCTGGCCCGAAGAATCGAGCAGACTACTGGTTTGAAAAAGCAGGATTGATCATCCAGTAATCTGCATGGGTACGGACCAGTCGCGGCTGATGGGTTATCGATTAAAACGTTCGACCAACGAGTACTGGGTTGTCGCTGTCAGCGTTAACTCCTTACTGAGTTCGGCAGAATGCCTGGCTTGCTCGGATGTCTGATCTGCAAGGCTGGCGATGGTGGTGATGTTGCGGCTGATTTCCTCTGCGACGGCGGTTTGCTCTTCGGTTGCCGCGGCTATCTGGGTTGTCATGTCAGTGATGTTGGCAACGGCTTCACTGATGCCAATCAGCGCTTTGTCTGCTTCCAGCACCCAGGTTACCCCCTCTTCAGCCTGGCGATGGCCGCTTTCCATCGTCTTCACGGCATTGTTGGAAGAGGTTTGTAGCTTGGAGATCAGGCTGTGGATCTGAGCCGTAGATTCAGTTGTGCGTTGTGCCAGTTGGCGCACTTCGTCTGCGACCACCGCGAAGCCCCGGCCCATATCTCCAGCACGTGCCGCTTCGATTGCGGCATTGAGGGCTAACAAGTTGGTTTGATCGGCAATGCCTTTGATGACATCGACAACCGTCCCGATTTCGTTGCTGTCTTTGGCTAGCTGGGCAACGGTTTGTCCTGTCTCGCCGACCACGGCGGAGAGACGCTGGATGGCTTCGCGGGTGTCCCGGGCAACGTCGCGACCACGGCTGGTCAGCACATTGGCCTCTTGAGTCGCATCGGCCGTGCGCTGGACGTGGCTTGCAACCTCTTGAGTGGTCGCCGCCATCTGATTGACGGCGGCCGATACCTGCTCGGTTTCGATTCGCTGGCGATCAAGTCCGCGGGAACTGTCGCTGGCGAGAGCGTCGGATCTCCCGGCCAGCCCGGTCAGTTGCTCTGCGGTGTCTTGCAGGCGCGTCAGGCAAGTCTTGAGGCGTGATGCCTGACTGACGAAAGCCGTTTCAAGTCGCCCGTGGTGACCTCGCTTGTCGCTATACATTTGTGCAATCAGTTGGTCGGAAGTGGAGGCCTCTGCCATGTCCAGCAAGTCTTGGGCGCCACGCTTTTGCCGGTGCGAAACCATCAGTCCTAGCGGCACCGATACGCCTACGGCAACTATTGTCGCCACGGGAGTGCTGAGGAATACACCTCCCAACGTACCCACTAAGCCCATCGTCAAAAACGGCAGCCAGTCCATGAGGGCGGGTTGCCAGTTATCACTGCCGGGGACGGCAGACTTGCCCAGGCTTATTCTTTTGTAGAGGGCTTCGGCGCGGCGGATCTGCTCGATGCCTGGTTTTACTCTGACCGATTCATAACCAACAATCTGGCTGCCTTCAAAAATAGGCGTGACGTAGGCGTTGACCCAGTAGTGATCACCATTCCTGGAGCGATTCTTGACGATGCCCATCCAGGGTTTGCCCTGCTTGAGGGCGGCCCACATATGCGCAAATATTGCCGAGGGCACGTCCGGGTGGCGAACGATGTTCTGAGGGGCGCCTATCAGATCAGCTTTGTTGAAGCCGCTGATTTCCACGAAGGCATCATTGCAATATGTAATGACCCCTCGCGAATCCGTGGTCGAGATGAGTTTCTGTTGAGGTCCAAGGCTGACCTCGCGCTGTGTAACGGGTTGATTGTTTCTCATCTGTATTGCTCCAATGCCCTAAGTTAGAGGCATCGGCACGAACCTGCAAAAGGTTAGCGAGTCCTTCTAAATGAACCTGTCTCGCGTCGGAAAGTGTAGGAATGGCCGTGCTGCTATCAACTCGTTCTTCCCTGAATCATTTCGCTGATGACCGATCAGGCGATCCCGCTCGTGGGTGCCTGTCCTGTGCGTGCTGATTGTCTGCGGCGCTCAGCTTGATCGCAATTGGGGCGTAAGATAGCGGTGCTACCTCACCAAAAGGAGCCGCATATGATCGCCAATCAGATGAACAAACAGGCCTCTGAAAACCGGATGGTTTGGGATCAATACTTCTGCGCTGCGTTGATCGCGGAAAGCAATCTGACGGCACCGGTCGTCGGGGCGGTCACTCATGACGACAGGCAAAACCTGTTGATTGAAAGAGCAAAAGCGCTCGCCGACAAGATGATGGAACACCGAAGATGATCAGAGCCCAGCCAATGCGCTGGGCTCTGCGCATAGGGCGATTCGAATGAAAGGCTCGGGGCTGTCGCCGATAGGGGTTGCCCCAAGATCCATAAAAATTGTGTGGATATTTAATAGGTTACGAGTATTTTTAACTGAATAGTGATCAAAATATATTGTTACAACTGAAATGCTCGGGTATTATCGCCCCGCGTTCACCACCACGGTTTATGCATTTTTGAGTCCCAAGCGTCCATCAGCTGCTTGGGCTTTTTTTTGCCTGAAATTTGGCAAGCGCTGTCATCGACTCACTCCTTCGAATCATCGTTCATGAGAATCAGGCGAGCTGCAGTTTTCTAGGCTACTACTGACTGGCCAAACTCAAACGCTGTCTGATGGAGGTCTCGATGCTGGTTCATTGGTCGCTTGCGGCAATTCACTTGCTGGCGTTTGCCATCGGGTTCTGGGCGGTGCTCACTCGAGGGACTGCATTCAGCCGCCTCGCGGCTGGGGCGGGGGAGGCGCGCAGTGTTTTGATGGCCGACAACCTGTGGGGCATCTCTGCCGTCGTTCTACTGATTAGCGGTGGGATGCGAGCCTTCGGCGGGTACGAAAAAGGCACTGATTACTATCTCCATCAGCCCCTTTTCCATCTCAAGATGACATTCTTTGTGCTCATCCTGCTTCTCGAAGTTGCACCGATGATTACGCTGATCAAATGGCGAGTTGCCTTGAGTCGTGGCGCGGCGATCGATAGCGGGCGCGCGAAGCTGTTCGCCCGTGTCAGCCATATGGAGGCGCTGCTGGTGTTGCTGATGGTGGTGGCTGCTACAGGCATGGCGCGCGGCGTTACGTTTGGTTAACCGAGTCCGATCACGATCTTCCTCGAGGTTAATCAGAAACGTCTGACAGTCACGGCTGTGGGCGTGCCGGTAATATCGGCTGCAGATTTGACACAGAAAGAGGGCGCGGGCGAATAACGAGTGACGAGGCGACGCTTGAATCTTTAGCCAGCCGTGGTTCAGGGATGAACAGGCTGGCTACTGACTGCAACAGAATTCAGGGAGTTTGTGGCTTGTCTGGAGCGGTCAGGCCAGCCTGAATGCGTTGGTAGATTTCTTCGCGATGCACTGCGACGTCTTTCGGCGCGTTGATGCCGATGCGAACTTGTTGGCCGCTTACGCCCAGAATGGTGATCGTAATGTCGTCACCGATGTTTATGCTTTCACCGACTTTGCGGGTGAGTATCAGCATGGTCTTCTCCTTGATTGCTTTGTAGGGCACCTGATTCGAACAGTGCAGAGGTCGGTGTTATGTATAGATTAGTGCGAAGTCTCACGGTTTGGGTGCCTCTTTCTGACGCGCAGATGCTGCATTAATTCCCAAGGCGTAACTATACAGAGGCCGTCTCCATCATTCTCGTTGTTTTGAGCCCATTTTGCGGCACTCGGGAAGTATTCATGAATGTTAAAATCGCCGCTTTCGGCATTCAGAGGGAACCGTTGTGCGCAAAATGGTCTTGGTAATCGCAGTATTGGCGTTGGCTGGATGCGGCGAGGGTAAGGGTGTTGACGCTCAAAAGCCGAAACCGGCACTCGTTTCCGCACCCGCAGCGGCAGTCGGGCCGCAATGGGATCTCGAAGTGCGAGGCGAAACGACTCAGGCTGTCAGCGACCTGAGCGGCTGGTTGATCGAGCACAGTTTTGTTTCCAATGTCGTCGTGGAAAACGGCAAGGCGCGCATCCTGGTCGGGCCATTCAGTTCCAAAGCCGAGGCCGAGGCCAAGCAGGCGGAAGTGGCAGCAGCGCTTACCCGGGCAAAGAAACAGAACGTTGAACTGTTGGTCCTTGAACACCCCGCAGCCCAATAATAGTGTTTCTCGCGGAGCATTTCATCGGGACACCTTAAACGGGGGCGCAAGAAAATCTCAGTCCTCATTTGATGCGCATGACATCGCCAGTCCAATGAGGGGGCAGAAACGAAAAGGCCTCGGGTGAATACCCGAGGCCTTTTCGTTTCTGCGATTGATCAGCCGCAGGCTTTCAGGTTCACGGGCCCGACAAACTCGTTGCCCCGGCCCATCACGCACGCCACGCTCTGGTTACGCTGGCGTTCCCAGGCTTCGACCGGGTAGGACTTGTTCCAGGCGTCGTACAGTTGGCGATCCTGTTTCGACAGGCGCAAACCGTACTGTTTGCTCATGTAGAAATAGGTCCGGGCGATCATGCCGCGAATGGAAGGGCGGGGCATGACCTTCTTTGCCTTGAAGTCGACCTGGGTCAGGCAAGAACCGTATTGACCCGATTGCACAGGCAGCCAGCCGAAACTGAAATTGCTGCGGTCGCCGTTTACCTCGCCGATGCTTGGCACCAGGTTGTGCAGGTCGGCCTCGGCCTTTTGATAGGTCGGATCGTAGCGTGTGCAGTTCTTGCGCCCGCCTTCTTGCCAGCACTGACGCTGATGGCCGATCTGCCAGGCAGGAACAATGTGTTCCCACTCAATGCGCGCCGCGCGCTTGGCGTTCTTGCGCGGCACATACCCACAGGCCGCCAGGTTGACTTTGTTGCCGGTGTATTTGCAGCCGCAATAAAATTCGGTGGATTGCGGCGCGTACAGCTTCCAGGCGACTTTCTTGGCTTCGCTGAAAGTGCGTGGCGCGCCAGCCTGGGCGCTGAGGGTGATAAACAGAAACAGCAAAGCAAAACAGCGGACACTCATTGACTCAATCTTCCTTCGGCACAACCCAGAAAATCTGCACACCACCGTCGTCGCGATAGGCGAGGGTGACGTTGTCGTTCTCGTCGATTTCCTCGAGCAATTGTTCCCACTCATCCACAGGTTCGTCCGGCAACCGGAAGATCAGCGCGGCTTTGGCTTTCTGAGCAGTAGGGGAATTGATGATTTTCTGAACGCGCAGGCCCATGCGTGCGTAGGCGTCAGGAGAGGCAGAGGAAGTGGCCATGGAATTATCCTTATTAAGCTGTACGTGCATACAGTATTTAACTGTAGGCATTTTCGCAACTGCTTAAAATTCAAGAAATTCCTCTGACAGCAGTTTTTACCGTTTGGTGTAGGACAAAGGGGAGTTTTTCAGGAAGAGGGAAGGTGCGGTATGAACCCCTTGCCAATGCTGGCAAGGGGTGAGGAAAGTGCCCGACCGGAACCGGTCGGGCGAGGGCGAATCAGTATTCCCAGAACATCCGTTGCAGCTCTTTGCTGTCGTTGGTCTTGGTCAGTGCGACCATCGCCAGGATGCGGGCTTTTTGCGGGTTCAGGTCATGCGCCACGACCCAGTCGTATTTGTCGTCAGGCTGTTCGGCGTTGCGCAGTACGAACCCGCCGGCGTTGACGTGGGACGAGCGAATGATTTGAACGCCGTCCTTGCGCAGGGCTTGCAGGGCTGGAACCACGCGCGAGGACACCGAGCCATTGCCCGTGCCAGCGTGGATGATCGCTTTGGCGCCTGACTTCGCGAGCGCTTTGTAGGCTGTATCGCTGACGTTGCCATAGGAATAGGCGATTTCTACGTCAGGCAGGCTCTTGATGGTTTTGATGTCGAATTCTGAATCCATGGTGTGACGCTTGGCCGGCAGGCGGAACCAGTAGGATTTACCTTCAACCACCATGCCGAGTGGACCCCAGGCACTTTTGAACGCCTCGGTCTTGATGTTGATCATTTTGCTGACATCGCGACCCGACTGGATCTCATCATTCATGGTCACCAGGACGCCTTTGCCGCGCGCTTCTTTGCTGCTGGCGACGGCGACGGCGTTGTACAGGTTCAGCATCCCGTCCGCCGACATCGCGGTGCCAGGACGCATCGAGCCAACCACGATGATCGGCTTGTCGGTTTTTTCCACCAGGTTCAGGAAGTAGGCGGTTTCTTCCAGCGTGTCGGTGCCGTGGGTGATCACGATGCCATCGACGTCTTTGCTGTCAGCCAGTTCAGCCACGCGACGACCCAGTTGCAGCAGGTTGTCGTTGGTGATGCTTTCAGAGGCGATCTGCATGACCTGTTCGCCACGGACATTGGCCAGTTGGCTGAGCTCGGGAACCCCGGCGATCAACTGATCGATACCGACTTTCGCCGCCTGGTAGGTCGCGCTGTTGGCGGCGCTCGCGCCGGCTCCGGCGATGGTGCCGCCAGTGGCTAGGATCACCACGTTGGCCAGTTTCTGTTGAGTTTCGACTTCTTTTGCCTGAAGCGCGGTAGGCAGCAGTAGCAAGAGGGCCAAGGCGCCCGGAATAAAAGTGTTGAAGGCAGATTTCATTATTTTCTCTCTAGTAGTGACGGTGCTGATGCAGGTTCATCTAGATGCGCCCCAGGCAGATCTGAACGCCGGGGGTGCAGGAGAAGAGCAGGATCTGTACCAGCCCTGCGTTGAATGAGAAAAACTTTTAACCTGATGATTTATATGAACATTAACTCTATGGAGCACAGGCGTTAAACGTTGTGTTGTCCGGGATTCCGAATAAGTTGAGGATTCTCGTTCGGCTCTCCGAAAAGGCCTACGACCTCTGGTGAGCAAGTCGCCTTGCCAGATGAAAAATCCGTGCTAAAGAAACCGGCGCACAGGTCGATGTCCCTTCAAGGGATTTTTTCTTTTCGGGAGTTCACATGTCTTTATCTGTCGGTTTTCCAAATCCAAGCGCAGTCACCATCGGTGGCAAGACCACGGCGACGATCAATGCCTTGAACGACACAGCAGCCGACGCCACGACTCCGCTGGCCGATAAGGATAAGAACCAGGTGAGAACCGGTGGTGCCGCACCGGAGAAGAGCCCATCAGAAAGCAAAAGCACCCAGAGTATTGCCGTCCAGGTACTGCTCAAGCGCATGCAAGAACTGCAGAAGCAGTTACGTGAAGAGCAACAACAACTGGCGGCAGCTCAGGCAGCGTCTTACCCGACCCCGGAAGCCAAGGCCACGGCGGTCATGGCGATCCAGGGGCAGATAGCCGATACGAACGGTGCCCTGGCACAAGTGGCGGGCAGCCTGGTGAAAGAGTTGGCCAAAGGTTCCAGCGCCGGTGCTCTGGTCAGCACGACGGCGTAACGTGGAGCGGTAAGACCCATACAGGTCGTTGACAAATCAAAGCAGGGTTCGCATAGTTCGGTCTACGCAAACGTTTGCGCGACGTTCTCGATGGATTGATCCATCGCAGGGCGCACGGCAATCTTCGCCAGCGCAAGCGTTGCTCACAATAATCATAAGATCGGAGTGAACCCATGAAGCTGCCATTCGCTGGACGTCTTCTTGCTGTCGCTATGCTGGCTGCCGCATCCGCCGCGCTGCCTGTCTCATCGGCCTTCGCCGAGACGCCTGAAAAACCCAAAGTCGCCCTGGTCATGAAATCTCTGGCCAACGAATTCTTCCTGACCATGGAAGACGGCGCGAAGGCTTATCAGAAAGACCACTCCGGCGATTTCGAGCTGATCTCCAACGGCATCAAAGACGAAACCGACACCGCCGGCCAGACGCGCATCGTCGAGCAAATGATCCTTGCCAAGGTTAATGCGCTGGTCATCGCGCCAGCCGATTCCAAGGCCATGGTGCCGGTGATCAAGAAAGCCATCGATGCCGGTATCACCGTGATCAACATCGATAACCAGCTGGACCCGGCCGTGGTCAAAAGCAAAAACATCAATGTACCGTTCGTAGGGCCGGATAACCGCAAAGGTGCGCGTCTGGTCGGCGAATACCTGGCCAAGCAGCTGAAGGCAGGGGATGAAGTCGGCATCATCGAGGGTGTGTCCACGACCACCAATGCCCAGGCCCGTACGGCGGGCTTCAAGGATGCGATGGAAGCGGCAAAGATCAAGATCGTCTCCGTGCAATCCGGCGACTGGGAAATCGACAAGGGCAATAAGGTTGCCGCCTCGATCCTCAGTGAATACCCCGAAGTCAAAGCGTTGCTGGCCGGCAACGACAGCATGGCCGTCGGCGCCGTTTCCGCGGTGCGTGCAGCAGGCAAGGCCGGCAAGGTGCAAGTGGTCGGTTACGACAACATCAACGCCATCAAGCCGATGCTCAAGGATGGTCGCGTCCTGGCCACCGCTGACCAGTTTGCCGCCAAGCAAGCCGTGTTCGGTATCGAGACTGCGCTGAAAATCATCAAGGGCGAGAAGGTCGACAGCGGCACCAATGGCGTGATCGAAACGCCGGTGGAACTGGTCACCAAGTAATCCTTCCGGCCACACGAGGGTGCTCGCCCGTCGGGGCGAGCACATGGAGATTTTTATGTCAGTTTGCGCCCCGAACGCTGTCCTCTCGGTGAGCGGTATCGGCAAGACCTACGCCCAACCCGTGCTGACCGGCATCGACCTGACGCTGATGCGCGGTGAAGTGTTGGCGTTGACCGGTGAGAACGGTGCCGGTAAAAGCACGCTGTCGAAAATCATTGGCGGACTGGTTACGCCGACCACCGGCCACATGCAATTCCAGGGGCAGGATTACCGCCCCGGCAGCCGCGCCCAGGCCGAAGACCTGGGCATCCGCATGGTCATGCAAGAACTCAATCTGTTGCCGACCCTGTCGGTGGCGGAAAACCTGTTTCTCGATAACTTGCCCAGCAGCGGCGGCTGGATCAGTCGCAAACAACTGCGCAAGGCGGCGATCGAGGCCATGGCTCAGGTCGGGCTCGACGCGATCGACCCGGACACACTGGTCGGCGAACTCGGCATCGGTCACCAGCAAATGGTTGAGATCGCCCGCAACCTGATCGGCGATTGCCATGTATTGATCCTCGACGAACCGACCGCGATGCTCACCGCCCGCGAAGTCGAAATGCTGTTCGAGCAAATCACGCGTCTGCAGGCCCGGGGCGTCTCGATCATCTATATCTCCCACCGCCTCGAAGAACTGGCACGGGTCGCCCAGCGCATTGCGGTTTTGCGCGATGGCAACCTGGTGTGCGTCGAGCCGATGGCCAATTACAACAGCGAGCAACTGGTTACATTGATGGTGGGCCGTGAACTCGGCGAACACATTGACCTGGGGCCGCGCAAGATTGGCGCTCCAGCCTTGACGGTCAAAGGCCTGACCCGCTCCGACAAGGTTCGTGATGTGTCCTTTGAAGTGCGTGCTGGCGAGATCTACGGGATTTCCGGATTGATCGGGGCAGGGCGCACCGAGCTGCTGCGTCTGATCTTCGGTGCGGACACTGCGGACAGTGGCACCGTCGCCCTGGGGTCGCCGCCTCAAGTGGTGAGCATCCGTTCGCCGGCCGATGCGGTCGGTCATGGCATCGCCTTGATCACCGAGGACCGTAAAGGCGAAGGTCTGCTGCTGACCCAATCGATCAGCGCCAACATTGCGCTGGGTAATATGCCGGAGATTTCCAGCGGCGGTTTCGTCAACAACGCTGCCGAGATGTCCCTGGCCCAGCGTCAGATCGACGCCATGCGCATCCGCAGTTCGAGCCCTACGCAGCTGGTGTCCGAGTTGTCGGGCGGCAACCAGCAGAAGGTCGTGATCGGCCGCTGGCTGGAGCGCGACTGTGCGGTGATGTTGTTCGATGAGCCGACCCGTGGCATCGATGTCGGCGCCAAGTTCGACATCTATGCACTGCTCGGTGAGCTGACGCGGCAGGGCAAAGCGCTGGTGGTGGTGTCCAGCGACCTGCGCGAACTGATGTTGATTTGCGACCGGATTGGCGTGTTGTCGGCGGGGCGCCTGATCGACACCTTCGAGCGCGACAGCTGGACCCAGGATGATTTGCTTGCCGCTGCGTTCGCCGGCTACCAAAAACGTGATGCGTTGCTCAATGAAGCAGCGCCTAGGGATCTTCCATGAAAACTGCATCTTCTGCCGGCAAACGTAGTGGCAATTTCTACGGCCTGGGCACCTATCTGGGCCTGGCCGGTGCCTTGCTGGCGATGGTTGCGCTGTTCTCGGTATTGAGCAGCCATTTCCTGTCTTACGACACCTTCAGCACCCTGGCCAATCAGATTCCCGATTTGATGGTGCTGGCGGTGGGCATGACTTTCGTGCTGATCATCGGCGGAATCGACCTGTCGGTCGGCTCGGTCCTGGCGCTCGCGGCGTCCACGGTCAGCGTGGCGATTCTCGGCTGGGGCTGGAGCGTTCTACCCGCGGCGATACTCGGGATGGCGGTTGCGGCCCTGGCCGGGACCATCACCGGTTCGATCACCGTGGCATGGCGGATTCCGTCGTTCATCGTGTCCCTCGGCGTGCTGGAAATGGCCCGAGGCGTGGCGTACCAGATGACCGGTTCGCGCACCGCTTATATCGGTGATGCCTTCGCGTGGTTGTCCAACCCCATTGCATTCGGCATCTCGCCGTCGTTCATCATTGCGTTGCTGATTATCATCATTGCCCAGGCCGTGTTGACCCGTACGGTGTTCGGTCGCTACCTGATCGGCATCGGCACCAACGAAGAAGCCGTGCGTCTGGCCGGGATCAACCCAAAGCCCTACAAGATCCTGGTGTTCAGTCTGATGGGGTTGTTGGCCGGGATTGCTGCACTGTTCCAGATTTCCCGACTGGAAGCGGCGGATCCGAATGCCGGCTCCGGGCTTGAGCTCCAGGTGATTGCCGCCGTGGTGATCGGTGGCACCAGTTTGATGGGCGGCCGAGGTTCGGTCATCAGCACATTCTTTGGGGTCCTGATTATTTCCGTGTTGGCGGCAGGGCTGGCGCAGATCGGCGCAACCGAGCCCACCAAACGCATTATCACTGGCGCGGTGATCGTGGTGGCGGTGGTGCTGGATACGTATCGCAGTCAGCGCGCAAGCCGGCGGACCTGAGTCATGGCAACGATAAAAGATGTGGCGGCACTCGCGGGAATTTCCTACACGACAGTTTCCCATGTGGTGAACAAGACCCGGCCGGTCAGCGAAGAAGTGCGTGTCAAAGTCGAGGCGGCGATCAAGACCCTGGACTACGTGCCAAGCGCCGTGGCCCGTTCGTTAAAAGCCAAGACCACCGCGACCATCGGGTTGCTGGTGCCCAATAGCCTCAACCCTTACTTTGCCGAGCTGGCGCGCGGCATAGAGGATTACTGTGAGCGAAATGGCTACTGCGTGATCCTCTGCAACTCCGACGACAACCCGGACAAACAACGCAGCTACTTGCGCGTGTTGCTGGAGAAGCGCATCGACGGTTTGATCGTGGCATCCGCCGGCGGCGATGCTGGACTGGCTGAAGGCCTCGCCGGTGTGCGCACCCCGATGGTAATCGTCGACCGTGGGCTGGAAGGCGTGAATGCCGATCTGGTGCGCATCGACCACGAATACGGCGCCTATCTGGCCACCCGTCATCTACTGGAACTGGGCCATCGGGATATCGCCACTATCGGCGGCCCGGCGGGGACCAGCGTGGCACAGATGCGTCTGGCCGGTTATCGCCGAGCCTTGCAAGAAGCAGGCGTCGAAGTGCATCGCGAGCGCATGCTGGAAAGTGACTTCACCAGCACAGGCGGTTACAACGCCGCTGCGATTCTGCTGGAAAAGAACCCGCCCAGCGCGATCTTTGCCGGTAACGACATGATCGGCATCGGTGTGCTTCGAGCGGCTGCCGAGCGCAATGTGCGTGTGCCGACCGAACTGTCGGTCATCGGCTTCGACGATATCCAGATGAGTCGTTATGTCTACCCGGCGCTGACTACCGTGGGGCAGTCGATCCTGCAGCTCGGTGAGATGGCGGCCGAAGTGTTGTTAAGACGGATCGCATCACCCGATATGGCTACCGATCAACGGATCGTGACGCCCAGTATTGTCCTGCGAGAGTCGACTGCACCGCTCGCCGGTGTGTTCGACGAATACCGCTGAAACCGAATTTGACGAGTGATGTATGCCAGCAAAAGTAGTGGTAATAGGCAGCCTGAACATGGACTTGGTGACCCGGGCTCCACGGTTGCCCCGTGGCGGTGAGACGCTGATCGGCGAGTCATTTGCCACGGTGTCCGGCGGTAAGGGCGCAAACCAGGCCGTCGCCGCGGCGCGGCTTGGAGCGCAGGTCTCGATGGTCGGTTGTGTCGGCAGCGATGCCTATGGCGAAGAGCTGCGCGGCGCGTTGTTGGCCGAGCAGATCGATTGCCAGGCGGTCAGTACTGTCGAAGGCGCCAGCGGCGTGGCCTTGATCGTGGTCGATGACAACAGTCAGAACGCGATCGTGATTGTTGCCGGTGCGAACGGGGCGCTGACGCCTCAGGTCATCGATCGGTTCGATGCGGTGTTGCAGGCGGCGGATGTGATCATTTGTCAGCTGGAAGTGCCGGATGCCACGGTGGGCTACGCCCTCAAGCGCGGCCGTGAGCTCGGCAAAACCGTAATTCTCAACCCGGCGCCGGCCAGTCGACCACTGCCGACGGATTGGTATGCGTCCATTGATTACCTGATTCCCAACGAAAGCGAAGCCTCAGCCCTGAGCGGTGTGGCGGTGGACTCTCTGCAGTCCGCCGAAACGGCCGCCAGCGCTCTAATCGCCTTGGGTGCCAGCAAAGTCATCATCACCCTTGGCGCTCAAGGGTCGCTGTTCGCCAACGGCACAGGCTTTGAACATTTTCCGGCGTCGCAGGTGAAGGCGGTCGATACCACCGCTGCCGGTGACACGTTCGTGGGGGGCTTCGCCGCTGCTTTGGCGTCCGGCAAAAGCGAAGCCGAGGCAATCCGTTTTGGCCAGGTAGCTGCTGCGCTGTCCGTCACCCGCGCCGGTGCACAACCCTCGATTCCCTCCTTGTCCGAAGTGCAGGCGTTCAAAGCACCATGAAAAAAACACCATTACTCAATATCGCACTGTCCCGGTTGATCGCCTCCCTTGGCCACGGTGACATGGTCGTGATCGGCGACGCCGGCCTGCCTGTACCGCCAGGCGTTGAGCTGATCGATCTGGCCCTGACGCAGGGGATTCCCGATTTCGTCAGCACCTTGAAGGTGGTGCTCAGTGAAATGCAGGTTGAGCGGCATGTGTTGGCCCAGGAAATCCTCGACAAGCAACCGCCCGCCTTGAACTCGCTTGATGAACTGAACACCGAAGGCGCGCTGGGCCAGCGGGAACTGCTCAGCCATGAGCAATTCAAAGTCCTCAGCCGCCAAGCGCGGGCGATTGTCCGGACCGGCGAATGTGCGCCGTACTGCAATATCGTGCTGGTCTCGGGAGTGACCTTCTAACGCGGCTTGCCTACATTCGTTTCCCCACGCACAAGGAGTGCGATATGCACCGCTATGCTCAGAAACTGCACCACTTGCTCCGGAGTCTGCTGCTTTTGTCCCTGATTACTGCAACGAGCGCCCAGGCGGCGGAAAAAATCGACTTGATCATCGACACCGATCCCGGCGCGGACGACGTAGTCGCGTTGCTGTTTGCGCTGGCATCGCCGCAAGAGTTGAATATTCTTGCGTTGACCACCGTCGCCGGCAACGTGCGTCTGGACAAGACTTCACGAAATGCCCGACTGGCTCGCGAGTGGGCGGGGCGCGAAGAGGTGCCGGTCTATGCGGGTGCGCCGAAGCCGTTGATGCGTACACCGATTTACGCCGAGAACATTCACGGCAAGGAAGGCTTGTCGGGCGTCACCGTGCACGAGCCTAAGAAAGGCCTGACCGAAGGCAATGCGGTCAATTACCTGATCAATACCTTGAAAGCCGCCAAGCCCCACAGCATCACCATCGCCATGCTGGGGCCGCAGACCAACCTGGCCCTGGCGCTGATCCAGGAACCTGAAATCGTCCAGGGCATCAAGGAAGTGGTGGTCATGGGTGGCGCGCACTTCAATGGGGGCAACATCACGCCAGTGGCCGAGTTCAACCTGTTCGCCGACCCGCAGGCGGCAGAGGTGGTGCTCAAAAGTGGCGTGAAGCTGACGTATCTGCCACTGGACGTGACTCACAAGATCCTCACCAGTGAGGCGCGTTTGAAGCAAATCGCAGCGCTCAATAACAACGCCAGCAAGCTGGTCGGCGATATTCTCAACGAATATGTCAAAGGCGATATGGAGCACTACGGTATTCCGGGTGGCCCGGTGCATGACGCTACGGTCATCGCCTACTTGCTCAAGCCTGAGTTGTTCACCGGTCGCTCGGTCAATGTGGTCGTTGATAGCCGCGAAGGACCGACCTTTGGTCAAACCATCGTTGACTGGTATGACGGCCTGAAAGCGCCGAAGAATGCTTTTTGGGTTGAAAGTGGCGATGCCCAAGGCTTCTTCGATCTGCTGACCCAGCGTCTGGCTCGTCTGAAGTAAGCGTTGACCCGCAGGTGCCAGCCTGCGGGGTTTTATTTTCTCTCGGTTTCCAAGGCGCCATTCACGTCAGCAGGGTATTTCTCGAAAACTTGCTTGATGAATGATTGGGCTGATTCGGCTCCCAGTGCTTTGACCAGTAGATCGATGCCAATGATTGCCAACTCTTCCGGGCTGCCCGGACTGTAAGAGCTATGGCCCTGTGGCCACTTGACGGTGATGGTGGCGTCGATGCTTACGGTGGTCATGATTGCGCTCGAAAAGTCGGGAAAGTCTGAGTGTCGAGTTAACCATTTTGCACGAGATTTGGCACTCCGACTTAGGCATGAGGGGAGGGCTATGCGACACTTGGTCTTTGACCGATTTTTAAGGACCGCGCTGTGCAGATCGATTTGAACACCCCTGACGGCTTGACCCTTGAGGCGGTGCGCCAGCTGCTGGCCGCTGCCAGTGATGACGAACATACGCAATTGCGTGTGACCAAGGACGGGATTGCCTACATGTCATCCGGTGTTGTGGGTGGCACCGATATCAACGGGCTGCTGTTTCGCCTCGAAACGTGGGCCAAGGGTTCTGGGAATGTGGGATTGGTCGCGGCCAGCGACGAGGTCTGGGTCATGCAGATCTTCAACGCACTGAAGGAAAACTGGCCGAACCCGCCCTTCGATTACATTGATGTCTATTGAGCGGCGTTCATATTCAGTCACGATTGAGTGATGAACGACAGAGCGCTGCTCAGGCAAACTCAACGCTTGTGCGGGTCAAGGGCAGGGCGAGGACGCTCACCTTGAAACCAAACGCCGGATTGGCGGTCGCAAGATCTCAGCTTAACTATTGGAAAAAAGGAGGCTTCATGCCTTGGAAGCTCGCGTCATTGGGTACTTTGTTCGCTGTCACGCTGCTGGCGGGTTGCAGCAGTTCGACTTCGCAGCCTGCGACAGACCCCGTTACGACGACTGACACTGGCCACAGCCGTTGTGAGGCCAAGGCGGCAGAATTCGCCATCGGCAAAGCGGCTTCGGCCGCGCTGCTGGAACAGGCGCGTACCCGCGCTGGTGCACAGAATGCACGGTTCCTGGGGCCGAACGATATGGTGACTCTGGAATACCGCTCTGATCGCCTGAATCTCAATACCGATGCCAATCGGGTGGTGACACGCATCAACTGCGGCTGATCTGCCCAGGCTTTTGTATCGCCCATAAAAAACCCCGTCACATGGACGGGGTTTTTTTAGTGCGCCAGAAACTTACTCTGGGCGAACTTGTGCAGCTTGCATACCCTTTTGGCCTTTCTCAGCCACGAAGGAAACGGTTTGGCCTTCTTTCAGGCTTTTGAAACCGTCGCTTTCGATAGCTTTGAAGTGTACGAACAGGTCGTCACCGCCACCTTGAGGAGTGATGAAGCCGAAGCCTTTTTCATCGTTGAACCATTTAACGGTGCCGGTTTGGCGATTAGACATGGTGTATCTCCAAGAAACTTATATTTTCAGTAGTGCTGTGCTGCTCAGGCCAACTGGGCACACCGGACTATCATAGTCGAAATGTTCGCTTTGGGAGCCCCCCGGACGTGCTGTTTGCCCTGCAGTCGCATTCTGTTTGCTGCTTTGTTTCGCTGCAAGCCCCGTTTTAGAAGGCTTTCAGCCAAAAGTAAAGACAGTAAAAAAACCTGTAAAACCTGCATAAATTGTAAAAAAAAGCGGTTTTCAGAAGCTTTTTACTGTCGTGGGCGGGGTGAAAATCCCGACATCAGGCTTATTTTTTTTCTTTGGAATCGGCTTTGCACGCGGAAATTTGCGTCAGTGCCTTTTGCTTCAGTGCGTCGTTGGCCGTATTGTCCATCAGGGCCTGGAGGTCCTTGGCTGGATACGATTTGATGGCGTCGGCACCACACGCGCAGTGGGCCTTGGCGGCTGCATCACCGATCTGCGTCGCCGCTGCCGGTGTACATTGCTGCATGTACTTTGCGCGCAGGTCTTTAGGCCATTCGGCGTGGGCAGTCAGTGGTAGCAGCAGAACGATGGGGGCGACTACTGCGAACAAACGATTCAGACGCATGCTGGGATGCTCCTTGTGGGTCAATGTCGTGTTTATCTGAGGGGTAAAGCAGGATTCAAGTTCAGCACTCTGGCATAAAAAGAGCGGATTGACCTCGGTCGCGAGCCTCGTTGCATCGACGACCGTTCATCTGTGCTAGCATGCCTCGCTCGGGCGTTTGCAGGCTCCGGATGACTTTCAGTCCCGGTGGCGGCAATTGCGCGAATAACCCTGATTTGAATCCCAGTCACTCTGGTTCGGTTTTCCGGTTGGCCGCAAGGCTCCTGCCGCTGTAAGGCAGGCGTTCGTCATTGAATGGCCTGGATCGGATCTTGTACTGGCTCATCCCAACCCACGTGACCTTTGGTAGGGGTCACCACTAGGAGAGGAGGCGCCATGCCAACTATTACTCTTCCCGACGGCAGTCAACGTTCATTCGATCACCCGGTTTCCGTAGCCGAGGTCGCCGCATCCATTGGTGCAGGTCTGGCCAAGGCCACCGTGGCCGGCAAGGTCAATGGCAAGCTGGTTGACGCCAGCGACATCATCGACAGCGATTCCACGCTGCAAATCATTACGCCAAAGGATGAAGAGGGGCTGGAGATCATTCGCCACTCTTGCGCTCACCTGGTCGGCCATGCGGTCAAGCAGCTGTACCCGACCGCTAAAATGGTCATCGGGCCGGTCATCGACGAAGGCTTCTATTACGACATCGCCTTCGAGCGTCCCTTCACTCCGGACGACCTGGCTGCCATCGAACAGCGCATGCAGCAGCTGATCGAGAAAGATTACGACGTGATCAAGAAAGTCACTCCGCGCGCCGAAGTGATCGAAGTGTTCAAGGCCCGTGGCGAAGACTACAAGTTGCGCCTGGTCGAGGACATGCCGAACGAGCAGGCGATGGGCCTGTACTATCACGAAGAATACGTCGACATGTGCCGTGGTCCGCACGTGCCGAATACGCGTTTCCTGAAATCCTTCAAACTGACCAAGTTGTCCGGCGCCTACTGGCGCGGCGATGCCAAGAACGAGCAATTGCAGCGCGTTTACGGCACCGCTTGGGCTGACAAGAAGCAGTTGGCGGCTTACATCCAGCGCATTGAAGAAGCCGAGAAGCGCGATCACCGCAAAATCGGCAAGCGCCTGGGCCTGTTCCACACCCAGGAAGAGTCGCCGGGCATGGTCTTCTGGCACCCGAACGGCTGGACCCTGTACCAGGTGCTCGAGCAGTACATGCGCAAGGTTCAGCGCGATAACGGCTACCTGGAGATCAAGACTCCGCAGGTCGTTGACCGCAGCCTGTGGGAGAAATCCGGGCACTGGGCCAACTATGCCGACAACATGTTTACCACTCAGTCGGAAAACCGCGACTACGCCATCAAGCCGATGAACTGCCCGTGTCACGTGCAAGTGTTCAATCAGGGCCTGAAAAGCTACCGCGAGTTGCCGATGCGTCTGGCCGAGTTCGGTGCTTGCCACCGTAACGAGCCATCGGGTGCGTTGCACGGCATCATGCGCGTGCGTGCATTCACTCAGGATGACGCCCACATCTTCTGCACCGAAGAGCAGATGCAGGCCGAGTCCGCTGCGTTCATCAAGCTGACCATGGACGTTTATGCCGACTTCGGCTTTAAAGAAGTCGAAATGAAGTTGTCCACTCGTCCGGAAAAACGCGTCGGTTCCGACGAACTGTGGGATCGCGCCGAAGCTGCATTGGCTGCAGCACTCGACAGCGCGGGCCTGCCGTACGATTTGCAGCCGGGCGAGGGTGCATTCTATGGTCCGAAGATCGAGTTCTCGCTGAAAGATTGCCTGGGTCGTGTCTGGCAGTGTGGTACCCTTCAGCTCGATTTTAACCTGCCTGTCCGTCTGGGAGCCGAATACGTCTCCGAAGACAACAGTCGCAAGCACCCGGTTATGTTGCACCGGGCGATCCTCGGATCCTTCGAACGTTTCGTCGGAATCCTGATCGAGCACTACGAGGGTGCATTCCCTGCGTGGCTGGCTCCGACCCAGGCAGTGATCATGAATATCACTGATAAACAGGCCGATTTTGCCGCCGAGGTTGAAAAAACTCTCAACGAAAGCGGATTTCGTGCCAAGTCTGACTTGAGAAATGAAAAGATCGGCTTTAAAATCCGCGAGCATACTTTGCTCAAGGTTCCTTATCTCTTGGTTATCGGAGATCGGGAAGTCGAGATGCAGACTGTCGCTGTGCGTACTCGTGAAGGTGCTGACCTGGGCTCGATGCCCGTCGCCCAGTTCGCTGAGTTTCTCGCGCAAGCGGTTTCCCGGCGTGGTCGCCCAGATTCGGAGTAATTACTATTAAGCGTGAAATGAGACAAGATAAACGAGCTGCACCGAAAGCCCCGATCAACGAGAATATCTCGGCACGCGAGGTTCGGTTAATTGGGGCTGAAGGTGAACAGCTTGGGATTGTGTCAATTGAAGACGCGCTTCTTAAGGCTGAAGAGGCCAAACTGGATTTGGTGGAAATTTCCGCCGATGCAGTACCCCCTGTTTGCAAACTGATGGACTACGGCAAATCGATCTTCGAGAAGAAGAAGCAGATTGCCGCGGCCAAGAAAAACCAGAAGCAGATTCAGGTTAAAGAAATCAAGTTTCGTCCAGGGACGGAGGAAGGGGATTACCAGGTAAAACTGCGCAACCTGGTACGTTTCCTGAGTGATGGGGACAGGGCCAAGGTATCCTTGCGATTCCGCGGCCGTGAGATGGCCCACCAGGAGCTGGGGATGGAACTCCTCAAGCGAGTTGAAGGTGACTTGCTCGAGTACGGTTCGGTCGAACAGCATCCTAAGATGGAAGGACGCCAGCTGATCATGGTCATCGCCCCGAAAAAGAAGAAGTAATCAATAGGGCACGGCAGGCCTTCTGATTATGTTTATCAACTGAATGCGGAGTATCCGAACATGCCAAAAATGAAAACTAAAAGTGGTGCTGCTAAGCGGTTTCTGAAAACTGCTAACGGTATCAAGCACAAGCACGCTTTCAAGAGCCACATCCTGACTAAAATGTCGACCAAGCGTAAGCGTCAACTGCGCGGTAGCAGCTTGCTGGCACCGTGTGACGTGGCAAAAGTCGAGCGCATGCTGCGCCTTCGTTAATTTAGTCAAGAATAGAGGAAGTAACTCATGGCTCGTGTAAAGCGTGGCGTCATTGCCCGTAAACGTCACAAAAAAATTCTGAAACTTGCTAAAGGCTACTACGGCGCTCGCTCGCGCGTATTCCGTGTTGCCAAGCAAGCGGTAATCAAGGCAGGCCAATACGCCTACCGTGACCGTCGTCAGAAAAAACGTCAGTTCCGCGCTCTGTGGATCGCTCGTATCAACGCTGGTGCACGTATCAACGGTCTGTCCTACAGCCGTTTCATCGCCGGCCTGAAAAAAGCGTCCATCGAGATCGACCGTAAGGTTCTGGCTGATCTGGCAGTGAACGAAAAAGCGGCGTTTGCTGCGATTGTCGAGAAAGCTAAAGCCACCTTGGCTTAAGTACCCCCGACAGTCACCCGGCCTCACCTCTGTGGGGCCAGGTGTTAAACGTCATAAATAGGGGAAGAGCCTTCAAGCTCTTCCCCTATTTTGTATCTGGAGTCTGTACATGGAAAACCTGGATGCGCTCGTCTCTCAAGCACTAGAGGCTGTGCAAAGCGCTGAAGATATCAATGCCCTGGAGCAAATCCGGGTTCACTACCTTGGCAAAAAGGGTGAATTGACTCAGGTGATGAAGACCCTGGGGAATTTGCCGGCAGAAGAGCGCCCACAAGTCGGTGCGCTGATCAACGTTGCCAAGGAGCGTGTCACAGAGGTTCTCAATGCCCGCAAGGCACTGTTTGAAGAGGCTGATCTGGCCGCCAAACTGTCTGCCGAGTCCATTGACGTAACCCTGCCTGGCCGCGGTCAGACCTCCGGTGGTCTGCACCCGGTTACTCGCACTCTGGAACGAATCGAGCAATTCTTCACCCACATCGGCTACGGCATCGCCGAAGGCCCAGAGGTCGAAGACGATTACCACAACTTTGAAGCGCTCAACATCCCAGGCCATCACCCGGCCCGGTCGATGCATGACACCTTCTATTTCAATGCCAACATGTTGCTGCGCACCCATACCTCGCCGGTACAGGTCCGCACCATGGAATCGAAACAACCGCCGATCCGCATCGTCTGCCCAGGCCGTGTGTACCGTAGCGACTCCGATATCACCCATTCCCCGATGTTCCACCAGGTCGAAGGCCTGCTGGTCGACCGCGATATCAACTTCGCCGACCTGAAAGGGACCATCGAAGAATTCCTGCGCGTGTTCTTCGAAAAAGAACTGGCCGTACGTTTCCGTCCATCGTACTTCCCGTTCACCGAGCCATCCGCTGAAGTCGACATGGAATGCGTGATGTGCAGCGGCAAAGGCTGCCGTGTCTGCAAACAGACTGGCTGGCTGGAAGTCATGGGTTGCGGCATGGTTCACCCGAACGTGTTGCGCATGTCCGGGATCGACCCGGAAGAGTTTTCGGGCTTTGCCTTCGGCATGGGCGTTGAGCGTCTGGCCATGCTGCGTTACGGCGTGAACGACTTGCGTCTGTTCTTCGACAACGACTTGCGGTTCCTCGCGCAATTTCGCTAGTCGTAACGAATTCTTAGGAGAGCAGGATGAAATTCAGTGAACAATGGCTGCGTGGCTGGGTAAGCCCGCAGGTAAGTCGAGACGAGCTGGTTGCTCGTCTGTCGATGGCCGGTCTTGAGGTCGATAGCGTTACGCCGGCCGCCGGCGAATTCACCGGTGTGGTGGTGGGCGAGGTGCTGAGCACCGAGCAACACCCGGACGCCGACAAGTTGCGTGTTTGCCAGGTCAGCAATGGTGCGGAGACGTTCCAGGTCGTTTGCGGTGCGCCCAACGTGCGCCCGGGCCTGAAGATTCCGTTCGCCATGATTGGCGCCGAACTGCCAGGCGACTTCAAGATCAAGAAAGCCAAGCTGCGTGGTGTTGAGTCCAACGGCATGCTGTGTTCGCAAGCCGAGTTGCAAGTCGGCGAAGGCAACGATGGCCTGATGGAATTGCCGGCCGATGCGCCGGTCGGTCAGGACATTCGTGAATACCTGGGCCTGGACGACGCCAGCATCGAAGTCGACCTGACTCCGAACCGCGGTGACTGCCTGTCCCTGGCCGGTCTGGCCCGTGAAGTCGGCGCTCTGTACGCCGCCGAAGTCACCCGTCCGGTGGTGGCTGTGGTGCCAGCCGAGCATGACGAAGTGCGTTCTATCGAAGTGCTGGCGCCAGCCGCTTGCCCACGTTACCTGGGTCGTGTGATCCGTAACGTCGACCTGTCCAAGCCTACGCCGCTGTGGATGGTCGAGCGTCTGCGTCGTGGCGATGTGCGTAGCATCGACGCGGCTGTCGACATCACCAACTATGTGATGTTGGAGCTGGGTCAGCCGCTGCACGCCTTCGATCTCGCCGAAATCAATGGCGGCATCCGCGTGCGCATGGCCGAAGAAGGCGAGAAGCTGGTGCTGCTCGACGGTCAGGAAGTCAGCCTGCGTAGCGATACGCTGGTCATTGCCGACCACACTCGTGCCCTGGCGATTGCCGGCGTCATGGGCGGCGAGCACAGCGGTGTCAACACCGCGACCACTCGCGATATTTTCCTGGAAAGCGCGTTCTTCGATCAGATTGCTGTCGCCGGCAAGGCCCGTTCCTACGGCCTGCACACCGACGCCTCGCACCGCTACGAGCGTGGCGTGGACTGGCAGCTGGCCCGTGAAGCCATGGAGCGCGCCACTGGCCTGCTGCTGGAAATCACTGGCGGTGAAGCTGGGCCGATCGTCGAGACCGTCAGCGAACAGCATTTGCCGAAAATTGCTCCAGTCACCCTGCGTGCGCAACGCATCACTCAGATGCTGGGCATGGAAATGGAGTCGGCCGAAGTCGAGCGTCTGCTCGGCGGCCTGGGTCTGAATATTTCTGCTGATGGGGCAGGGCAGTGGCGCGTTGAAGTGCCAAGCCATCGCTTCGACATCAGCCTGGAAGTCGATCTGATCGAAGAGCTGGCTCGCCTGTACGGTTACAACCGTCTGCCGGTTCGTTATCCGCAAGCCCGTCTGGCACCGCAAGCCAAGGCTGAAGCGCGTAGCGACCTGCCTGAGCTGCGTCGTCTGTTGGTCGCCCGTGGTTATCAGGAAGCGATCACCTACAGCTTCATCGATCCGAAACAATTCGAGCTGTTTAATCCAGGTGTAGAGCCGCTTCTGCTGGCCAACCCGATTTCCAACGACATGGCTGCCATGCGTTCGTCATTGTGGCCGGGTCTGGTCAAGGCGCTTCAGCACAACCTGAACCGTCAACAGGATCGCGTCCGCTTGTTCGAAAGTGGCCTGCGCTTCGTGGGGCAGCTGGAAGGCTTGAAGCAAGAGCCAATGCTGGCCGGTGTTGTGTGCGGTAGCCGTCTGCCGGAAGGTTGGGCGCAGGGTCGCGATGTCGTGGACTTCTTCGACATCAAGGCTGACGTGGAAGCGGTGCTGGGCTTTGCCGGTGCACTGAATTCGTTCACATTCGTGCCGGGCAAACACCCAGCGCTGCACCCGGGTCAAACCGCGCGCATCGAACGTGAAGGTCGCCTGGTAGGTTTCGTCGGCGCTATCCACCCTGAATTGTCGAAAACCCTCGGTCTTGACCGTCCGGTCTTCGTTTTCGAGCTGGTCCTTGCCGAAGTGGCGTTGGGGAAAATGCCGAAATTCAGCGAGTTGTCGCGCTTTCCTGAAGTGCGTCGTGACTTGGCACTCATCGCGGCCACGGACGTCGCGGCCAGTGCTGTACTGGATGTAATCCGTGAAAATGCAGGCGAATGGCTCACGGACCTCAGGCTATTTGACGTGTATCAGGGTAAAGGCATTGATCCTGATAGAAAAAGCCTTGCAGTCGGCTTGACCTGGCAGCATCCATCGCGCACTCTTAATGACGATGAGGTGAATACCGCGACGCAAAACATCCTCACCTCGCTCGAACAAAGGTTGAACGCCACGTTAAGGAAGTGACGTATGGGGGCTCTGACGAAAGCTGAGATGGCGGAACGTCTGTATGAGGAGTTGGGCCTGAATAAACGGGAGGCCAAGGAATTGGTCGAACTGTTTTTTGAAGAAATCAGGCACGCTCTTGAAGACAACGAACAAGTCAAATTGTCCGGTTTCGGCAATTTCGACCTTCGGGACAAACGCCAGCGGCCTGGCCGCAATCCGAAAACGGGTGAAGAAATCCCGATCACGGCTCGCCGTGTGGTCACCTTTCGTCCAGGGCAGAAGTTGAAGGCCCGAGTTGAGGCTTATGCTGGAACCAAGTCATAACGACGAGCTACCCGTCATCCCAGGCAAACGCTACTTCACCATTGGTGAAGTTAGCGAGCTGTGTGCGGTAAAACCGCACGTGCTGCGCTATTGGGAGCAGGAGTTTCCTCAACTCAACCCCGTCAAACGCCGCGGAAACCGCCGGTATTATCAGCGACAAGACGTGCTGATGATCCGGCAGATCCGCGCGCTCCTATACGATCAAGGTTTCACCATCGGCGGCGCTCGCTTGCGTTTGTCCGGCGATGAAGCCAAAGACGACACCACCCAGTACAAGCAAATGATTCGGCAGATGATTGCTGAATTGGAAGATGTGCTGGTTGTACTCAAGAAATAATTTCCTGCGTTTGAATACTTCCAGTTTTCAAACGCTTGCGATATATTCTTGAGCGTCCTTCCAGATGAAGGACGAGTTACACGCCTAGTCGGGGCGTAGCGCAGTCCGGTAGCGCACTAGCATGGGGTGCTAGGGGTCGAGTGTTCGAATCACTCCGTCCCGACCATATATTTCAATGACTTAGCCCGGTTCGGAAACGACCGGGCTTCGTTGTTTCTGGGATTTGATCGATCTGGTCACCGTTGGGTCACCGTTAGCGAAAAGCTGGTAAAGTGCCATATTCCAGTTCACTGCGCAGAAATCTGTGAAAGCTGATGAATTTTGGCTGTATAGCCCGTGCTCCGGACCTTACGACGCTCTTTCTTAGTTGGCACTGGCTACATGCACTGACATCAGGCGGCAGACCTATTTTGGCCGGAGCTTTGGTCTGTCGAGGCCCAGTGGCTGTCGCTGCCTGTTATTCTCGCCTGTCCTGGCAAGGATTGAGATGTTGATCTAAATGCAGAGCAGAGTGAGCAAGTAGTTACCCTCCTCAAACTTTTCAAGTGCGAGGAGGCAATGTGACCTATGTCTTCAACTATTTTGCCACTCGTGCCAGCTACTCCAGTGCCATTAGGGAGCTTCTCGAGACCATCATCGAGAACATTATTGACGGCATGAGCGTGACTGACACGTTCGATGTAAAGGTTGAGTGACGGTAAGGCTGATCTTTAGGGACTACTACCTATTTTGTCTGAATCTGTATTTGGCTTGGCGGGTTGGCTCTCGGCGAGTGTAGTCATCATGTTTCAAACGGTACCTGCGGACAGCGCGGCTAACGGGTAGTCGGCGGGAAGGCTTTTGCCCAGCGTAAATTGAAGGTTATTCATGGCTAACCTGAATAAGGACAAACCAATTGACAGTATTCACTCCCGGCATGCGTGTTGAATGCCGTAATGCAGAATGGATGGTAACCCGAGTGGATGCCGCCGGCAGCAGCCAGCATCAGATCGTGTTCTGTTCAGGTGTTGATGATCTCAACCGTGGCCATGAAGCAGCTTTCCTGACCCAGCTCGACACCTTGCGTGAAGTGGACCCGCGTAAGACCGAGCTGATCCGTGATGACTCCAATGGGTACTCCCGCTCAAGGCTGTTCCTCGAGGCGCAGCTGCGGCAAATGCCATTAACTGACCCAGAGCCGCATGTAGATGACATGGGGGCATTTACCCCTATGGACTATCAGAAAGAGGCAGTTCACCGCGCCCTCAAGCAGATGCGGCCGCGTCTCTTACTAGCTGATCAGGTCGGTTTGGGTAAAACCATCGAAGTCGGCATGATCCTCAGTGAGCTGATTCGTCGTGGGCAGGCGGGGCGTATTCTGGTGCTCGCCAAAAAGTCCATGCTCACCCAGTTTCAGGCTGAACTGTGGAACCGCTTTGCCTTGCCGTTGGTGCGTATGGACTCGGCTGCTCTATCCAAGCTGCAGCTGAAAATCCCCGCCTCGAAAAACCCCTTCGAGGTGTATCACCGCATCATCATGTCGATTGACACTCTCAAGGATATTGGCCGTTATGCTCACTTTCTTGAGAACACCCGCTGGGATGTGGTTGTGATAGATGAGGCACACAATGTCTCCGGTGGCGGCAACCCCGAGAAGCATCTCAGCTACCGCCTAGCCCGTCGTCTATCGCGTCGTACCAACAGCATGATCCTCACAACGGCGACGCCCCATAACGGCAAGCGGGAAACCTTCGGGCGTCTAATCAGTCTGCTCGATCCCTCCGCCGTACCAGACCCCAAGTTGCAGGAGTATGAAGCCGCAGACATTGCGCCCTTTTTCCTGATGCGTTTCAAGGAGGACGTGAGAGCCGAAGCTGGAGACAATTTCTCTGATAGGGAGGTGATACCACTCGAACAAACTAAGGCCAGAGCCACAGAGGCCGAAGAGAGTGCCTACCACCAGCTCGCGCATATTCGGCAACTGGTACTGGATAAGCAGATCGATACCCAGGCCATCGTAAGTTGGGGTATGTACAAGGCCTTCTTGTCCAGTCCGGAGGCTTGTCTTTCCACCGCGCGTAAACGGCTGACACAGTTACAGGCCAATGATCCCGGCTCCCGCGAACTGGACGAGCTTAAATTGCTGATAAGTCAGCTACAGCCGCTAAGGCTTGAAACCAGTGCACGTTTTGCTCTGCTGATCCATCAACTGGAAGCCATGGGCTGGGATGGCACTGCCAAGAGCCCGCGCCTACTTATGTTCACTGAAAGCCGGGTTACCCAAGAGTTTCTGGCACCGGCGCTGGCCAAACACTTCAGCTTGGCTTTCAGTGCTAAGCAGGAAAAACAAGCCGAACAGATTATTGCTGCCATACACGGCGGCATGTCAGATGCAACTCTGGCCGACGTTGTAGAGTCATTCGGTACGGGTACTAGCCCGATGCGTCTGCTGCTGGCCACCGATGTGGCCTCAGAAGGTGTGAACCTGCATCACCAGTGCCATCACATCATTCACTATGATCTGCCCTGGTCGATCATCACCCTTATCCAGCGCAATGGCCGTATCGACCGTTTCGGCCAGAAACACTCACCTGTGATTCGCTATCTCATGGTGGAAACCCGTGAAGGATTGCTGAAAGGGGATAGCGAGATTTTCGAACGTCTGGTCAGCAAGGTGGAAGAAATCAATCGCTCCACCCGCACCGGCGAGAGCGTACTAAAGCTTTATGACGCCAAGCGCGAAGAAGAAGCTATCGGTGACGGTTTGGTGCAGGGTGATAGGGCACTGCTCGATCGTATGGAGAAAAGCAGTGGAGAAACCAGCGAGCTGGAGTCACTTCTCCAGTCAGCCACTCAGCAGGGCCATGAGGACTTTCTCGACTTTCTGCTTGGTAATGGTAGTCCGGTAAAGGAGCAGGCCAAAGAGGCTGAAGGAATCAAGGACAACTCCCGCATTCGTTTGCTCTCCAACAGCGAATTCTTTGAACAGGGCTACCGGACGCTGAAGACTCAGGTCGGTGGCAGTGACTGGCACCCGCTAGAAAAAACCGCAGAACAGTTTATTTTCACTCCACCAAAGGAGCTGGCGCGTCGCCTGGGAGCGCCTTGGGTTGAAAGTGAAATGGTCTATGGCGCCTCAGCCATGCCCGAAGAAGCCTGGCCAGAAGATCAGCAACTCTACCTCACCGCCAGCCCAAAACGTGTCAACAATGCTATCCAGGCCGCACTGGCGCACAAGGGGCAGTGGTCCCGGGAGCTGTTGCTGACCGAACAGCACCCAGTCATGCAGTGGTTGGCTGAGCGCCTGATGATGTTGCAGCAGCGGGGTGAAGCGCCGCTAATTAGCTCACCCTTTCTGCAGCCTGGTGAGTTGCTGTTCTGTTTTATTGGTCAGGTCAGCTCCCGTGCTGGTACGCCACTGATAGTCGACCCGCATGGTGTTTCTTTCCGCAAGGGAGGCCAATTCCAAATTCGCCCGCTCAAAGAAGCGCTCACGGAGGTTGACTTCAACAACCTCACCAACAGCGGCAAGCGCGGTAATCTGCCTGAACATTTGCTCAAAAGCTTCCTTTCTTCCGCGGTAGACCAGAGCCTGCACCACATGCGCAAGCTCAAGGATCTGCGCCGAGCAGAAATCCGCCCGCGTCTGGATGAAGAGAATAAGCGCCTGGAGCACTGGTTTGCCCGCTGGGCGGAGCGTATCGATGGGCAGCTCGACGGACTGCCCCCGGAAGGCAAGCGCGCAACCCAGCTCAGGCAAAAGCGAGAAGAAATGGAAAAATACCTGGAAGACCGCAAGGAAAACTGGGAAATGACCCACTACCGGGCGACGGACGAAGCCACCACGCGCCTGGTGTTGGTTGTGGAAGGAGTGCAGTAATGGCTTTGGATAACGCAATCAAGAATGTGGGTGACTACTACGCAGCCCATTATCTGGCCGACAAAAACGGTTTCGCCAAGGATATCTCCGAGCAGGCCAAGGCCTGGAAAGAAGCCGGCAGCCAGTCGACTCCGCGTAAGCTGGCAGCCCTTTCCACCAGTTACTTCAAAGCCAAGACCGAAGCACTGGATTACCCCGAACCACTGCTGCGCGCACGAGCAGCCAACGCGGCCATTGATGCCTGGCACCCGGTCTTGCTGCATGCGCTCGGCTACCAGCCACAACCCTTTGGTCTTGAGCTGGTTAGCGAACAGCGCCAACTGCCGGTGTTGCACCGCCTCAACCGGCACAACCGTCCTTGGCTCGTGATCACCCAGGCACCATTCTGCCTGTCTGATGGTGAGAGTGATGAAGAGCCGCTGGAGCAGGACGTGCTGCCCACTGGCAAGCTGGTTGAAGGCCTTCCAACCCTGCAGGCCAGCTGGGAAAAAGCCATTGCCCTGCTGCTTAAGCAGGAAGATGCTCCACGTTGGATTATGCTCCTGGCTGGCAGTCGGGTTTACCTATTTGACAGTCACACCTATACCCAGGGGCGTTATCTGTGGATAGACCTGGATGAGGCCTATGGTCGCAATCAGAAAGACACCTTCGATGCCATTTGCGCCCTTATCTCCAGCGAAGCCCTCGTTCCCCAGGGTGAGTCCGATGAGGTGCTGCATGAGCGACTGCGTGAGGGCAGCCTTAAAAGCACCCATGGCGTTTCCGAGCAACTGCAGGCAGCAGTGCGCGAGGCCATTCAGGCCATTGCCAATGGTTGGGTCGAGGCCCGCCGCCAGGCCAACCTGGGATATCGCCAGCTCGGCGAGCGCGAGGCGCCTCTTGCAGATGGAAGCCGTGAAGTCACCGCCGACCAACTGCGCCATGATGCACTGATATTTGTTTATCGCTTGCTGTTCTGCTTCTATGCTGAGGCCCGTGGTGCTGAACTAGGTATTCTGCCTATCACCGACGATGTCTACCGGTTGGGTTACAGTCTAGAGGCCTTGCGCGATCTGGTGGATGCCAATGAGCCTGGAACAACAACTGAGCAGGGATCTTATTTTGCCGAGCACCTAGGCCGTCTGTTTCAACTGATTTTTGAGGGCTTTGACCCTGCGCACGATGGGCTGGAAGTAGAGACACCCGAATTTGCCGAGTTTGGCCGTCTACCCAGGCAGGACAGCTTGTTTGGCAATTCTGTCGGTGAGCAATTACAGCTAGTTGGCAGTGCCGGGGGGCGCTCCCGCTATACGCCCGGTAAAGTATTTGCCATCCAGCCCCTTACAGCATCCCTGTTCGACCCCCAGGCGACGCCTTTGCTCAGTCGGGTCAAGCTGTCCAATCGGGTGCTCCATCGGGTTGTGCGCTGCCTCAGCCTGGGTACATCACAACAGAATAGGCGTATTGGCCGCATCAACTATGCCGAACTAGGTATTGTTCAATTGGGTTCGGTGTATGAGGGACTGCTTTCATACCGGGGCTTCTTTGCTACCGAAGACCTGATTCAGGTGCACCAGAAGGCTAGAAATGGCAGGCCCATGCTGGATAACGCCATCGATGCCAAGGTACCAACATGGTTTGTCCCGGCTACTCGTGAGGTTGAGTTCAAGACAGGGGAAGTCGTTCTCGAATATCGTACCCAGAAAACCCGTATCTACAAAACCGGCGAATTCATTCTGCATCTCAACGGAGTTGATAGGGTCAACAGTGCTTCCTATTACACGCCGGAAGTGCTTACTCGCACACTTGTGGAAGAAGCGCTCAAGGAGCGGCTAAAAGATTTCGGGCCGGATCAGGCGGATGAAATACTCAGGCTCAAGATATGTGAACCGGCTATGGGGTCGGCAGCTTTCCTGGTCGAAGCTGCTGACCAGTTGGCGCATCGCTACCTGACCCTCAAGCAGCAGCAGCTAGGCCGCCGCATCGACCCTGGCGAGTATGAGGATGAGTTGCGCCGTACTCGGCATTACATCGCTGTGCACAACGTATACGGTGTGGATCTCAACCCGATTGCTGTGGAGTTGGGGGCGCTATCATTGTGGTTGTCCACCATTCACCGACTCACCCTAAACCCCGGTGACGCAGACAGTCAGCTGCTTTATCGCCCGGCGGCTACACCCTGGCTTGGTCTGCGTCTGCGTGCCGGTAACAGCCTGATTGGCGCGCGTCGCAGCGTTTGGACCAAACAGCAGCTACTGCGTGGGCTGTTCTATGGTAAAAACGCCCAGACACCACGGCAGCTCAAGCCCGGTGAGGCTCGCCAGCCCGGTGAGGTCTATCACTTCCTGGTGTGGGACGAAGATATGGCCCCCGCTGCCAATGACAGCCTCATGAAAGTCCACTGGCCGGATGAGTGCGAACAGATCAAGAGCTGGCGCGACAAGCAGGTCAAGCAGAAACACTCACCGGAGGAGGTTGCTCGGCTGGAGCATCTGAGCGAGCGTATTGATGCCCTATGGGCCGGCTACGCAGCCGAGCGTCATAAGGCCCTCGCCAAAACTGCTTGTACAGCAAGTGTATGGCCAATCGCGCAGAATGATCTAAAAGCCATCAGCCCCAGTCCGAGTCTCAAGCGTCAGGAACAGATCAAGGCCACTTTAGAGGCCGAATCCGGCGCCTTCCAGCGCCTGCGCCTATTGATGGACTGCTGGTGCAGCTTTTATTTCTGGCCGCTGGATCGGGCTGCGGATTTGCCTAGTCGGCAGGCCTGGCTTACTGCTGCGGAAGTACTGCTTGGGTTGGGTATTGATGACCCAGCCTCCCGCGCCATGCTGGAAATTCAGTTGGGAGAAGCTATTAGTCTGGAAGAATTTTTTCAGGCTAGCCAGCAGCAACTGCCGGATGCTGCCCGCCTCAGTGAACTGGTGGCCTGGTTTGGTATAGGGCGCCATATAAGTGCCGATCAAAACTTTCATCATTGGGAGCTAATCTTTACTGAGATACTGGGCCCATCAATTGAGGCGGAATTTAAACCTCAAGGCTTTGATCTAATATTTGGCAATCCTCCTTGGAGGACTACTGATTGGAGTGTAACAGTAGTTGCAAGTGAGTTTTTTGCTGAGGTAGGGGTTAGAGAGTTTGATGCAAATAAATCGAGAGGTGTCCTTGAGCAGGCCTTAGAAGATAGTAATTCACTATCGATCTACTCAGTTGCGTTGGCCAGTCATCTTGGGGTGAAAAGATTTTTATCTTCTGCTTTGTTGTATCCGCTATGTGGTTCGATGAGGTCAAATTTATATAAAAATTTTATTGAAAGAACTTTTGATTTTGTTTCGCAGAACGGTATTGCAGGCTTTTTACACCCTGAAAGTGTCTACGATGACCCTAAAGGTGGTAGTTTTAGATCTAAGTATTATGAGAGGCTTTTGAAGCACTATCAGTTTCACAATGGCTGTCTATTGTTTGGTGATGTTGATGCAAAAGAAAATTTCAGTATTAATATTTTTGGCGCTGTGAAATCTTTTGTTGAGTTTTCTAGTATCGCTAATATTTGTCATCCTATAGTGATATTCAGAAGCTATGCCCATGATGGTTATGGGTTGGTTCCTGGCTTAAAGAACGCTGATGGGGGTTGGGATGACGGTGGCCATAAGGATAGAATCGTTGATTTTGACATGGAGCGCCTAAAAGTTATTAACTCGGTTTTTGAGCCTGAGGGAGTCCCAGTATTAGAGACCTGCCTTCCTAAGGTGCATAGCACGGGATCAATTAATGTGCTCCAAAAATTTGCTGGTGCGAGTCATTCAATCGGCTCTTTGACTTCTGAAGTTTTTCCTGTTGAGCTGTTCAATGAGTCTACCGGCAAAGAAAAAAAATACATAGTGAGAGTTGATTCGCCTTCGTACTGTCCAAGCACTCCATATCAAACAGTGCTGTCCGGGCCACATATTTACGTAGGTAAGCCGTATTTTCAAAGCTGTCAAACAGTTTGTACGGAAAATAGCCACTATGACACAGTTATCCATGCTGGCGGGGTTGGTAATCCTGAACTTAGAACTGTTTATAAGTTAACAGATGCTGGTCGCGCATTTCTTGAGAGAAAAATGTATCCGGATGGTCGGAAGATAATTGACTCTTATAGGTTTGCAAACAGAAGCTTTGTGAAGCCGACAAATGAAAGGACATTGATTCCAGCTATTATACCGCCTGGTGTAAGTCATATTGATCTTATTTTCTCTCTGGGATTCAGTAGTTCCAAGAGTATGATGTTGTTCGTTGGGCTTTCTTCATCGGTTGTTTATGACTATTTTGTGAAGACTCTTGGTAATCCGAGGGTTCGGAAGAGTGTTTTATCTCTTCTGCCATGTGCTACTGGTGTCGCTACTGATTACATAGTGAATCGGGCTCTAAGGCTTAATTGTGTTTCATCTCTTTATGGTGATCTTTGGGAGGGCGTCTCTAGTAAAAATATTTCAAAGGATGGGTGGGTCTGTGAAAAGCCTGGTCTTGAGGGTTGGAGTGATCTGTCTTCCTCGGAGTGGTGTGTTGATTTTCCTGTGAGAAATGATTGTGAGTATAGGCAGGCACTTGTGGAGTTGGATGTGCTTGCCGCAATACAGATTGATATTTCTTGTGGTGAGCTGGTTCAGATTTATAATGAATTGTTTCCAACGCTTATTAAGTATGACTCAACTGATCTTTATGACTCTGTCGGGAAGCGACTTCCTAATTCTCTCAGAAGAGATTCTGGTGCGAAGGAAGTTAAGTTAGCCCTTGAGACGCATGACGGAATATCCCCTATAACGGTTTCCTGGGAAATCGATAATGGCATCCAAATAGTAACTCGTACGTTCTATCCCCCTTTTGTCGGCGTTGATCGGATAGAGGATTATCATACTGCCTATAGGGTGTTCTCCGAACGCCTGGGATTGACTAAAGCAAACTGAAGAGACAGCCTAACCATGGACGCCAAGGCGCGCAATCTGAACCAGATTTTTGATGGGACTATTTCCTTCCAAATTCCGCTATTCCAACGACCCTATGTCTGGAATGCGGAGCGCAATTGGGGGCCTCTCTGGGAGGATATTCAGGAGTTGATGGATTACCAGCTTCGCACGATGCGCAGCCGCACTCACTTCCTCGGTGCGGTTGTGCTAGAGCAGATGAAAAATGTTGCGGGCTCAATTGAGACTCACCAAGTCATCGATGGGCAGCAACGTTTTACTACATTGCAATTGTTCATGATTGCTGCCCGGGATGTGTGCAATCAGCATGGCAGTGAAAAATTTTACGAGCGTTTTAACGATCTCGTAGCGAACAAAGCCAGCAAAGTCGATTTTGAACACGAGCGCTACAAGGTCTGGCCGACCAATAGCGATCGTGAGGCATTCAGACTGGTGCATGCCGCGCAAGGGCCCGAGGGTCTCGAGCAGGCATTAGAAGACCTGCCTGATTGGCAGGATCAGAATCATCAGGTGCTAGGTGGCTACCGCTACTTCTATAGCAAGCTCGATGACTGGCTGCGGGGTGGGTTAAGTCAAGAGGCAGCCTTACCGATCAAAGATCGGTTGGAGGCACTGTGGCAGGTGATAGGTAACGGGCTACAGGTGGTGGTGATCAATCTGGATGACGAAGATGAGTCCCAGGTGATCTTCGAGACGCTGAATGCCCGAGGCACTCAATTGTTGCCGGCTGACCTGATCAAGAATTACCTGTTCCGCCGTGCCCAAACAGATGGTAGGGATATCGAGCTGTTATACGAAAAGCACTGGAAGGCATTTGACGATAAATTCTGGCGCAAGGAGATCAATCAAGGGCGTACCAAGCGGCCACGCATAGACCTATACCTGCAGCACTACCTGACGCTGATGCTACGCGATGATGTGCGCAGTGCCCACTTGTTTGAGGCGTTTAAGGAATATGTGCTGGCGCTTGAGGAGCAGGCCTCCGAGCAGGAGGGCAATGCCAATGCCTCACTACAGAGCACGCAGTTGACCACCCAGCCGCTCAGTATCGAAGAACACCTGCAGTTCATGTCCCGCTATGCACGGTCATTCCGCACCTTTGCTGTGCCGCCGGTAGGATCTCGTCTGGCTGTTTTCCTGTCGCGGCTGCAGGCCGTCGATACGGCAACGGTTTTCCCATTATTGCTTCTGGCCTGTGATCAGCTTTTGCCTAAACAGCAGGTTGAGTTCGATCACTTTCTTGTTGTGCTTGAATCCTTCCTTATTCGACGTATGGTCTGCGGTATGACCTCCAAGAACTACAACCGCTTGTTTGTTGATGTGATCAAGGCGCTAGACAAACGCGGTGAATTCACTGCGATGGCCTTGCAGGAAGTGCTTCAGTCGAACACAGGCGACAGTGTCCGTTTCCCTACGGATGAAGAGTTCAGGCAGAGTATTTTGCATAAGCCTGCCTACCAGAATTTGGCGCAGTACAAGTTGCGGGCAGTGCTGGAGGCGATTGACCAGGCGCAGTGTATAAAGAAAAGCGAAGTATTGCCGCTGCCACCAAGCCTTACCATTGAGCACATCATGCCGGTTAAATGGCAGGAAAACTGGATCATTCCTGAGGCTATCAACAGCGATCCAGAGAATCGACTCACCTTTATCCAGCAACGCAATCAGGCTTTGCATAGCCTGGGAAATCTGACGCTGATTACCAGCAGCCTGAATCCGTCATTGTCCAATGCGGCATGGAGCAAAAAAAGACCAGAGTTGGTGAGGTTCAGCAAACTGAATCTGAACCGCTATTTCCACTTGCCCGTTGCTGGTGAGGCTGACCCGCTAACAGACTGGAACGAGAATGCGGTGCTGCAGCGCGGAGAGATTCTATTTTCTAGTGCCAGCGAAATCTGGCCATATACGTCAGTTGTGGTCGGTTGACGGGCAGGGCAGCCGCGGATTTGTTGTTCTGCAGGTGTAAGTCACGGAAATTCAATAAGATAGCGTCATTACGGGCGTAACAAGGAAAAGACTATGCTGCCGGCAACGCTAGCGCTGGAAGTGCGAAAGCAGGTACTGCATTACTTGGGGGCAACTTTCAACCTTCGCCTGGCTTCGGCAGAACGGGCGCTGGAAGCTTTTTTCATCCATCCCGAGGAGGGTTTATTCAAAGGCCCCTGGGTGCAGTTGCGCCGGCCTTTCAGGCAGGACAGGGGAGATACATCCACCCTGTTTGATCTGCATGTGCCTTTTGTCCCGTTCAAACATCAGGCCTTAAGCTGGCGCCGACTGACCACGCGTAATGGACATGTGCCACAGCATACCCTGGTGACTACTGGGACTGGCTCAGGCAAAACCGAATGTTTTTTATACCCTTTGCTTGATCATTGCTTGCGTATGCATCAGGCCGGCAGGCGTGAGGGTATCAAGGCGATTGTGCTCTATCCAATGAACGCGCTGGCCGCTGACCAGGCCGGGCGTTTTGCAGAAGAAATTCTCAGATCCGATCAGATGAGCTATGCGCTAAATGGTCAGCGCAAGGCCCGTATTAGAGTTGGTTTGTATACGGGGCGTATGCAGCAGAACTCCAGCAAGGACGAAGGCGCAGAGCCAGGCACTTACACTGAAGTCACGGTGATCCAAGCCGGACCTGACGGCAAGAAAGCCTACACTTCCATCACCAACCGGGCCGAGATGCAGAAAAATCCGCCGGATATTCTGCTGACCAACTACAAGATGCTCGATTACCTGCTGCTGCGGCCCAAGGATATGAGCATCTGGAAGCACAATCAGGCGGAGCCGGGACTGTTGCGGTACTTGGTACTGGACGAGTTGCACACCTATGACGGGGCGCAGGGGGCAGATGTTGCCTGCCTTATTCGCCGTCTCAAGGCTCGCTTTGACATTCCCGTGGGCCAGTTGTGCATGGTGGGTACCAGCGCCACGGTGGCCGGCGGGGATGATGAAACCACCATGGGGCCGATACAGAAGCTTTGTGACTTTGCCAGCACTCTGTTCGAAGAAAAAATTACGCACGATGCAGTCATTCAGGAAGATCGCTACCGGGTGGATGAGGTGGTGCGTACTCCGGTTCTGGAGGCCGATCTTCTGCCGGGTGTGGAGGACTCAGAACCACGGCATCTGGAAGATGCGCTGAGGTATGCGCGGCGCATGGCGGCGTGTTTTGGTGGTCCGACTTTCCCCGTATCGGCGGATGATCCGCGCTGGCCTGACTGGACGCCGCACTATGTAACGCTCAGGCCAGTGCTTGAGCGTCTCAATGAAAGTGACCTCTGGGGTGTAGCGCTAGGCGAGTGGATACGCCGGCATTCGCTGTTTCATCAGATGCTTAAGGCTACCCAGGAACAGGCGGTACATTGGCTTGAGCTGCTGCGTCAGTTGTCCCGTGATGACTTTGCCCTGCGTTCGGCGGGTGATCTGCAGCGTCGGGGCGAGATAGTACTGGCTTTTCTGGCATTGATCGCCCACGCCCGTGAGCTGCGCAGTGGCAAACCTTTCCCTCTGGTACCCACCCAAGTGCAACTTTGGTTGCGTGAACTGCGGCGCATTGGTGCGTTGGTCAATCCATCTCCGGTATTTACCTGGCTGGATGACACCTTGCCAGAGGGCAAGCATCAGCTTCCGGTGGTCCACTGCACCGAGTGTGGTGAGCTGGCCTGGGCCGCATTGCATGATCCGGACAAGGACAGCGAGATCAGCAAGCAGGGTGTGCGTGGCAAGCAGCTGAGCGATGAGGTCTCACCCATTTATGATGCTTGGGGTTTTGAGCGCGATCCGGATCAGCGGCTGGTATTGCTTAGCCCCTGGCTGGAGGGGGATGACCCTGTGGAACAGAGTGGCCAGCAGGGCCTGGAAGGCCTGCGCTGGCATTTGGCTCCCGGTTCACTGGTCTTACGCGAGGGGCCTGGCTTATGTCCGCTAAGCAGTGAAACCACCTTCACCGTGAAGATGGTTCATGAACAACGCACCACCGAGAACGGAAACCGTGTTGGTATCCGTAAGTGCCCGCATTGCCACGAGCTAGACAGCCTCATGTTTATTGGTAGCCGGGCTGCGACCATGTCCAGCGTAGCGATAGACGAGGTGTTCGGCTCGGTTCTAAATAACGACCCCAAAATGCTGGCTTTTACCGATAGCGTTCAGGATGCCAGCCATCGCGCCGGTTTTTTCTCTGCCCGTACCTACCATTTCACCCTGCGAACAGCTTTGCAGCATTTGATTGATGATGCCGGTGATGAGGGGGTACCGCTATCTGAGGTAGGCGAACGTTTGCTGGCCTTCTGGGCTGAAAATGAGCCCGGGCGGCCGGGTAGCCTAAAAGAGGCTATGGCAACCCTGATTCCACCGGATCTGCGCGAATACGAGCCCTATCAGGAGTACCGCAATGGCAGCCTGCAGGATCCGCCTGCCAAGCTTCGAAAGGAAATAACCGAACGTCTGACCTGGGAGGCGACGAGTGAATTTAGTCTGATGCTGACCCATGGTAGGACCATGGAGTTGCATGCCAGTGCGACCTTGGGTTGGGACTGCGCGGTCATCGATGCCACGCTGGATGAAGTTCACCAGCGCTTTGTGCGCATCAGCCCGTTGCTGGCAGGCCTAGATGAACAGCGTATGCGTCTATGGTTGCTGGGTATTTTGCATCGCCAGCGCGAAAGGGGCGGTGTGCGTCATGCCTATTTGAACAGCTATGCCCAACAAAACTACTGGGGAAAATTCCCTTTTGGCCGGGTGATCTCGGGTCGTGAAACCTATCCCCCCCAGGGCAAATACAAACCTCGGTTGTTGGCGACTCAGCCAGACAAGTATCACGACCATCTTCTGGTAGCCCCACGGGATGGTCAGATGTTGCCTTGGCAGTTGCTGTGGGCTCGCCGGGTACTGGGTCTGGCAAGCATTGATGATGCCACCCTGGTTGATGTGTTGGCAGCGTTCCTGTCGGCCGGAGAGAAGTCCGGCCTCTTGGTCCGGCTGCATCAGGATGGCGACAAGGCCTGGTATGCCATCAATGATACAGCGGCCAGGCTTTATCCTGCCGGGCATAAGTTGCAGTGCACTACCAGCGGCTACCACCTCTACCGGCCAGAGCAGGAAGCAACACTGTGGCAAGATGCCCCCAGCCTGTCGTATCGGGATAAGCACGGGCGGTATGTAACGGCAGAGCTCAATGAACGGGAAGTTTACTATCGCACGCGTTATCGCAAAGGGGCGCTGCGTCGTGTCTTTGCCCATGAGCACACTGGTCTGCTAGATACCTTGGAGCGTGAAACACTGGAGCTGAACTTCAATAGTGGTAGCCACGCCGATGATCCCAACGTACTGACGGCAACGTCCACGCTGGAGATGGGTATCGACATTGGGGATCTGTCGACCACCATGTTGTGTTCCATTCCTCCGACAACTGCCAGTTATCTTCAGCGCATTGGCCGTGCCGGGCGCAGAACCGGAACTGCACTGGTGTTGAGCATTATCAACCAGCGTCCGCATGATCTGTTCTTCTATGCCAGGCCTGATGCGCTGCTGGCCGGTAAGATCGAACCGCCCGGTTGCTGGCTGGATGCCAGTGCCGTGCTGGTGCGACAGTATCTGGCCTTCTGTTTTGATCAGGCCGTGCGTCGGGGTGCGCTGACGGATCTACCGGCTACGGCAAATCAGCTAGTTGACGAGGTGATCAACAACCGGACCGGGCATATACCGTCTTTGATTGCCTGGATGCTGGAAAACGAAGAGGCATTGCGCACTGCTTTTCTCAAGCATTTTGAGTACAACGCCAAAGCGGATACCCGTGAGCGCTTTTTGCAGGAATCCACCACTGAGCGCCTGCGCGCAGCCATCGAAATGGCTGCCAGTGAGTTTCAGCAACAAAGGCTGTTGCTGATTAACGCCCAGAAGCGCTTGCGCAGCCAGAAGGACAAGATTGATCATCAGACCGAATCGGCAGACCTGGCTGAGATCGAACGTGAAGAGAAGATTCTGCGCGCCCGTCAGCGCAAGCTGAGTGACATCAGCGCGCTGGAGGTGTTGACCGAGCACGGGTTGTTGCCTAACTACGCTTTCCCTGAACGAGGGGTTCGCTTTTCCGGTGCAGTTTATAACCGCAGGCTCAAGGGGGAAACCGGAGAGGATGAGTTCAAGGTACGTCCGCCCTTTGAGCTGGTCAGATCGGGCTCCTCTGCCATTCGCGAGTTGGCACCTTGGAACCATTTTTATACCCATAGTCACCGCTTTGACATTCAACAGTTGGAGTTGGGCTCAAAGAGTCAGCCCCTGATTGCCAAATGGGCGGTGTGCGGGCAATGCGGACACATGCGCCAACAAGCCGAGTTGGATCAGCCTGATGCTGTGCCTGCCTGCCCACAATGTGGTTATGACGGGCCGCAGGGCCAGATGGATAAGGGCCAGCAGGTGCAGTTCCTGGAATTTTCTCGTTCCCAGGCAATTTCCTACATGGAGTATTACGACAGCCTGTCTGCTGACAAGGGGGATGAGCGCGAAAACGAGATGTACCAGTTGGTCACTTCTTTCGATCAGACGGTGGAGCAGGCCAGCGCTGCAGTTGGCAATGATGCCTTGCCCTTTGGTATTGAGTACCGCGCCGCCATGGTTATGAGGGAAGTGAACGCTGGCTTTCAGTCACAACATCGGGATCTTGACTTTGGACAGGATGCCAAGGTGTCGTCAGAAGGCTTTCTGATTTGTGCAGATTGCGGTGTTGCGGCCAAGTCCAATCAGAACCGTGACAAGGTCAGTCACCGCAGGAGCTGTTCCGGTCACCGGGAGACACAGCGACGCAAGCGAGAAGGTCGGCTTGAGGACGCTTACCGCTGGGAAAATGTGTTCTTGTATCGCGAGCTGCGCTCAGAGGCGATTCGTCTCTTGTTGCCTGAAGTAGAGCCGGAGGACCTATCAACCCTAGAGGCAGCCATTTATCTGGGGATGCGTCTGCGCTTTCAGGGCGACCCTGGACACTTGCTGGTGCGCCAGCAGGTAATTCCCAATCTGCGCGAGGGAACTACCCAGCACTATTTGGTGCTAATGGATGCGGTGCCCGGAGGTACCGGTTTTCTCAAGGCGCTGTTCCAGGACCAGGATGATCAGGAACGCATGGGCGAGGGGGTAATGGACGTGATGCGCCGCGCCCTGGTTGCCCTGGAGAGCTGCAGTTGTCGTGAGTTGCACCAGACCAAGGATGACACCGATGGTTGTTACCGCTGCCTACGCACCTTTCACATGCAATACAGATCTGAAGAAATCAGTCGTGAACGGGGTATTCGTCTGCTCAGTCGCTTGATTGAGGCAGGACAGACTCGACAGGCCAAGCATGGGCTCGACGACATCAAGCCGAAAGCAATGTTTGGCAGTGTGCTGGAAAAGCGCTTTGTCAGCAGCTTGCAGCATTGGGTTGAGACGCTAGGTAAACCGGGTGATTGGCGTGAAGAGTTGATAGCCGGTAGCCGCGGCTTTAAGTTCACCCTGGGTGACGGGCGTATCTGGTCGTTGCAGTTACAACCAATGCTGGGCGGTGCCCAGGGCGTTACAGTTAAGTGTCAACCCGATTTTCTGTTGTTTGCCGATGACGAGATTTGTCGTCCGGTGGCAATTTTTCTTGATGGGTTTGAGCCGCATGTGAAGCCGAATGAGGCTGAATCAGGGCTCGCTGATGACTGGCTCAAGCGCAGATCCATTCTGGAAAGTCAGCGTTATTGGTTGTGGAGCCTGGGGTGGGATGATTTGGCTGAAGCCGACGGCCAGCGATTCCGTTTTATGGCTCAACGTGTAACCGACGATATCCTGCCCGCGCGTTTGAAGGCGGTAACCGGGGTGAAAATCCCCGCAGTGAGAACCGCTACGGGTCATGCGCTTGACCAACTAAAAGCCTTTCTGCTTACCCCCAACGCATCGGGTTGGCAGTATGTTGGCAGGGAAATGCTAGGTTTCTCTCTCATGATGTTAGCTGGCAACGGTATTGGACAGGAAGCCGGCAAGGTTTCAAGCCAGCTTGCAATGTGGCGCAATGGTTACCCTGTTCCGCCAGTTGGTAAGGATGACCGTGGTGATTGGGTCTGGTTATCGCAAAACTTGGCGCTGACGGAGGATTTTATGGTCTATGGGTTGGGGCAGGAGTTGCTGGTCAATGACTTTACCAACCTCAAGCTAGAGTTGCGCCTGGGGGATTCGGCTGCTGAACGTTCTGCGGTAGAGACTTTTAAGCTCCGTTGGCGCCGCTTTTATGCGATGGCCAACCTATTTCAGTTCCTCGGCAATACTCTGGTGTTTATCACCTCTGAGTACGTGAACGGCGTGATACCAGAGCCGGATTTGACACCTCTGAACAGCCTCGATGAGTCTTGGCAGAGTGTGATTGAAGAGGTGCTGCCTGCCCTTGAACGATTGGTTAAATTGATGGCTGAGGCACGTTGCGTGTTGCCTGAGGTCGAGCACATTAGTGATGACCTTACCGATGATCTGTTTGCCGAGATGGCATGGCCCGAGTCAGAACCCCCTGTGAGTATTCTAGCGGGTGATCAGGCAGCTTTTGCCAACAAGTGGCAACAGGCTGGATGGCGGGTAATTACGGAGAAAGATATTGAGACGCGCGGTGAACAGTGGTGCATTGACCAACTGCCGAAGTCTAATGGAGATAGTTGAACATGGCTAAAATGATGCTCCACCGGGACGTGCTCAAGGGCTTCGGCAAGCTCCCGGCAAAAGTGCAAAAGAAAGTCGTTGAACTGACGCAAAAGTTTGAAGAAGACAGTACCCAGGCGAGTATTCACCTAGAACCTGTTAATGCCACCAAAGACCCTAAGGTGCGCAGTGCCCGAGTTGGTCTGGATTATCGTGCCATCGTGATTGCGCCAGAGCAGGGCGATACCTACCTGCTCATGCATATTGATCACCATGATGAGGCCTACCAGTGGTGCGCCAACAAACGCTTTGAGACTCACCTTGCACTAGGCACCTTGCAGGTGTTCGACGTTGAGGAGGCTGAACGCTCGCTGTTGGCTGGGAATGACCAGGTTCAACCTGCTGTCCAGCCAGTTGTGCCCGATGTTGAGCTATATGTGCTGCAAAAACTTTCTGACGACGAGTTGTTTCACGCGGGTGTACCACACGCCTTGATTCCGGCTGTAAGGGCGGTGAGGTCAGACGACGACTTTGAGCGATTGTCTGAATACTTGCCGCCTGAGGCCAGTCAGATTTTGTTCGGGATTGCTGCGGGTATGGCGCTTGACGATGCCTTAAATGAGATGATTGGCGGTTTGAATGATGTTGCCAAACCTGTTGGACCAGGTGACTTCAGCCACTTGGCAGATATGTCCAATATGAACCTGGTACTGGTGCAGGGAGAGGAGCATTTACGTGAAATCCTCAGCGAGGACATTGAAGAGTGGCGTATTTTCTTGCATCCCTACCAGCGCAAGCTGGTCGAGTGGTCGACCAAGGGCCCCATGAAGATTTTTGGTGCCGCCGGTACCGGCAAGACCGTAGCGGTCATGCACCGCGCGGCCTGGTTGGCGAAACAGTGTACGGATAATGAAAAAGTCCTTATTACCACCTACACCACCAATCTCTCAGTCACCATCAAGGGCTTAATGGAAAAGCTTGCGGCCGGTTTCAGTGATCGCATTGAGGTGACCAATCTGCATCAACTGGCTAGGACTATTTGCTTCCGGGCTCACTGGAAAGGAAAAATTGCAGAGCCTGATGATTTGCAGTCGATCTGGAAGCAGGTCATGACGCTGCCAGCTGCAACGGAGCAAGAGTTTTCTGCCGACTTTCTGCGTGAAGAGTTCGAGCAGGTAATCGAACCTATGGGTATTTCGACTGAAGATGAATACCTTACGGCGGTGCGCAGTGGACGTCAGGTATTGCGTAGAAAACAGCGTAAAGCGCTTTGGAAGGTGTTTGTTGAGGTACGCAGGCAGCTTACTAAACGGGAGCTTCTGACTTTTGATGGCTTGATCCATCAGGCACGTCTGATCGTTGAGCGTGGCGACTTCCCGCAATACCGACATGTTCTTGTCGATGAGATTCAGGATTTTGGCCTTGAGGCTTTGCGATTGGTTGCTGCAATCAGCCCACTGGATAAAGATTTGAATGATCCACTTTGTGTTGTTGGTGACGGGCACCAGCGAATCTATAACGTAACCCCGGTGCCTATGGGCCGAGCGGGCATTGATGTGAGAGGGCGTTCTCGTCGTCTAAAAATCAACTACCGTACCAGCGAAGAAATTCGTGACTGGGCTCACGGGGTGCTGGAAGGTCTTGATGTCGATGACCTCAATGGCGATGTGGCGGTGACGCAGGGCGACCGTTCAGTATTCCATGGACCAAAACCGCAACTGGTCAAATGTGAAACAGATGATGACGTGGCTAGCGCTGTTCTGGCATGGATAAAGGGGCTGACCGAAATCGGTGAGATTCGTACCCATGAGATCTGTCTCACCCCGGTGAACAACAAGATCATTAATGCCCTGGAGTCTAACGGAATCGCTACTGTAGAGCTGAAAGCACGCCAGGCTGATCCGGGACAGGAAGAGAGTGGAGTGCGTTTTGGCAGCAAGAAACGTATCAAAGGCCTAGAGTTCAAAGCCGTTGCTATTCTTGATTTTGCTAACTCCGGCTGTGTTCTACAGCGATTTGAGAACTACGTCGCTGCAACACGGGCCCGACAGCAGCTACTGGTGGTGAGTAAACCTGAGTGATGCCTCGGTAGGGACGAGAGCTGTTGATGCAGGTACAACCCTCACTCCGAGTTTATTGACACGTAACAGCTCCATGGAGTCCCTATTTAAAAGCTCCTGCTGAAACCTGATGCTGAACTCCCGATTTTTTATGGGAGTCAGCGCCTGATGATGCGCTCCGATGTTGCCGATGCCCAAAGGCGAAAAGGCCTATCGCTCCCTAATCCGATGGACTTTCAAAATTCCGTCGACGGACTGGTTGATTCGGTCATGGGCATCGTCTGTCGATATGAACTCGTTAGCGTTCAGGTACTGGTTCCGCAATGCCTGAGCCGCGGGGGTTTCGAATTTTCGTCAAAAAGCCTCGACACTCCCCACCTCAGTTGTACAACCAGGGCTCCAATTCAGTCAGGTTCTTCACCACAATCTGCTGCGCTTCAGGCCGAGGCTCCATTTTTGTGGGGTCGATCTGATAACGCTGTAATACATATTTCACCAGTGCCCGGCGCGTAGGGATCAGAAGTTGGCCGTTTTGCATCCCGAAATCGGCTTCGATGATTGCCTTCTGTGCGGCTGTCAGTCGCGAGTCGGGCTCGATGATCACCGTTACCTCGTTATTCCAGACCTCGTCCCCATCAATCCCGTTCTCGGATATGCCTTCCAATTCGGGTTGACCGCGCAATCGACTCAGCACGAAGTCACGATACTGGTTGTTCTTCTCGCAATAGGCGCGTACGTGCCAACGCATACCGGTATAGACCAGGGTGTGTGGTGCGATGAGCCGACCTTCTGGGGCGGGGTTGGCCAGTGACACGTATTCAACTTCAAGGCGCATGTTTTCTCGACAGGCTTTGAGCAATGGCCGCAGGATTTCTGCGCGAATCGTCCGGTCCGGAACTTCCAGTACCTTGGTGTGGGCATAGGCCAGGGCCAGGCCTTCGATGTGCGGAGCCCGTTCGTTGTTCTGATAAAGCAGGTGAAGATAGGCACTGGCACTGTCGTCGATGAACAACGGCTTGAAGTGCTTGCTCGGCACGTAGCCCTTGAGTTGCTTGTCATATGTCAAGTTTCGGGGCGCATGTTCAGTGATGTAGGTGTTGATGTCCTTGGACGCCTGCTGGCGACTGATCCCGAAGCTCTGGATCAGGTGCACCGTGGTCAGCCGGCCTTCCCACCAGGCAATGGTCTCGATCAGTCGATAGCGAAGCGCCAGGTCCCAGCGGACCTGCTCGATAGATTGTTTGCGTTTCATAGCCCCTCCATGTGTGCGAATACTTTACCTGTACAAGTCTACAAGATAGACCTGTCGCTAAATATTACATATCGTTTGGCTGTCGGGAAGGTGAATCGACTCACACAAGGAAATGGTCGTGTGTATTGGATGCAGCTTCGCCGATTGCAGCGTGGCGCCCACTCGACTCATTTCGGCGCACCTCTGTTTCACCCTCCGGTCTTATCAGGTACAGGAACTACCACGATGCCAATCCGCCGCGCGATCAGTCATGACTCAAATCGCAGCTCCGGCCCCCACAGCCCAGACACTTGTGCGCTGTCGTTGAAATGGGCCTTCAAATTGATGCTCGATCTCGGCGGACACAGCAATCTGATTCAGCGGCATTACTTCAATGACGACGAGCTCGCTACCGAGCTAGGGTTGCGAGCACTTATTGGTGACGATGGCTTCAAGCCAAGCCATGCTCTGTTGCGCTTGAGAGCTGAACGCAAGGCTTTTGACATGCACTATTGCGAGGCTGGGTACCCGGATCGTTTGAGCCATAACCTGAAGGCGCTGGCACGTCTGATTGAATTGGACGACTCAGAATTAAGCATCCTCGGCTTTTGTGTGTTGATGCACTCCGATCCTGTGCTCAGTAGCGCCGCCGATCTGCTCGGGGCCATGGGATACAACCGCATGCTACGGGTCTTGTCGGTATTGCTGGATATCCCGCAGAAGTTGTTGGCTCGATACCTCGCTCACGATGGCCAATTGGTAAAGGCGGGGTTGCTGGAAGTCAATACGGTTTCTTGTACGGTCACTACCTTGAGCAGCCGGTTAGAAGTGGGTAACAGTGACCTTCCAGGCTTGCTGCGCTTCAACCGGGGGCAACCGATCGAGCTCTTCAAATACGCCTTCCGGCTGAGTGCGGCGGGGACCCTGGAGGAAGACGATTACGCGCACCTCAAGCAACCGATTAAGATTGCCAAGGCGCATCTGACCAAGGCCCTGGCTGAAGCCCGGTCAGGGGTTAACATACTGCTATATGGGCCGCCTGGTACCGGCAAGACGCAACTCAGCCGTCTGCTGGCGGCAGCACTTGATACACCTCTGTATGAAATTGCCTGCAGTGACAGCGATGGTGATCCGGTCAGCACCAATCAGCGTTTATGTTCATTGCGCTCGGCCATGAGTGTGCTCCGTTCGCAAAAAGCGTTGTTGCTGCTGGATGAAATTGAGGACGTTTTTGGCTCGCCTGCATTGTCTCTGGACCGAAAGGCCGGAGCTCAAAAAGGCTGGGTCAACCGCATGCTGGAAGAGAATGCGTTGCCCTGTTTTTGGCTGAGCAACAGCATCGAATCACTGGATAGCGCCCATATCCGGCGGTATGACCTGGTTATCGAGTTACCCAACCCGCCAAAGGCTCAACGCGAGCGCATTATTCGTGGCTGCGGCGGCGATAAGCTGAGTGACGAACTGGTCCGCAAAATGATTGAGCATGAGCACATGAGCCCTGCGGTCATCACTCGCGCTGTGAGCATTGCCCGCAACCTTCATCCTCGTTCAGGCAAGGCTCTGGATGCCACCGTTGAATGCCTGGTGGACAGCACGCTCAAAGCTCAAGGCTTCGATAAGCTTGAGCGTAATCAAGGGCATTCACTTCCTGCCTTCTATTCGCCTGAACTGATTAACACTGACGTGGCGACCGCCGGATTACTGGATGGCCTGCGTGAACACCCCGAGGCGCGTCTTTGTTTTTACGGGCCTCCAGGCACAGGGAAGACGGCATTCGGTTGCTGGATTGCCCGAGAGTTGGGTAAACCCCTGATGGTGAAACGGGTGTCCGACTTGGTATCGCCTTACGTGGGCATGACCGAGAAAAACCTGGCCGCAGCATTTGAAAAGGCTGGGCAAGATGATGCGGTATTGCTGCTGGACGAGGTCGACAGCTTTTTGCAGGACCGGCGCAAGGCCACCCAAAGCTGGGAGATAACGGCAGTCAACGAAATGCTCACGCAAATGGAAAGTTACCGTGGCCTGTTTATCGCTTCAACCAACTTGATACGCGATCTGGACGAGGCTTCCTTACGTCGATTTGATCTGAAAATCCATTTTGGTTATCTGCGCCAAGCTCAAGTTCAGCAATTGTTCAGTGCGCATATGCAGGCGCTCAAGCTCAAGGACCCTTCCAGCGCAGCGGGGCTGCGCTTGAAGCATGAGGCTCATCTGACGCCGGGTGATTTCGCTGCGGTAGCCCGGCGTGCGCGCTTCAAGCCCTTTGTCAGTGCTGATGAACTGGCCAGTGCGTTGCTGGCGGAAAGTCGTTTGAAAACCGTCGGGTTGCAGCGACCGATTGGGTTCGTTCATTAGTTCACAAGTGTCACATTCGAGTGTTTAGTGGCTTATCGCCATTTTCTCAATGGTGCAGCTATGCATTAATTTATTAGTACGTTTGGTGCAGCACCAAACAATTGCCCGATTGGGCCTCGGTCGGCAGCGAGCTAGCAGATGAATGAATTCACACATCACCGGCAGGACTTCTTTATCCCTCGTGTCAGGACTTCAGGCGACCGAGTAAAGGTGCTCGTTGTTGACATCTATCAGATTGGCGGCCACTACGCCTATGTCGATTGGCGTGAACTGATCAATGATTTCGCTCGGCAGTGGTTGGCGCGGCACCCTCATCAGCGGCCTGCAACTCTCTGGTTCTCCAGAGCCTATAGCAGTCTGTTCAACGGTGGCGATTGCTGGCATGGAGCTTGTAGTTCGAACTTGCCTGAAGCTTTCCTGGTGGAGCTGGCGGCATTTTTGGCCAACACGCTGGAAGGGCACGTCAAAATAGGCGAGGAAGTGATTGTAAATGAGGAGGAGGGCTGGCGACCTTATCTACACTTCGAGGCCGGCAAGGTCTGGGACGAGGACGAGATCGAGAGGGGCGGTTCAGTGGATCTCGGTCCCTGTGATGCATCCATGTCCAGGGTAGGCATCGAAAGTGACTCTAATGGCTCCAATATTTACGCTGATCCAGCTGGGCGATCGGTTCTGGAAAACCTTCAGCGAGCCAACACGGCAGAGTTCGAGGAAACACTAAAGTCTCGGGATAACGGTGAGATTGAACACTACGTCACTCGACACGCGGACAAGCTTTCCAATCCGGACTTGTTCCTGCATGGCGACACCCCGCTGCATATGGCCGCCTTGGCCAGTCACACGGATGCCTGCAGGCAGTTGCTTGAACGTGTCGATCCTGCGATCAGAAACGCGGCTCAACGCACCGCACTCATTCATTTGGCGAAATACCGGCGTCACGAGTCCTATGGTCGAGTGATCGAGATGCTGTCGTCGACCATCGATGCAGCAGATGGAGCTGGCAGGACCGCACTGATGTATGCCGCGCTGGGAACGGTAGGGCTGCGAGGCAATACCCGACTGGTAAAGGCACTGGCGCGTAACGGTGCAAATTTGGCTTGCCCTGACAATGAAGGTCAGACCGCACTCAAGTTGGCAATGCGCGATAACAGGGACGGGGGTAACTCAGCGGTGGTTGAGTTGCTCAAGAGGTTCACGATCGAGCATGCCGCGCTTCAATGTTTTAATGCCCAGTATCACTGCGGGTTTAGCTGGGAGGGGGATTTCACTTTCAGCAGCCGTTGAAGCACGGGGTGATTTTGAAGGAGCGTGAAGCTACAAATAGGGCCTGAGTAACAGGTCACCAGCAGTTGACCTGTTAACGAACAGCAGATCAACCTCATCGCTACCAGACTTTTCAGGCCTCTGAGAGCGCAGTTTTGTGCTCAAGCTGCAGTCCACTCCACCTGCCCCTACTCCCGTGCTGACGCAAAGGGTGCAATTAACCCGCCCCCTGTGCCGAGTAAAAAACGACGCCAATGATTTCGCTCGGATAGCGTTTCCAATCAGCGCGTTGGGCAGTGGCCGCAATATGTAAAGTTTGAGGACGTATGTACTCTGGTGCATCCACTGAGGGCTTCGAACGGTTGGATCGGTTTACGCGCAAGCTCCGAACAACCTGCCCCGGATCTACCGGGCTAACTGCCAGGCAATACTCTTGGCTGACCAATAGCAAAAACCCATTTTTCTACGAGTCTGTTCGCCGGATACATGCGTTTCATGCGCCCTCCATGTGTGCGAATACTTTACCTGTATAAGTCTACATTCTAGACCTGTCATTTAACACGACATATCGTGTGTCTGTCTTCGAGGTAAATCGAACTCACGGAAGGAAGTGGACATGAGTATGTCGGACGCAGTCTCGACAGGTGCGTTGCTGATGATTGGACTGATCTTTTTGGTGCTGTTGATGCAGTACCTGCGGTTGCGCGAGATCTGGCACCTACTGCTTGGCAATCAGATGGCGGCCCGTTGGGCGCGCATCCGGGAAATGGAAAACCGAGAGTTGCGCTCGGCATTGCGGGCAGAAAAAGCGCACGTGGAACAGTTGCAGAGAAAACTGGAAATTGTGCTGGCGATGGTGCCAGTCGCGTGAGGGGAAAGGACATGAAGCGACTGGAAAGAATCAAAGGGTGCTTGGTTGGCGGTGCTGTTGGCGACGCGCTGGGCGTTTCGGTGGAATTCCTCGAGTGGCCTGCCATCGAGGCTAAATACGGTCCTCAGGGCATTGTCGATTTCACCCCGGTCCGTGGTGTTACTGGTGCCATTACCGGCGACACGCAGATGATGCTGTTCACTGCTGAAGGTCTTTTGCGTGCCTTTGTGCGGAGCAGCTCGGGGGGCATATGCCATGTGCCAAGTGTCATTCACCATTCGCTGCTGCGCTGGTTGATGACCCAGGACTATCCGTCGGCAACATCGGTGAACGCCGATGGCTGGCTGATCACCGAGCCGGCTCTTTGGTCGTGCCGTGCTCTTGGTACTACCTGCCTGAGCGCACTCAAGGCCAGCTCGCACCTGGGGGCAAATGCCGAAAACAACAGCAAGGGCTGCGGCGCGTTGATGCGAGTGGCACCTTGTGCATTCTTCGCTAACGCATTCGAGTACGCCGCTCAATCTGCCCGCCTGACCCACGGACATCCCTCCGGTTATCTTGCGGCGGGTCTGTTGGCTGACATCCTCCAGCGTCTGATTGATCACCAGACCAGCCTGGAAAATGCGGTGACTTCAAGCCTGGCCCTGCATGGTCAGAAAGCGGGCATGGAGCAAACGCGCAGCATGCTCGAACGCGTGTTGTTTTTCTTCTATGAAGGCTATCGCCCTACACCCCAGCGAATCGCCGAGTTCAGTGGCGGGTGGTTGGCGGAGGAAGCCTTGGCCATTGGTCTTTGGTGTGCGCTTTCGGCCGACACCCTGGAAGAGGGCATCATCAATGCGGTGAACCACGATGGCGATAGTAACGGTACGGGACTGATAGCCGGCCATTTACTCGGTATCCAGCATGGCACGGCAGCGATCCCGTCGCGGTGGTACGAGCGATTGGAGTTGCGTGGGGTGATCGAGCAGGTGGCTGAGGATATTGAGCGCGTGCCTCGGGATTACTGTGGTCATGGAGGGGAGTTCGATGAACAGATCGAGCGGGCATACCCCGGGAGCTGAGTGGGCCAAGCCATAAAGTGTGTATATGAATTTTGGAGAACTGCCATGCCCATAAAGCCCAGACCTCTTACCTACGTCTGCCGGGATTGCGGGTGGAGGAAAACAGTGACACCGCAAAGTGACGCACTGCGGCCAGGAGAGTGGTTTGATCAATGTCCCAGGTGCCAAAGCACGTCATTGACTACCCGATTCCCTGGGTTGTTGGAGCGGACACTGGCCGAATTTTTGTCGCGCTGGTAAAGGCATTACAACTGCATTGCACGCAAAGGTGATGTCTAAATGGCATTATCTGGCCTGACTGGTTAATCGCCCCAATTTGCTAGTCGCTGGACGAGTCCGCAGTGAAGCAAAGCATCTCGTCATTTGTCGGGCATTTGATCTACAGGAAGTTAGTTGATGAATAAAATGATTGTGAACCCTTGGCTGTCCGTTTCGCCGTTGGGTCCAGTGACCTGCTGTCATCCGGTTGGGCATGACCTTATTCATCTGAGACAGGGAGAGATGGATGGGGCCTGTGGTCCCTATTGCATCACCATGGCGCTGATCACGTTAGGGGTGTTGACGCGCGATCAAGCCCGCAATCTTGATCAATTCGATGGCCGAACCCGAGAGGGACGCTTCCGTGAAAATCTGTTGGCGTTCGGAAGCCTGGTGACAGAGGGCACTGATGATTTCGATATCAGCTGGCTCGCTGAAACATTCAAGGGGGTAGGCGTTACGACTCAGATACTTGACGTGGCGCGCAGAAGAAAAGCGACGATCGAACAGATTGCTAAAGCGGTGGACAGCAGCGACATCCCGATAGTGGGTGTGGATTGGCAGGGAGGGGCCGGTCATTGGTTGATGGTGGTGGGCTATCAAGGCTATCAATTTGATGAAGAGCAGGATATGCAGATCACTCATCTGCTCTGCCTGGACCCCACCAGCGACGCGCCAAGGACTTCACTCTGGAATGCGGTGATAGAGGTATTTGACGAGTCCGGCGAGTCTGTAAACGAGGGGCGGTTCTACTGCCGCCATTGGGGGACGGGCGACATTGTCAGCGATTGCCGGATATCCACGAGTGTTGTGGTGGGTAGCAATGAATAGACCTCAAAGCGTTTGATTCAGTGATCGATAACAGCCCTCAGGTTTGATAATTCAGCGTGAGCGTTAGTGGCTGGCCTCTTTGCTGGGGGGGCTGAGGTTGGATCATCAAGAATTACAACAACGAGCTGAACGCAAAAAAGCATGGGCGTGCGACACAACCTGTCGCGCTGTCACTAATAATGGCCATTGACGATTTACAGAGGTCGCCATCGGATGACCCATAGCGTCGTTAGAACACGGACTCTATCTAGTGCAGAAGATTGACTGCAGGGCGTTATCCGAAAAAATTGGACAGCATTTTCAACCTTCCCAGCGTCATCAAGATTGTTTTTCTGTGGAGCTCAACTTTTTATTTTTTTGGGCGATACAGTAGGCAAAACTATTTCATAGGAGTGTTTGCATGAGCGGTTTTAAGGACGATGAAGATTTCGGCGAGAAGTTCGCTAACGAATTCAAAAGTGCTCGCAGCAAGATCAAGAAGCCCAACATTCTCGTTTTAGGCGGGACGGGTGCAGGTAAGAGCTCTTTGGTGAATGCGACGTTTGGTGAAGCGCTTGCGGGTGTAGGTGCTGGAAGTCCTGTCACTAAAGGAATCGAAAAATACGAAAATGAGCTGATTCGCATATTCGATAGTGAAGGTTATGAGTCTGGCGAAGAGGCGCAGAAGCGATACAAGGAGCAGGTCGTTGACTTCGTCAAAACGAGAGCGCCACAACTAGATGATCAGGTCCACTTGGCCTGGTACTGCATCAGTGTCGCTAACCACCGCGTTTTTGATATCGATACCAAAACGATCAATGAGATTGTCGCCAGCAAGATTCCAGTTGCGGTAATCATGACGCAGGTCGATCAAGTTTCTGAGGAAGATAGCCAGACTCTTGTCGCCGTGGTCAAAGACAAATGCCCAAAGGTTACAGTCTTTGAGTTCTCAACCGATGCCTCGGTGGGGTTGACCGTGGAGCCTTTGATTACGTGGGCACACAACCATCTGGACGATTCGCTCAAGGAAGGTTTTATCAGCTCTACAAGGAGCGGAATTGAGCTCAAACGCAAACAGTCCTACATGGTAATTGCTCAGCACGTAGCGAGTGCAGCGACTATTGCGGCAAGTCCGATCCCTTTCTCCGATGCTCCGGTTCTGGTCGGAAACCAAATCGCTATGATTGCGCGGTTGGCGTCTATTTGGGACATGCCAAGTATTAAATCCCTTGCTGCCGGTGGCATTTTTTCACAGCTGATCGCGCAATTGGGTCGTAGTCTGGCAGGCAATCTAATCAAATTTATCCCCGGGGCCGGGAGTGCCGTAGGTGCTGCCATTAATGCTTCGATCGCATCGGCCATTACTGGTGCGGTAGGTTACGCCGTGACCGAGGTGTGTGAGCGCGTAGTGGAGGATGATCTGAATGGCGTAGTCAAGGACATTGCAGAATACTTCGATAGCAATCTGATTTCCGAGCTGATCAAAGCGAAGATGAAAGGAGGCTAGCGCCGTGTCTCAGATTAACGTTCTTATCTTGGGTAAGTCAGGGTGCGGGAAGTCCTCGCTGCTGAATTACCTTTGGGGCAAAAAAATCGCCGAAGCGGGTGCGGGTCGACCTGTCACGCCTAAGGCGGCAGACGCAAAAGGTTGTGGAATTTACCCGTACCCACCCATTGTTCTGAATGATTTCAAGATGGTGGTGCATGACAGTTGGGGCATTGAAGCTGACAAAGCCGAAGACTGGCGTGAACTGATCATTAAGGAAGCACATGAGCGTGAGGATCGAGGACAGATCACTGACTGGTTCCATACAGTTATCTACTGCATCAGCGCCAAGGGAGCGCGTGTAGAGGATTACGAGTTCAAGGCGGTCATCAACCCGCTGATCGAACAAGGGTTTAACGTAGTATTCGCCCTTACAAAATCGGATATCGCTTCCGATAGCGAAAGACGAGACGTTCGTAATTATTTGCAGAGCAAGGTGCCAAAGTGCGGCGCGATTATCGATGTCAGTAACCTGGGGCAAAAACTCAGGAATGGTCGAGAGACCACGGCGTTCGGGGATGCTGCTTTGCTACAGGCCATCATGACCAGTGTGAAGGCCAACCTGATTGGCAAGATACGAGCGCAGTTTCTCAGGCGTTGTAATATTCGGGCTGATCAATGGAAAGAAAAAGTTCTGAGACTATACGATCAGGAAGCAGGATTTTTTAGCAATTACTCGAAAGTACACACCAAGGTGGCCGATTTTGCAGCTTCAAACTCTAAAGAGATGGCGGTAGAGTTGAAGAGCTGGATGGTCAGTGTCACCCGTGAGGCGCAGGTTATTTTTAATGGATTGGGAGTGCTATTTGGCGCTCAACAGTTCCATCGTGAAACGTTGCGAGATTATGACCGCGAAATCATCGCAGCAGATCTGTTGAAATGGGATTGGACCGATAACCTCACAGAAACAGTCTTTCAAATAATACCTATCTTGAATATGGTTTACGCCGTAGCAAAGAAGGGCATGCATCGAGACATGCTTGCGGAGAAACTTGATAAAGCAATTTCGGTTTTCAAAAATCGCAGTATTGATGTGAGCAGCAAGCTGGACAGCTACTTGGGGCGAGTTCTCGCGATTCCGACAATGGCAACTCAACCGTAGACTTCATCAAAAAGCCAAGCAGCGCTTGCCGCTTGGCTTACGTCTTCGATTTCAATCAGGCGGCATGCTCTCGACTGCCGAGCCGGTTGAGCAGATTTGGTGCTAGCGACACAATCTGACGCCCTCCCTCCGTATCGATGAGCCCACCGACGATTGTTCGAGGGCACACCTGATGACCTCGCAGCTGTTCATTCGCTGCTCGACAGGCGCGCGACAATTGAAGGGTGATGCATTGAGTAAACCTGTGCACTAAATCCCAAACGTTACAACTAAAGAAGGAGCTCACCATGGTCATGCCCATGCGACCGTTCACCCGCATCTGCGAAGCTTGCGGCTGGAGCCGGACGGTCGTCCCGGTCAGCGATGTGCTGAGCCCCAAGGACTTCCCGGACATTTGCCCGGGGTGTGGCGGCACTCAGTTTGAAATGCGCCGTGCCACGCCCTGGGAAGTGGCCGTTGCCAAGTGTAAGAGACTGCTCAAGCATCCCTGAGCAGGCAGGTATTCAGGGTGCGGTGCACTTTGCGGGTAGGACTTCGTTTTGTGTCTCTGCAGGCAGTAGCTGATAGGTTGCCGAATCTGTACGCAGGTATTTGGCTTTGGCGCCATTTCGGACGGCGTAACCTCCGTCACCGGTGAGCTTGTCGACCGCGTAATCGGCGATGGCCGGGCGGATGCCGTTTTCCTTGAAGAACTCAAAACCAATCCGATACTTCTCGACCTGTTTACCGTCGATTGAGCGCAGCACCTTGCGCTCATCCGAGAGCAGATCCTGCGCCTTGAAGACCGCGCCCAATACGCCTTCCTTGATTTCCAGAGCGATGGATTCGTACAGCGTCATAGTCGTTCCTTTGTTGAGTGTGTGGCGGCAGTTTTCAGCCGCCGCGTAGAGTTGAGTCATTTGAATCGTAACCGATGGGGCTTGCCCTCACAGGACCCGGAACGCACCGGCTGCCGTGGGCAGGAAAATCCAGGCTTCTTTTACCGGGCGTCCTGACGCGCGGGTAATGGCGTGCGCATAGGCTTGCAATTGTCCGGCATATTCGCCCGCCAGTTGGTCCCAACTCGCGGAAGCTTTGGGACTGGATTTATGGTCAATCAGAACCCAGCCGTCGCCGATGTCCAGCAGCAGATCCAGGCGTCCATTGAGCACTTGCCGGGAGGCCAGCACTTGTTGCACGGGATACTCCGCCATTGCCCGAGCGTGCGGCCAGCGTGCGGCAATCCAGGCGTGCAGGGCACGGGATTGTTCCAACACCTGGCTGGCATTCACATGCTGCTCCATCCCATAGCCCTTGAGTATGCGTTGCACCTCATCCAGCACCAGTGGCGTGTTGGGATCGGTGAACGATAAGCCCAGGCAGGCGTGGATCGCCGTGCCCAGGACACTCATATTCGGTTTGCCGTTTAGCGTGAGGCGGTAACCGATATTGCAAGTTTCTCGCGCTGTGACGTGGGGCTGCGCAGCGCTGCTGGAGGGACTGAAACTTAGCGGCAGGCGCGGAGCTTGCGGGGTAACAGGTGCGAACCAGTGCACGCCGCTAAAACTGGCGGGGTCTTGCACAAGGGCCTCAACGGCGGTCAGTTTCCAGTAGTCGGCCTTGAGGGTTTGCCCGTCAGGCAGGGTAATGTGAGTCGCATCCTCCTGCGGCAGCAACCAGGGTGCATCGATGCACTCAAGCCACTCGCCCGACGGTTTTTGACTTGGGCGCGCCAGCACCAGTAAGTCGCGGGCACGGGTCATGCTGACGTACAGCAGGCGTTTCGCTTCTTCCACCGCGCTTGTGCGGAATTCTTTGGCCACTTTGGTCTCAGCGATGGTGTCTGCCAGCGGGATTTTCTGTTGCAGCCCGAAGGGCCATGGCCAGTAACGGATAAACCGATCCTCCAGTGGCCGTTGAGGATCGAACGCGCTCCCCGAGCGGGCGGATACCGACCACAACCGGTCCCCCACAGAGCGCGCCAGGTCCATTAGAATCACCACCGGCCATTCCAGGCCCTTGGCGGCATGATGGGTCATCACCCGGACTGCATCAATGGCGGGTGTGGCCAATGGATCGTTGTTCTGGCGGGCGGTTTCGCCCAGCCAGAGCACCAGGCCGGAGATCGAGGCAGCCTGTCGTGCACTTCGGCACAACTCTTCATATTGCTGGGCAAGTTCGATCAGCGCATCCAGATTGGCTAGGCGTGTCTGTGCCTGTGCCGGGCTGGCCGACCAACGTACGACCCGTGCCGGCAAATCGCATTCGGCAATCACGGTTTGCAGGGCTTCGGCGGGTGCCAGCAGCGGCAAGTGCGCCCGCAATGCAGCCAATTTGGCTACCAGGGGATGGGCTGTGTGGTTTTCCACGGTCTCTTCCAGCCACTGGCTGAGGCGATGATTGCCGTCCAGGTAACGCAGACGATCGGCGACCCAGGTTTCGGGTTCGGTACCGTCGGCCAGGGCCACGATTTCGGCTGTGGCCAGGGTGTCGGCGGGATCATTGAGGCGGCGCAGGCATGCCAGTGCCAGCGTCGCCTCGGCGGTGGCCAATAAACCAGCCTGGGCAGTGGAGCAGGGGATGCCAGCCGCCGCGAGTGCCGAGGCGACCTTGGCGACGTTCGCGTGGGAATAGCACAGCACGGTGATATCGCCCAAACGGACAGGGCGCGTCTGTGCAGCAGCCTTGTCGAATACCTCATAGTGCTCGTCAATGAGCTTGCCGATGCCCGTGACCAGCGCGCCGACTTGCAGGTCGGCGTTCTTGCCTTCGAGCAGCCAGTTGGCGAATGCGGGGCCGGCCAATTGATCCTTGCGATTGGGCTTCAGTTCGACTTCGGCGCGGGGCAGGGTCTTTGAGAACGCATGGCTGAATGCTTCGTTGACGAGCTGTACCAGTTCCGGTCGCGATCGCCAGGAGAACGGAAGTATTTCCTTCTGGCCGCCCAGCGCCGTCAATGAGCTCAGAATGGACTGCATCAGCGCGCTGTCACTGCCGCGAAACCCGTAAATCGCCTGCTTGATATCTCCTACCCAGTACACACGTTTGGCAAATCGGGCGAGCTTGAGGAACAGCGCCAGCTGCATGGGGCTGGTGTCCTGAAACTCGTCCACCATCACCAGGTCCAGCTCGTCGTCCAGCACCTGGGCCACGGTGGGGTGGTCCAGCAGGTTCAGCAATGCATGTTCCTGATCGGCGAAATCCAGGGCGCCCAGTTCACGTTTGCTGTCGCCATAGATGGTCAGCGCATCTATCGCCAGATCGAACACCTGTCGCAAATAATCGTTCAGGTCCTGATGCAAATTGGGATGTTCGGCGTAGCGTGCGACACACTCGGTGACGCCTTCAACGCAGGTTTTGAGATTTTTTTCCGGTGCCGACTTCGCCAGCTTTGCCCAGGCACTCCACGGCACACTGCCTCGACTCAGCTCCAGCCCGAAATCCCGTAGTAGCGACACATACTCGGTGGTCACTTTCGTTTTGCTTTCAGCGTCGGCCAGCGCCGCCAGTGTACTTGGAATGAGGCGCTTGAGTTCGCCGCTCAGGTCGCTTTGGGTGGCCTTGGGGAAGTTGTCGAGCAATTCCTGGGCGTTGATCGCGGCAAAGTCGCGGGCGCGGTCCATTGCGATATCGTTGGTGCGCAGTTGGTCAACGATGCGGCGTAGATCGTCCAGCCAACTGTTCTCGTGACGACCCCCTTGCTGGCCCTTTTCTTCCAGGCCCAGGCGACGTGCCACTGCGAGAAAGTCCGCCATACGCTCACCATGCAGCACTCGGTCAATCGCCTGATTCAGCAACGCTTTGGCCTGGCTTTCCTCCAGCACTCGCTGTTGCGGCGCCATGCCTGCTTCGAAGGAAAATCGCTCTAGCAACTGGCCGCAAACGCTGTTTATGGTGCCGATACGCGCCTGGCCCATGGCGTTCGCCAGGCCCATGTCACCTTGCTTGAGCAGGTGGCTGCGCACCCGCTCTCGAAGCTCGGCGGCGGCTTTGCGGGTAAACGTGGTGGCGATCACGCCCGCAGGCTGAACCTGCTGGCTGCTGAGTTCGCGGTAGAGAATGTCGGTCAGGCGATGGGTCTTGCCACTGCCTGCACCCGCGCTGATGAAGGTAATGCGTGCGGTTACTGGCGGCATGTCATTGCTCCCATCCGGCGAGGGTCAAATAGTCGTTGTAGTCTTCTTTAAGATATTCCATGGCCATGGCGAACTCCGGTGGCTGCGAGGCGTCGGTCGCTTCAATGCGCTCCAGCGCCACTTCGAATTCGCCTTGTCCAATTTGCTCCTGTCGCCATTTCCAGGTTCTGATAAAACTGTCCCACAACTCTCGGGTGGTTGCAGGTGGATTGGCGGCGATGACCTCTGCGTCAGCGAAGACCTGGTTATCGGGTACCAGTAGCTTGGCGGACTCCAGAATGTAGTAGGCCACCGACGGCCAGGAACCACTTTCTTGACGCAACAGTTCGGCATAGATCGCCAGTTGCAGGTGGCGGTTTGCCTTCAGCTTTTCGGGGTATTTCTTCCCGCCTGCCCACTTCATGTCGACGATGGCCTGTTGTCCGTTGGCGGTCGTGAGCACCAGGTCGGCGGAGCCAATAAGTGCGCGCCCGGAGAACTCTCCGGTCAGGCTTTTTTCCGAGATGACCGTGCACACGCCTGCCTGGGTCATTTGATGACGCAAGGTCATCAGCGCTCGGTGCAGTCGATGGCGCAACGTCGCCAGGTCGGCGCCGCGTCCCGCCATGTGCAGCACCGCGCCCTGCTCGGCGACGATTGTGTCGAAGGCGCCTGCGAACCAGCGTTCAAAAGATGCATCGCTCAGCGTGAGGGCGTCGGGCAACTGAAAATAACGCTCGGCTAGCCCGTGGGCCAGATTGCCGTTCAGGCGGAAATCGTCGCCCAGGCTGATACTGTCGGAGGGGTAAAGCTTGGCCACATACTTGAGCAGCCACTGGTAGGGGTTGAACAGCAGCAACTCGAGACTCGAGAACGAGGCGTTCTGCGGGACAGCCAGCGGTACGTCGACAGGCAGTTTCCACCAGCGTTTCTGTTGTGGCAGCGGTACGCGCGCGACCGGTTCGCTGAGCGGGCCGGATTGCAGCATTAGATGCTCAAGGGCTTGCACAGGCGCGTTGGTCGTTGCGGTCTGGATCATCTGCCACAGCGGGTGGCTTTCTTCATCAGGTGGCGCTAGCACCAGTGTCAACTGATGCTTGGCTGCCAGCACCGGACGCAGCCAATCCTGCGCGGCGTTGGCCAGCCGCGTGGCATTGTCGGGAAGGGTGACGCCCGCAAGGGCCAGTTGCCGCAATTCGGCGGTCGACCACGGGTGATTGGCCGGCAGCGATGGCATGGCCACCTCCCACCAGATGACCTGGTCGGTGGGCTCAATGGCGGCTCCTGGTTGCGAGACTGCCAAGTGAGCACCAACCTGCGCAACGTTCAGGAGGTTATCCGTGCCATTGCCCGTGGCCTGTTCGATCACCTGCTGCAACTGCCGCTGACGCAATGTCGAAACGCCCTGAGCCAGCAGCGTGTCGAGGGTTTCCATGCAGGCGCTACATTGTGCATAGCCGGCACGGGCAGCCAGGCTCTGGGCGGGTGCTTCATTGCCCAGGCGCAGGCGAAAGTATTCCTGCAAAAGTTGTGTGCGATCGAGCACTTCCTTCAGTGGTGCACCGGCATCGGGATCATAGCCGGGGCTTTCAACCCACTGTGCAATGGACAGTCGAACACTCTGTGCATCCGCGTTCTCGTAATGCTTGTCGATGTCTTCCAGCACCTGCTCCCAGCGTGGCCCGATGATGCCCGGCGCATCCGCCAGCTTGGCGGCCAGCTGCTGGCGGGCAAACCGACGTATCGGGCACACCGGATGGGTCAAGAATTGGAGCAGCGCGCGGTAATCCAGTGGCGCCCACAGCAACTCCATGACTAGTGGCAGTACCTGAAGCGCTGGGCGCAGGTCGTTGTTTTCCTGCAAGCCGTGGCGTGCCTGGTTGGCGCCGGCCAAGTGTGCGTCCAGGCGCGAGCCCTGGCTGCTGGCGACCAGCAAGGTAGGTGTGCTGTGCGCTAAGGTGCGGCTCAGCCAACTGGCTCCCAGCACGCGGGTCTGCGCCTGCACCACAGTTACCGTGCCGTCATCTTCCCAAGTCAGCGGATCGCATTGAGCGCCCTCCGCTTGCTGGAGCAGACAGGTCTGCAAACGCCCCAGAAACCCTTGGCTGGCACCCATCGGTGCACTCGCCTGCTCGTGCGGTAAGCGTTCGAGGACCGCTTGCCAGCGCTGCGGATAAATCGCCCAGTCATCGACCAGTCGCAGCTGGGCAATCGGTGGCCGCCGTTGCGCCAGAGCCGCGAGCACGTGCTGCAAGCGCTCGCCCATGGAAGCTGCAACGTGCTGGCGCGCCAGTGGCTCTATATCAGCCAAGTCCCGCAGGCGCTGGTTGGCATCGGCACCAACGGTGCCGTCCCACCCGTGCAAGGACCAGGTGTCGCGCCACTCCAGCAACGTCTCTGCAACCCCCAGCTCATCCACTGCGAAACTGACATGGTAGAACCGATCCGGGCTGTCCATCCGTGCCAGGCAGTCTCGGTAGGCCGCGGTGCGTTGCGCTGCGCACGGGCGTATTTGAATCAGGCCAAGCTGGGTTTCAAGGTAATCCAGCAAACCCTGTGGACCAACCGTCAGCACGCCCAAGCGATCACTCGCCTGGGTGGCCCGCTGGCCATCCAACTGCATACCAAAAGTGATGTTTGTTTCAGACACGCTGACGCTCCTTGTGAGTGCTGCGGGTTCAACGCACTTGGGTGGGCGCATTGAGGCACTTGTAACCTGGGTATTGGGCTTCAGCCGTTATCTTGGCCATGTTCGAAGACACGGCCTGAACTGTGACGGTGAAGTTGGCTTGAGGGCCTGCCTTGGAATTAGCGCGTTGGAGAAAGGCTGAGTAGGTTTTCATCGCATGGCTCCTGCTGTTTCAACCCCGTCTGCTTTTTGCGATCAGATGCCAGGGCGTGGTTCGCAAAGACAGCCAAGGGTGGGGCGGTGATCTTCGGTCCTTGAAGCGACAATTTGTGTCGCGATGGCTCAACGAAAAACGCTTTCACAACCCGCAGGTGGGCTTTTGGACTTCTATGTGTGTGGAACCATAGGAAGCCGCAGCTCGTAGCAATGTCTCGCGGATTTTCACCCGCAAACTCTCTGGTTGCTCCACTATCAGCGCATCGCCCTGAGACAGAATCCACCAGTGCAGCTGCCAGGTGTTGCTCAACGTTGCCTGGACCCGGTAACCGTCATCCAGCGGCGTCAATTGCATGTCCGCGCTCAATGGCGTTTCGCGAATCAGTCGTGCCTGACGTTCGCTTAGCCAGGCTTGAAATTGGATTTTCTCTAGCGTACCGAATTGCAGCGCATCACTGGCCAGATACGCTTGCAGATCGAAATCCACTAGACCCTGTGTAGGGGACTCCAGCGCGCTCACCTGGCGAAAGCGATGCACCGCAAACTGGCGTACGTCGGTGTACGGGTGAGCCGTGCCGATCAGGTAGGTGACCAAGCCACGCTGCACCATCGCCAACGGATTGAGCGTGAGTTCGCGGAGTTTGTCGGAATGCGCCGAGTAGTACTGACACCGTATCTGCTGCTCTTCCAATAGCGCCTTTTGCAGAGTTTCCAGTACTTCAAAGCCAATCTCTGGTGTCTGTAGGTTAAGGTCTGGCCGTACACTCGCGACCTTATCCAGCCAGCGGGCCGCCGGATTATCCTCCTCCAGCCCCTTGAGTTTGCGTCGTGCATGTTCGAAACGCGGCTCCAGGGTCTGGAGCATGCTGCCAGGCAATAGCGGGCGGATCGCGTCTTCCACCAGCGCCAGGCTCAGTGCTTCGCTCAAGGTGATGCCCTGCAATTCCACGCTGACTCCGGGCTTCCAGTACCAACCCTGCGGTGTGCCCGCGTCGTTGCATTGCAAGGGGAACACAATGGACAGGTCGCGCAGGTCACGTTCGATCGTACGTCGACTGATCGCGAAGCCGGCCGATTGTAGGCAAGTTGACAACCCTGCAACGGTGATGCCGGGCGAGCGCTTGGGGAGGTGCCGCAGCAGCTCCCACTGACGGCTGACGGTGGAGTGGGATTTGGCGGAGGACAAAGCGAACATCCTTGTGGTAAGGGCGCACCTGCCTGTGAGGTAAGCCATTAGGGGAATATCGGCTGATGGTCAACGAACTTTAGGGGACGTGAGGGGGCTGAAGTGTCCTCGCTACCTTCCCATGAACTTCGCCGAGGTGCAGATTGTAGATGTCGTGCATTAGAGCGCTCCCTGGCGTCCGAACATCGGACTACTGGCGGCCCAAAGCCCATCCTCAATCGCTTGGACGACCGATTTTTCGGTGTTAGCGCCGAACTTCCATGCTTGGATGTGTAATTCACCCTCTAACTTTGGAAGCCAATGACAGATTTGCATCGCGTATGTACCTTTCGCTCCGAAGCCCAGGTGCTGCTTAATCCGTGAGTTCAGGGACTGTGAGCTACCGACATAGAGCAGGGGGGACTCGGCGTTCAGCCTGGCGAATGCGCGATCGATTTGCTTGTCTTTTTTTGCATTGCTGAATGCCTGATATAGGTTTTTGTAAACGTCGTCATTCACTGAGAATTTATAGATGTACGGTGCTCTGGCAGAAGACCACTTATTGAGTTCTGCAAGCTGTTCGGCTGGATAACCGTCCCGTATGGCCTGAAGGGGAATGGACACTGTATGTACGCCTTCAACGGCAGCGGTCTCAACGTCCTTGGCCAGAGAGTGCAGTCTTTGCGCAATCTGTCCGAGCAGGTTTTTGTCGATCATGATGGCAATTTTCTCCAAATAGATGTCGAGTTTAAAAGGATCGTAAGTTGATAGCAATTTTCTGTGGGGGCATCAGCATAGGTTACTACCGTCTAATGACAGTGCCAGAAGAGATTAAGCTTTGACTTTATTAGTTAAGTTGGGGATGGCTAATGTGAGTTGAAGTCCGTCCCGCCTCATAGCTGAGTTGTCCTATTTTAAGCAAGAATGTGTTGCCCTTAGCTTCTGCTGCAGCCGAACCCATGACTGCCATCCCCAAAAGCCTTGGTGGCAGACTTGCAGAGATAACTTGTTCGGTGGAAGAACAGAGCCTGTCCAACCAGGTCGTCACGATGTAAGTGATAATAAGGATTATTCGGAATTTCCACCAGGCCGCCCACAGCTTCTACAGATAAACCCAGCGCGCTGGCCCAGGCCTCCCCCAGGCGGTTGAACATGTTGTCTCTGCCAAGCTCAAACTTACCCAACGAGTTGAAGGCATCGTAGTTCAACAGGATAGCTAGATGGTGGTGCGGCTTGCTGTGCTGACCTTGCTCTCGCGCCCAGACGTATCGAACCTTGCTGTCGTGGGCATAGGGATTGGATTGGCGAGCCATGCTACGGTTATGTTTGATTTTGGCCTTAAAGGATCCGATGAAACGCTCAATGACCTCGTTCGTGTACGCGTAGTCAGGTGGCTGAATCCCCATAGGTAGTCGTAGGTCGACTCGGAAGGCAAACACTCTGGGGTATTGAGCAAGCGCACACTGCATCGTCTGTTGGAGACGATTCAGGTACTGCTTAATGAATGGACCTTTGTCCTCTTGAATAGGCCAGTTTTGGAAGGTGGTGTCGTTGTGAAGGATCAGGTTGGTGTTGTCAGAGTGACGGATCATGTAGGTACTCCAGTGCTTAGTTTCATATCTTCAGCATGTGGAGTATTTATTTACCGGCAGACATTAGTTGCTGCCTCGCAAGCAGGCCTTGCATTGTGTAGGTGTAACTAATGATGTTGTATTGAAAGTCTGTTAGATGGGGTGGCGATAGATTGGAGGGTGGTTGTGGTTGCTAAAGCTATAGGGATGTAGCAAGAAGAGCATATTACCAATACCGAAAATATCCACCTTGGATTTCAGCGATAAATCCTCGTAGATAGTGGCTCCAGGCAGGTAATTCTAAAAACTTACTACTCTGGGAAAAAAACATTCGGATCAAAGGAGGTCGATGTTCAATTTCATTAAATTGCAACGCAGGCAACACGAGATATGAAACCTCAGGAGCCGGCACAATCAATCTGACCGAAAACCGTCTAAAAGATCTGCGTACTCAAGTCGTGTAGCCACTCACGACAAAAAAATAAGTAAAAGGACACCGTTTCGATGACCACCCTGGCAACGCCAAGGGCGGTCATCGAAACGGTGCGAACATAGAAATTAAAGGTAACCTCGTTCAGCCAATGATATGCAGCCTTCATGACCTACAACTATGTGATCCAACGTCTGGGTGCCAATCATGCTGAGGGCGTTTTTGAGCGCTATGGTTAGTCTGCGATCGGCTTGGCTGGGTTCAGGATCGCCGGACGGATGGTTATGTACCAGAATCGCGGCTGCTGCATTGTGTTCCAGCGCAATCTTGACTACTTCGCGTGGGTAAACGCTGGCTGCATCTAGCGTGCCGCTAAATATCTCCCTGAAGGCAATAACTCGATGCTTGCTGTCGAGCAGCAGCAGAGCAAATACTTCGTACTCGTGGTACTGCAGTAGTGTTTGCAGGTGGCTAAAAACCTGCTTTGGCTCAGTCAAGGCCCGGCCTTTAGACAGACGACTCATCGCCAATTGTTGCGTTATCTGCAGGATGTCGGCCTCAGTGACCGGTGATTCCATGACATAGGTACCGGTCGTTTCACCGGCTATGAGCTTGCGATATTTCATGCGGATATTCCTGTACGAATGCGTAAGAACGGAGGGGTTGAGAAACGCGGTTACTGGACGGTGGGCTTGCTGTTGTGCCGCGTGACTTACGACTCCAACTTTTGCGCGACTGAGGATTTGGCAGGCGCTGCCCGTTGGGCTTGGGGTTCTACATGGCTGGGCTGATCTTCAACGGCAGGGAAGAGCTCCTCGACGACGGAACCGATGTCCTCCTCGCTGTCTTCAAAGGCTCCGTTTTTAAAACCCAGCCGGGCCGCGTGATCCAAGGCGCTCTGGTCAAAGCCCGCGGCTTGCCGGGTTTCCTCCAGTTGCTTGGCGTCCAGCAAGGCGTCTTCTAGACTCAGCCCACCGCGTACGGTGATGTCCACGTAGAAGATCGGCGTGGTATGGCTTTGCCGAGTGGATTTACCGCGCAGACGCAACTCCAGCGGCAGACAGGCCAGTCGATCGCCGGAGATGGCTTGCAGGTAATGCAGACGCGCTGCCAGGGTGCGGATGCTGTTGTAGCCCGTGGTGCGAAAGACAAAACTGCCCAGCGGATCGTCATCGCCAATCACCACGTTCAGCCGGCCGTAAGGCTTGCAGGCGTTGCCCTGGGCCAGTGGACAGCCATCGGGCGAAGGGCAGGGCAGCGACTGGATGCCGTCCTTGGTCAAACGCTTGCAGGTCTCACCGTTGCCGACGCACAGCGGTCGTCCGGTAGCACGGTCGAACAGGCTGTAATCCGCCCGAAAGTTGAGGTAAGGCTCGTTGAACAGTAAGCGGATCGGAATACTGCGCAGTTTGCCATCCTGGCCATTACGCAGTTCCTCATTGAGCGGGTGCAACAACCAACCGTCCCGGCTCTGTACCTGAGAGGTTAGAGTGAACTGATCGTCTTTCTCCGGCAGACGCTTGCCGTTTTTTTCGACGACCTTGCCGATGGAAATGCGCCCTAAAATCGGGGGAGTGATGGCTAAACCTTTGAGCATGGGAGTTCTCCTGTATCTGAAATAAAAACGCCACCGAGACCGCGCAAACGGCCAGGGTGGCGCTGGAGAGAAAGGGCATGGGGATAAGGGAGGAGCGAACGAACGTTCAGGCCAGCAGAAAACGTCGACTGCCGGTTTTGGTGGTCGAGTAGCGCACTTGCAGATAGGGCTTTTCTTTAAGCAAACGGGGGATATCCAGGGCCACGCTGTCTTTGGCTTTCTTCCAAGTGATGCTGCCGGTTGTGAAGGTCGCCCGACTGGCATCGCCCATGGCCTGTTGCAACGTTTGCTTGAGATGAGCTTCCTGCTTCTCCTGCAGAGCAATCGATTCGCGCACGTTCAGCAGTTCGGTAAAGGTCGTACAGAGCAGCGTGTCCTGGCTGAAGTCCAGGCTTTGCCCACTGTCCTGTGGATACAGACAGCGCAACGCCTGCTCCGCCGAGGCCGAACCATCGGCCGGCGGCGGGGTATCATTGACGACGTAATCCCAGAACAGCCGCTCCAAGTCGATCAGCCGAGCAATCAGTGACTCGTCCCGTTCGATGCGATGGATTTCCAGGTGCTGACCACCGAGCAGTACCGCCACATCAGCGGCCTGCTTGCCGGTGACGGCGAGCTGGTGCATGACTTGCAACTGCACATAATCGGGCACACCCTCCTTCCAGAGGCGAGCCCCATTGATACCGGCCGTTTTGCATTCGAGGATCTGCACTTCTGACGCACCGATCACCTCACGGTCGATGTTGGCCAGCATCCAGCTCAGTTGCGGGTCTGGGTGTTGCAGTACGGCATTGACTCGCCGCACCCGATGACCACTGCGCCGAGTGTAATGCGCCGCCACGATAGGCTCCAAAATGTTGCCCCAATAAGCCGGGCTTTCCTCATCCTGCGGATCGAGCTTGGGCAGTGAGGTATCACGCCCGGTTTTCTCCATCCACAGTTCCAGCTGGGATTTGTACGGGTTAAGCCCGACGGCAGCGGCTGCATCAGAACTGCCGATTCCACGTTTACGTACCGCCAGCCAGTCCTCACGCGGCAGTTGTTTGGTGCCCACCAGGCGCAACGCCGGACGGGGTTTGCTGCTGGGTTTTTGCAGAGTTTGCGTGCCCATGATGTTTTCCTGTGCGGTATAAAAACGCCCGGCCAGCAGAAGCTAACCAGGCGCTTTAACAGTTGAGTAAGTGGGACTAAGCGGCGAGTTCCAGTGCGGCCTGCAGGGCGCGTTGTTTGATGACAGCACCTTGGCCAAACCAGGCCGAGTCCATGCGGTATTCAGTACTTCGGGCGCGCCGCTCATGATCGACGTACTCGGTCACAGCATTGAGCAAGCCCCAGGCAGTTCCTTGAGCCGACACCAGTGTTGATCCGCGCCCCTGACCTTCATACAGGCTCTGCACCTTGCGCAGCGCCCGCTCGTTAGGAAGTACTGCTGGTAGCGGACTGTTGGGGCTGGCATCACACAATACGGTCATGAAAAAACCCAAGGCCTCATGCCATTGAACCTTGCGTTCAGACAGCATTCGCATTCGGTGCATGAAGTCGTCCCATTGCGAGACGGCGATACCTAACTGCTTCTTCACCACTTGCGGATCAAAGCGGGTGTTGTGCGGCACTTTGATTGCCCGGGCCGTACCATCAAGAGCGATGGTCAACGTGTTATTGCAGACCACCCGCACCGTGGTGGGGGTTGCGGTGGTGGCCAAGGTGCCGTCACAGGAGGTGGCCAGCAGCAGGTAGCCATTGACCTGATCGTTGCCTTTCAAAGCAGTGGATTGGCCAGTACGGGCCAATGCCCAGAACTTGCGACCACCTTTCAATACCCCGGCAGTTTCCAGCTCGTAGCCGGAAACTTCGGTCAGGTCGCGATAGAACTCCAGGACTTCACGCGGTTGTACGATTTGGTATCGGTTGGAGACCACAGACAACGGAGCCTTGGTGTCGGAGCGGTAGAGTACCTTCTGTTCAGGGAAGGTATGAATACTTCCCAGGTGCCCGATGGCATCCGCCTTGAAGTGGACCGGGCTGTTCTGGATCTGCCAGTCCATCCCGGCTTCCCGCTGCCAGATTTCTAAGGGTTGTTTGGGGGAGAGGCGACTGCCCAGGCCGTGCCAGGGCGTTGCGCCAACGTAAGCCATTTGTTCAACGAGGTGAGCCATGGGAATGATTCCTTGCGAATGAATGGAAAAGAGCGTCGTTTCATCAACAAGCGACGCCTGTTCACAACGGCTTAACGGTTGACGCTGAAGCTGTAACCACAATGCAGGCACTGGTAGTTATTCAGCATCTTGTCATCCATTTGTGAGCCCAGCGTGGACCCGGCTATCCCGCCAGCAACTCCGCCAAATAGTCCACCGAGAAGAGCGCCAGCAATACTGCCAATAGCGATCCCTACTGGCCCTCCGACCACGCCCAGCACCGCGCCAACTTCTGCGCCCGACAGGGCTCCGACGGCACCACTGGCCGCACCGCCTGCGGCACCAATCAATCCACCTGCTTGTTTGCCAATATTTTTTGTGACGACGCGTCCAGAGTTACAGCTTGGGCACGGGGTATACATATTAGGATTCCTCTCTATTTGTTGAGTCCACGTATCACGCAGAAATACTTAATGACTCGCCCATCGTTGAGCGTTCATTAGGGTGATGTATGTTTGAAATTTTTTTGAATGGGATTTCAATAGAGAGGATTGGCAACTATTCGGAAATGACGTTTATGGGACGGGGCTCAGTTTTCGACTACTACATTTCCCTCGGTGCAATCAGTGTCTCATTCTTGCATCTGGGCATAAGTTCTGCGCTTGGCGCGGCCGTGATAAGGAAAGAGGAGGGAGGGCGCACCTGATTAGACTCGGCGCACTTGTTGAGGCAGGAGTAGGGGATTATTAGCGAGAAAGTGTCGAGCCACTCAATCAGCCAGCTGTGCGCCGATGGTGCAGGAACTGACGCTGCTGGCCAGATCGGGACAAGAAAGCGCACAGAGTGTGATGCCGGCCTTGGAGGTACTGGTGATGCTGGGCTGAAAATGTTTAAGAATATCGAGGAATGTGCTGCTATTTTCGCTATTAGTAGCAGGAATAGCGGTTTTGTGCGTCAGCATGGAGCATTCACGCAGATGAAATTCCAGCTGCAAGTTGTCTGCGTCGAGCGGCCACTGCAGGCCGAAAACGCCTCTTTGGTGTAAAAAAATACATTAAGTAGCCCACGCGACAATGAGGTCTTACCCGCTTAAATTGCCTCCCATCGAAACTGGAACCGGGAAGGGCAAGGCAATGAATGTAGAACAAAATGGTAAGCCAATCGTACGGGTGCTGCGGTTGAGACAGGTGCAAGAGCGTCTGGGGTTGGGGCGGTCAACCATCTATGATCGAATGAGCCCAAGGTCACCTCGGTACGACAGCACATTTCCAAAGCCAATAAAATTGGGTGGTTCAGCTGTTGGATGGATTGAGTCTGATATTTGTCATTGGATTGATTCCAGAGTGGCTATTGGCTGGGGAAATATCAGAGATGTTGAAAGCCGACTTAGTCAAGGGCCCCTCGCTGTTGTTGAAGAGATCGCAGTGAGGGAGGGGCAATGAGCTTCTTTAACTCATTCAACATCAATATGCCTCTGCAAGGAGTACCATTCCCTGGGTATATGCCGCTGCCCCTGCTGCAGGCGGCAGTCAACGAGGCCCAGAACAATGTTAAAGCTCCGATGCCACTCATTTTCTCGGGCGCACTGGCTGCGATTGCCGTTGCATCACAGGGGCTGGTTGATGTTTGCAAACCGACAGGCCAGCGTGTGCCAACTTCACTCATGCTGCTTTCAATTGCGAACTCCGGAGAGCGTAAATCAACAGCGGAGAATGTCTTTCTTGGTCCAATTCGCACGTTTCAGAAAGAGCAAAATATTATTTATCAGAACGCTCTTAGCGAATGGGTCGCACGCCATCATGTATGGGAAACAAAAAAGAAGGCTATACTAAAATCAATAAGCAAAATGACAAGTAGCGGAGTGCTGTCAGAGGAAGAAGAGCAGCGTTTATTTGATCACGAGAACCATAGGCCTGCCAAGCCCAAAAAATTCAAACTACTTTACGATGATTCAACTTCTGAAGCCCTATTTTCTGGGCTGAATAAGAGTCTACCAACCGCTGGGTTGATTTCTAGCGAAGGCGGCGGAGTTTTAAGTGGGCGGGCATTGAATGATTTATCAAAACAGAATGCTATCTGGAGCGGTGACTCGATCACCGTTGATCGTGCGTCAGCCGAGAGTTATGAGATCAATGGAGCGCGTCTGACTGTATCAATAATGGCACAAGAGAGTGCCTTCAAAGACTATATGGATCGTCGTGGTGAGGTGTCTCGCGGCTCCGGATTATGGGCCAGATTTTTAGTATGTAACCCGCGGTCGACGCAGGGGACTCGATTCATCGAGAATGGTACTATGTCTTGGGAGTATCGAGATAAATTTTCTGCTCGTCTAGTTGAAATACTTCAGAAGAATATTGCCTTGCTGGAAAATCCTGATCGGGAAAAGCAAGTAATTTATTTTTCATCAGAAGCCAGCGAAAGATGGTTGGAGATTTTCAATGCTATTGAGTCGGAAATTCGGCAGGATGGGTATTTTTCTGGTGCAGGGGACCATGCCTCGAAGTTGGCGGATAATATCGCTAGGGTGGCCGCGTTATTTCATTTTTTTGAAGGGAGTGAAGGTGATATTTCGATAAGTACGCTTAATTCGGCTGTTGACGTATGTCATTGGTATTCAGATGAGTTTATAAAGCTGTTTATGCCGCAACCTGTAGAACAGGTCGATGCATTTGAGCTAAATAATTGGTTGCAAAATTATCGAGTTGGTAAAGGTCGCTACATCAGAAAAAACCATATCCGCCAGTACGTCATTAACAAACTAAGGGGGGATGATCGCCTAAGCCGTGCTTTGGATGCTCTTCGTCTCCAAGGGGTAATCTCGTTCATGAAAATTGGTAAAACTGTATACGTTGACCTAATGCCGTCGCTTCCCCCTGATGGTTACGCACAGCTGGTAATTATGCAGCCAAACAAATCATTGTTGTGATGAGTGTGGCTATAAAAAATAAGCGAATTACTTGGTTTGGATTGAAGGGTGTCCCCTGCCAAAAATTGATGGTGGGTCTCTGGGGATCCCGTAAACTCCTAGGCCTGGCTATTGTGCTGGACTAAGCGAGCTGTTGTAGGCATATTTTGCGTCTTTGTCATCGAGTATAAGATTTAATAAGTGTTGGATTAGGTCTTCCCTGTTTTTTGGTAGTGTAAGGTTCTCTTTTTCAATTATTTTCAATAGAGGATCCGCTAAAGCATAGGCAGTATTTTTGGGGGTGTGCCAGCCGCCCCGTGGCCTCTCTTCTATTAGAAGATCTATGATCCTTTTTTTTGCGTATTTAGCATTATCTGATGCCTTCTTTCCTCCCTTGCTGGCGCGCTCGGCTAATGCTTGTGCGAAGGGGTCGCTAAGTCCTGATAAAAGTCCGAGGAAATACTGTGCTTTTGATATTGCGCGCCAAGCTGTGATCATACTGTTATCCCAAAATGCTATTTGTGCGAGGGACGTATATATGCAAGCAAGGAGAAACGTTTTTTGTGCTCGCTCCTCTTTGTTTTTGCTCTTCATTATCAGGGAAAAGTAGAGTTCCGCAATGGACTCTTTATTGACTTTTTTGCTTTTGATTTCTCGCCTGTAGAGCTCAAGTGTGTCGCGTATTTCAAATTTTCCGATTACCGAGTCTTGTGTTGTTTGAAGGCTTTCCGTGATTTGTATTAAGGTGTTATCAATGCTCATGTTTTCAAATATTGAAAACACGCTTTTCTCAAACTCTTCGTAAAGGTCGTGGGGTTCTTTGTTTTCCGATTCGTAATCTTTATTCATGGATTTTTCGCTGACTTGGGGTGACCCGTGACCCATAAGGGGGGCTAGATTGTTGTTCAGGAGTCTAGATTTATCGGGTTCAGGTGGTTGAAACGATCCTGTCTGGGTTTTGGCAGATTAGAATGTTTAACCGCTTGCCGAGTAATTCCCACGCTTCGGCCATTTCCTTAGTGTAGCTGTGGCGTTGATAAGTGCGTTTCACCTTGTTCTCTTCTGTATGATTCAGGCATCTTTCCGCTACTTCGGGTAGTATGCCCAATGCGGTCATGATTGTGGCGCCAGTGCGCCTTAGATCGTGCGGTGTCCACTTGCCACCAGGTAGCAGTAGGGCTTGTGCTTTAGCGCTACGGCGGCTCATGGTGCCTTGCTCAGGTTGGCGCTGACGATCTCCCAGCTGCTTGGTCACTGTTTTTGGGCACACAGCGGCGCTGTTGTCGGTATTTGGGTAGCACCAAGATGATGTGCCGTTGATTTCTTGTACTCGTTTGAACTGTCGGATGGCAAATTCGGAGAGAGTGACAGTATGTGGTTTGCCGTTCTTGCTGTTCTCGGCAGGAATCAACCAAGTATGTTGCTCAAGATCGATATGCTCCCATCTGCTGGTTAACAGCTCGCCGATGCGACAGCAGGTAGATAGTGCAATCCAGATGGCTGCTTCGGTCGTCTTCAGTAGCCCGGCATCTGGGGCTTTCTTGGCGAGGCTGCGGATCTCGTCATCACTTAATACTCGGTCGCGTTCAACATCCTTACCACCAATCTTAGCTTTGCGAATACTAGCGCTGGGATCGTGCTCGATCAGGTCGCGATCTACGGCAAAGCGGAACATCTGGCGCATAAGCGAAAAAACCATCTTGGCCATACGGTTTACACCGCGAGCGAGGAGGGCATCAGTCACCTCGGTGATATGGCCCTTTTTCACGTCAGCGACTGCCAAGTCGCCCAAGAAGGGCAGAACGTCCTTTTCAAACATCCGGCGAGCCTCTGCCCCCTTGTCCTTGCGGTTGATGAGATCAACCTTAGCCCAGTGCTCGAATAAGTCGGCAACAGTTTTGCGTGCGGCCCTGCGAGCTTTCTCTGCTTCGGCTGCTGTTTTCTCGGCGGAGAGCCGTGCCAACTCGGCATCTCGGGCTGCGATGCGGGCAACTTCCTCTGACTCCAGGTGCTCGCGAAGATTATGAGTTCCACTCTGGTAGATGCGTGACCACTCTCCAGCTTTAGTACGTGCTTCCTTGAGGGTAAGGCCGTCTGTGCCAGTTGCGTCATATGTGCCGACGGGCAGAAATACTCGCCCGCCGTTGGTGTCGGTGTATCTGAAATAAAACAAACGCTCGCCATTTGGGCGAATGCGCGCCATGAATCGGCCGCAGCCGCGAGGAGCATCCTCGATCAGCCAGGTAGCTTTGGCAGGTTTTGCGCTCATCTGTTTGTCGGTGATTGTCGCCACTTTCGCTTCCCCAGAAAGGCCAGATTTCAATTGGTCACCGTTGGGTCACCGTTTCTCGCTGGCTTTAGTAGAATGCTATCGGAAGCTATTGGACTGTGTAAACTGTATTGATCTAGCAAATACAGTGCTTTAAGCCTTGTTCTTGGATTTATTTAGACTGGCTTGGATTATGGTTTACCTTTATGGGGTGCTAGGGGTAGAGTGTTCGAATCACTCCGTCCCGACCATATAATTCAAGGGGTTGCGAGATTTTATCTCGCGACCCTTTTTTGTTTTCAAGTGTTTTTACCCCCACAAAAACGGCTGGCTCTCAGCAGAAATCGAAGGACTGTTAGAGCGATTTCGGTGTCTGGGGAGTTAGAGCCACACGGATAGCCCGTCGCTGTGAAACGCTGGGGCAGTAGGATTCGGTGGTCACTTGGATCCTATGGTCCGCCATTAAGTCAGGGAGCAATCGATCCGTAGCCACAGTTCAACTAGGAGTCGTCTAGGCTGCGCGTACTTGAGTGGTGAAGGTAGTCGAGAATTGCCTAGTTTCGATGCCCTCACGTGGCACGTCTCTGGCTCAGGTGACTACTACGCCGCATTTCCTTGGATCATTTAGCTTGAGGATAGTGGCGTCTGGCTTGCAACGAGTGGTCCGGTGTTGATACCCCGCGGATTACATCCGTTCTTTATTGGCATAGGGAGACGGCAAGAACGATCCAACGAAGGCGTCTCGAGGCCGGCCTCGACAATGTTCGCCTGCAAGATGTCTTCAACGCTGTCGTCGTCGATGTCAGCGATTCAGAATGAGCAATTGCGATTACAGCAGCGCTGCAAATCCGTGCCTGTGGACTGACCTATGCCTCGAAAATCCTAACGTTCCTGCGGCCAAAACAGCATGCTTGATAACCGTAGTCGCGATGCGCTTTTGAAGGAAGGAGTGTTACGGTTCGTCCGGCTGGCGTGTGGCCGGTGTTAACGGCAGATACGAAGGTATAGAGGCCTATGGCGTTGGAGTGGTCTATGATCCGTGCACGATGTGGCTCCGGGAAGGGCTGCAGGAGATTACTCAGTGCCTCGCGAGTTGGACGGCTGTGAGCTACAAGGTCAATGAAGGGTGCAAGTCGCTCCATACTCTGAGGTTGAAAATCAGGCGTCTGGTCAATTGACAGAAGATGAGCAGTTTTTTTGCAGATATTGTTCGGTGGTTGGCGTCGCAGAGCTATCTGCTGTTCGATATAGAGGATGGCTATAAATTTTCGGGGGCTGTGGTGACGGAAAAGGGATTGAAGCTTTGCGAAACCTTGTCTAACAGCTGAGCCTAGCAGACATAAAAAGGCCGCTTCGTTAGCGGCCTTTTACGTTTGGAACTCCTGCGAGTAGCAGACCATTCATAACTGATAAATTATGATGATCACTTCGGTAAAATTTTACGAGTCTTAGAAATTTTAAAACCGTCTGGAACTGGTTTAAATGGACCCGCAGGTGAGCGGTGGCTGCTCTGAAATCGCCGTAATGCCTGAATGTCGATTTCTCCAATGACACAATAATCTGTGATCCCACCTTTGACCTTAAGAACGTCTCGTTTCCAGCTATCCTTGTAAGGAGCGCGGATACGACTATCACCGTATTGTCGGTCGTTGCACTGGATAACATAAGCGTGAATGTCTAACGCGGCAGATTCCACTAACGCATTAAATGTCTCTGTGTCTTGATTCCACTCAGGAACAAACAGCGCATCTACCTTTCCTCTAAGCGCACTTCGATAGCCGATATTTGTAAGTTCGCTGCATACCAATAAAGCGAAGCGGAACTCTCCATGTTGAATAATTGGTGGCTTTTTCCAAGGTTTTTCTGGCTTTAATTCCACGCCCGCTATGCGGCGTAATTCCTGTTCTTCATGCAACGCGGGTCGTTGCTTGTCCTGTCGGTAGATCATCGTTGAGGGGAACCCCAGCCCGTCGTGAGAAAGAGCTACCCAAACCTGGTTGTGAACCTTCGCATGTTTGGCATGAAGGTATTCGACCCCAGAAATCAAAGAGATACCACGACCGTGTAACTTCCGCGCGATGCGAACGAACCATAGGGCTGGCAACGCCAATTCAGGCAGGATTAGATAACGACTCTTCTCAGGGTTTGAAATCACGCCGTCTAGCAAGTGATTCAGCCTAGCGTACCTTTTTTGAATGTCAGGGTCAGGCTGCTGCGCTACCGATGCTGTCCAACTTTCCAGTCGAGTCTGCCAGCTGGATACGGCAATGCGGTAATCTGATGGGGGCGTCCCATCGGGAATTTGTAGAACTCCTCGTCGATCCATAAACGGCATTTTGTCGTTTAGCGTGAAACCTCTCAGAGCTAGAACCACTGCGCGTATTTCCTCCTCATGATCCTTGGAGTAGACATTTTTGCTGAGTACGAAAAGCTCGGGGAGGTTGAAAGGTCGTGTGGCGAAAAGAAGGCCCCGGGGTAGGCCTTCGAGATTGCTCCATTCTGCGAGGAATGTTGCTCCACGTAATACGCTGTGGGGAAGCATTTGAGCCGATTCATCGTGAATTGCACCTGATCGACGATCAGGGATACCCCGCTGCGCGACCATTTCTTCTGGCAAGCCAATAAAGCGGAATGGCATGTGGGCCAAATCAAAAGAAAAGAGTCTAGCTTGGGCTCGCTGGAAGGCTTTGGTAGACCAGGGCCATTTTACGCCAAGATCGCTTGGTCGATAGTCGGCCATATGTTCTTTCCATTCCCGCTTGCCATTCTTGGAGAGAAAAGGCGGAAATGCGGACATGATGCTTTCAAGTACGGTTTTTAGTAAGTGTCCTTCCCAAAGCGCAAGAACGTTCTCGTCATCGACCGGTCCTTCGTCAGGCCACGCCTTCACGCTCACTGAGCAGTTTAGCTTCACCTTCATACACAATTTGTCAAGCGCAGTAATGATTTTTCGAAGCTCCCGAAAATCCTCGCATGAGGTTGCGAGCTGTATCACGCGAGGTAGATAAATCGATAACTCAAAAAATTGTGGCAGCACCAGGACGTGCTGGGTAAACGCGCGAAAGAATGCATGCCGGTGCGCTTTCCAAGCTTCAGGAGGTAAGTCACGTTCATACGCTTCAAAATCACGTAATTTGATGGCAAAACCCGCGCGGCGCATTGTTAATGCATCCGTCTTTCGCAAGTTGTCAGCCGTCTCACCATCGCTTTGTGTTGCTGCTAAAAGATCGGTTCCAACGTGTTCAGCCCAACGAGGTAAGCGTGGCATTGCACGCCATTCGCTTGCGCGTTCGCTAATTTGATGAGCAATAGCGTCTATGAACGTTTTGCCCGTATCGCCATTCAACATAAAGACTTTATTCTTTGCATTGGCAAAACATATCTGACTTTTGTTTTTTCCCGACTTGAAATAGCTAGGCTGAAAAATTATTCTTTTACTCTCTCCCTTACCATCCCAGGCAAGTTTTTCGTCAGAGCGTTCGAATAACCAATCCCAAAGCTCATCCGTTGACCGAAAGTGGGCGCCATTTTCCATGACGAGCAAAATATCATCAACGTATCGTCCATAGTACAATGGAATGACTTGCTGTTCGATCACCCGGTCCAGCTCTATCAAAGCCATGTTGGCGACTACAGCAGACGCTGGTAATCCAACCGGCAAACCTTTCTTCAGCGGAGTTGTCGCTGCCCATGCTTCTAGAGCTTTGATGAATAAACGATTTAGTTTTTTCTCGGTTTCTGTCAGCTCAAGTGAGAGCACATCATGGAGAAAGGACGACTCCAGCATGAAGCTAGGTTTCAGTTCGTGGTAAAAAGAACTGACATCAGCCGTGAGTGCGACGACTTTTTTTCCATCATCCAAGGCGGCACGCATTGAGGAAATGCCGTTGTCACGCCAGTTTCGAAAAGGTGTCAAATAAGGAACAAATGAACCTAGCGATAGCGGGTTTATATTTTTTCCATCTTGTGTGCGGCGCAATCGATTTCCGTAGGCGCATTTGGAAAGTTTCGCATCATACTGATGCCCTACTTTAAGCAACCATAGAGCAGATAATACATGAAAGTCTATGCTGCATTGAGCCATCAAACGGAATTCCGCATTAGGCTTTGAATATTCCTCAGTTTCCGAAAGCAACTCGCAAGTGCGGTCCCAATCTTCTTCTGGAGAAGAAAAAATTAGGCCAGTACCATTTTTTTCGCGAAGTTCCTTGCGGTCTGCCCAAGTAACAGACTTAGTGGCAAAGGTCCACCCACCGACAAACGCTGTCTGCTCAACCCACTTTAGGTTGCTTCCATTGAGCAGAATCAACAGCGCATTGAGATTTTCGAAAAGGTGTTCCTCGTAGGCTGCTATTGCCAATAAGTCGGGGCTGGACGAATAGAATAAATCCACTTTAGCCTTTCGATAAGCTAATCCTAACTCCTCAAGAACGAAACTCATCTATCACCTGCAAGGGAAGCGTACGGTGGAACTTCGATTTTTTTTATATTCATTTTATCTTCCTTGAATGTACCGATCAGGGGCAGGAGTGGGTGGGCCACTAAACCCGGCAGAGGAAATGCCTAACCCATCCAACGTTTGATGCAGGTTATACGCCGCACCGTGGAAGAACCTCACATAAGGACATAGAAATTCAAATAACGTCATCAGCTCCGCTCGGAATGTCTATGAAATATATCGTGTACCGACCTGGTCAGCCCTTGAGCTATTGGGTTACACCGAATACAGAGCATTGCATCAGAAAATGCAGTGCCAAAATAGTGGCACGGGTTCTATTTTTCGATAATGATACGGATCGTTCAATGATGATCCATTACGGCCTACGGCCTACGGCCTTGGAAACTGGTCGTTTAAGCTGCCAGGTGCGCAAATAATGTGAAGCAGGGAGGCTCAAATGTGGGCTGACGTCGATACAAAACAAGATTTTCTGAATTACTCAGAGGTCGCTGATCTGGTCGTCGACGTAATTCGCGATCCGAACATGAGGCCTGTCACGGTCGGTGTCTTTGGTTCTTGGGGCACCGGAAAATCAACTCTGCTGAATTTGATTGAGGAAGGCCTCAACCCTGGCGAGGACCCAAGTAAATACGTTGTGGTGCGTTTTGATGCATGGCTTTATCAGGGATTTGACGATTCCCGAGCAGCCTTGATGGAAATCATCGCATCGACATTGATTGAAGCTGCGGAAGGAAAACCAGCGGTTATCCCCAAAGCCAAGAAACTGATGGGCCGTGTTAATAAAATGCGTGCACTTGGTCTGCTGGTCGAAGGTGGCGCAATGGCCATGGGGATACCAGCTTTTGGATTTGGCATGAAAGGTGTGCAGGCCTTAGGCGAACTATTCTCGGGCGAGGCGGATGAAGAAACGTTAACGACGCTAAAGGAAGCTGGTGGCAAGGCTAAAGGGCACCTTACTGGTTTGTTGGATGAGGAAAAGCAGCGGACTCCACCGAAGGAAATCGCCGCCTTTAGGTCAGAATTTTCCGACGTTCTCACTGCGTTGGATAAAACGCTGGTCGTATTTGTAGACAACCTCGATCGGTGCCTTCCAAAGCAGACCATCCAAACCCTCGAAGCCCTTCGTTTGTTTTTGTTCATGGGGCAAACGGCATTCGTCGTCGCTGCCGATGAAGACATGGTCAGACATTCGGTGAGCGAGCATTTCAAAGACCCAGATGACCGACATGTAACTGACTATTTGGACAAGCTTATCCAGGTGCCAGTGCGTGTTCCTAGGCTTGGGGTACAAGAAGTGAGAGCCTATTTGTTCATGTTGTTCGCGTCCGCCGGCGCAGTGATTCCAGCGGATAAAATCGAAAAGCTACGAGCCGGGCTTGAGGCGAATCTGCGCACAGCCTGGAAGGAAGAACCTATCGTCACCGAGGTTGCATTAGGTCTTCTTGGTACAGTTGTTCCAGATCAGATCGCCCAAGGATTTGCGATTGCTGATCGCATGGCGTCTATGCTCGCGAACTCAACGCTGATCCTAGGAAATCCACGAATCGTTAAGCGGATGTTGAACGTAGTTCGTATGCGCTCTCGTGTTGCCAAGCAAAGAGACATGCCGGTTGATGAGGCGTTGATTGCCAAACTCGCTCTGTTTGAACGATGCATGGAAGACAAATCGGTTGCTCACATGTACTCGGTGATCAACGCAGCCGCAGGGGGGAAACCGGAAATACTGACGACACTCGAAAACCTGCTGGAGGATCCAGATAAATTCAAACTAGCTTGCCCTGAACCGTGGAACGTAAAAGCTGAATTTATCAGAGAGTGGCTGACGCTTGAGCCTTCACTCTCGAACACTGATCTTCGTCCGATTGTCTATTTGAGTCGTGAGACCACGCCATTACGCGTACTGAGAGCGGGCTTATCGGCCGCTGCGACAGAAGCGCTTGCGGTTCTCAAGAGAGCGTCCAACACATCCTCCCCATCTGCCATCGCTGCCATTCTCACAATCCCAACTGGCGAGCATGTGGCTGTTATGGCACAGCTTATTCAGTCAATGCGGTCCCATGTGGATTGGACTACCAGAGCGCCTGGTTTTGATGGCGCATTTATGTTGGCCGAGCGCTCATCCGATGCAGGCTCTTCGTTATCCGATTTCATCCATACCGTCATGCCAGGAAAAATTAAGCCCTGGCTCAGTACCAGGGTGAAAAGCGTCAGCTGGTTTAAGCCTAAAGAGAAGCAATGACATGGGAACGTCGACTTCGAGTAAAGGGCCCGGTGGTAACTCTCCGTTTGTTCCTGGGTGGATAGACACACCGGGCCAGGGGGCGATTCCAGAAACTCCTCCGCAGCGGTTCAAAGATTTCCGTAAATCCTTGGGTAAATTCGTCTCCAGCGGAGACGGCGACTACCTTCGCTCTGCTGTACGAAGCTATGCCAGTGGCTCTACAGGTGGTAGCAGTGTCGGCCCCATACGATTTGGCTCGATGGCTGGTGCTGGCGGCGCACTATTTGGTGCAATGGCAGCGCTGAGTGACGGCCAGTCACCAAACGGGCTCAATCTTGCGTCCCTTAACGGGAAAGATACGGACGTTGCGATTGACATAATCGTCCAAGCACTCGTTCCAGAAGATGGCGATTCAGATCGGGTTCGCGTAGCGATGAATGAAGCACTATCGGAATGCTTGGAGGGCTATGATGAATTCGACTTCACGAAGATAAATGATGAAATGCTGGTCCAAATGATGCTCGTGTACGTCACGAAATGTGTTTTTGGGCAGATAGTGCTGGACTCCAATGAAGCCTTCGCTAAAGCATCGTCTCCTGGGCAGGTGGAGCAGGCGGAAAGGGATTTGTTTTCTTTGGTGGAAGCGGTAACAGACAAGCACATGCGCCCCCTTTTAACGGCTAACTTGAAGTCCTTCACGAGTGCCCAAGTCGAAAATATCCAGCTCAGTGCGATTAAAGAAGTTTGGGTCGAGTGGGAGAGCTACGAACAGTGACTGACTTAATTTTCCATCACGAATTTGACCAGCTTCCACCACGCTCTCCGAATGTCATACCCGTACTGATGTACGGAAGTCGACCATTGGCGAAGGGTACCTGTTCAATCGGTGGGCCTGTTCGTACCGCTGTTCGACGTCTAGGTGCGCCCGTGAGTCGCGTGGGCTTCGATTTGCTCACTATTGCGATGGCAGTTACGGCGGCAGACACGTTTGTCGATAAAGCCGAGGCAGACGATGGATGGGCACGACAGCTTCGCCTGGTCATTCCACTAGCCGATCCGGATCTTTGGAATGCAGCGGTCCCATTGCTTCAAAAAGCGCTTCATTTTTTAAGTGGTGATATCTGGACTATCGAGTTGCTGCCTGACGGCCCTAGACAATCAAAATCGCAAAATCGTGGCCGCATCACCGTGCTTGCTGGCCATGATTGTGTGAGCTTGTTCTCTGGAGGCATGGACAGTGGCATTGGTGCACTTGATCTGTTGGGTAAAGGGCGACGGCCAATTCTGATCAGTCATTCCTACAGAGGGGACTCGGAGAAGCAAATCCTTGTGAGCAGCCAGCTTCCCGTAAAAGTCTCAAGATTTGCGGCCGTAGCGAACCCCACCTCACGGCTTGGTACCACGCTCGATGTGCAGATGCGTACACGCAGCTTCAACTTCCTAGCTTATGGCACGTTAGTCGCTGCTACTTTGGCGCAATTGAGAGTGGCCAGTACACCGGTGGAGTTATTCGTTCCAGAGAACGGTCTCATCGCTCTCAATCCACCAATGACGCCAAGACGCATAGGGGCGCTGAGCACCCGAACGACTCATCCTCATTTTCTTGGGTTGTTCCAGCAAATTCTGGACACCGTTGGTTTGCCAGTCGTTGTAAAAAACCCGTATGCGCTAAAGACAAAGGGGGAGATGCTTCTGGGCTGTTCCGATCAAGTCTCACTCAACGCTCTGGCCACCGATACTGTGTCCTGTGGGAAATGGAAGAGAACGCATCAGCAGTGTGGCAAATGCGTTCCGTGCATTATCAGACGAGCTTCATTTCACGCCGCAGGTATGAAAGATGGCACGAGATACAATCCAAAGGGCCAAAACTTGCAGGCCGTTTTCAACGATGAAAAAGCACGGGACGACCTTATGGCGATGGTTCTGTCATCCAGGCGTTTACCCAAAACCAGCGTCTCTAAATGGGTGCCTAACGCGGGTCCGCTGCCGTTGAATCGAAAAGACCGAGATGATCTACTGGACGTAGCGGAGCGAGGAATGGGAGAGGTGAGTGCTTACCTGGACAGCCTTGGGCTAATTTGAGCGGCGAAGAGTTGCATTACTACCTCGCAAAAAGATTAGGGCATGATCGCCATCATGCCATGGTCTGTGAACCCTACTGATGTACGATCCCCCTACTTTTACCCCCACAAAAACGTCGGCTCTTGATGGACGTTCCTGGACGCTCGTAGAGCAGAACACCGCTGGAGCTCAAGTAAATACTAGCTTGGAAAAATCCAGAGTAAAATTCTGTGATCTTTCAAGAAGTATGAAAAAGGAGATGGGGTGCTAGGGGTCGAGTGTTCGAATCACTCCGTCCCGACCATATAATTCAAAAGGGTCGCGAGATTTTATCTCGCGACCCCTTTTTTACTAGTAAGTGTTTTTACCCCCACCCCAAGACTGGCCCTGGGTTCTATTCGGCATCGGTATCAATAATCAACGCAAACTGGTTGGAGATTCCTTGCCCGCCGACGTTACGATGGATTTTTCCTGGCGTTTGCTGAGATCAAGATATTGATCTCAGAAATCAGGTCATCGACCGCCGAGAGCATGAATTCGATCGTTGTTTCATCAACGAATCTTCCGTCCCGGCATTTTTTTGACCATTGGTGTCTATTTAACTGCATACACCTTGCGCACATACCCTGTGCTTTTCCAGGCGCACGGTGCGCCCTGCGCGACGAACACGCTGTCACCGGCGTTGACTGTAACGCTTGATCCGTCAGATCCCTGTAGGGTCACGCTGCCTTCGATCAAGTACATCAGCTCATTGAGCTTGTGCGCTCGGCCGTGTCGCTCGTAAGGCGTCGAGTCCCAGACCCCGACGCGCAGATTGGTTGCCGCATCCTCGAAGGCATTACGTGAACGGCATTGCGGCGTCGGGCCGATCAATATTTGCGGTTCTGGTGGGGAGGAAGGGGACAGCATCGCCAGCGGATCCAGCAAGGTCAGGCCGGGTGCCGGGGTTACGGTGGTCATAGTACAAAACGCCCATTGCGTACCGATCTGCGCCTCGATCTGTAGCGCGGTCCCGCGACCGATCACTGCGCTTGCGCCGATACCCAATTGCAGTGTCTGCTCATCGGTTTTTAGCACGACGTGACCGGCATGGATCACGATCACTTCTGTGTGTGGGAAGTCATCGATATCAAGCACATCACCGATTGCCACAATGCCGGCAGACACGCCGTCGGTCCCGGACCAGGCGACCTGACGACAGTCAATCAACGGATCGGCAGCACTCAATGGCAGCGATTTGAAAGGTGTGGCAACGCGACTGCCGTCGGCTCGAGCTAACAGTAAAACGGTAGGTTGGGGCATGCGGGTGACGCTCCATACAAATAAAAGTGTTGGATGGTGAGGGTTCTATCAAGGCAAGCGATCAGGCGATGGCTTGGGTGACCAGGGCAAACTGGCGCACGCCGTTGCTGGCTTGCGGCGGTGTGCCACGGGCCATTTGCGCCACGGTATCGACCTGTTTTAGGCCGGCGGTTTCCAGCCAGTCGCTCAAGCCACAATCCGCCGGAATGTCGATACGCACGAAGGTGTCCGGCACTTGGGCCAGTAACACGCCGATCAGATGTTGAGCTTGTTCAAGGTTCTCGCAGACCACCGGGCCAATAACGCGACCCCGGCCGTAGGGGCGCAACATGGCGAAGGCGCGCAGTTGGCCATCGCGCTCAATGCCCACCGAGTGCTCGACGACCTCGAGCAGGTCGGTGATCACGGTACTGCGCTCCAGCCCGGTACCGGCGTTAGCCAGTTCCAGCACGCGCGCCTTATCGGCGTCATGCAGTGGGCGACATTTTTCATCATTGGCCAATGGGGTAATTGCCGGGACTTGCGCCTGACCTTGTTGCTGCAGAATCCGACCGAACTCGACGAAGCCCTGGCTCACGTAAAGCGGTGCTCCGGCTAAGGTTGCGTTCAAAACCGGGATGCGTGGCTGGCACGCATCAAGCGCCCGTTCCATCAATTGGCGTCCGATCCCCTTGCCTTGATAGGCGTCGCTCACGATCACCAACCCGATGGTGGAGAAATCACCCTGGGGGCATGCGAATGCGGTGCCGATCAGGCGCTCGCCATCGAGCGCCACAAAGCCATCGCTGATCCGCAGCAGCATGGCCCAGTCATCCAGCCGATGGGGCCACTTCAATTGCACGGACAACGCGTGGGCTGCCGGTAGATCCGCAACCGTCATAGGGCGATAACCATAGGTGGATTGTTGCGAGTCGGACATGGCGAGTCTCCGTTAAAAAGTGTTCACGAGCGGCCGGATTTCCAGCGCGGTGATGCCTGTATCCCATCTGCATGAAGGACTGACAAGAGGGCGATGTACATTCGGCAGATTCCGCGAGGCAGAGGCCGCAAGACCACATTTACTACTTAATCGCATGGCAAGGTCGGCAGCAAATGCCTGGGCTTTTTTTCTACTATGGAAACAGAGTAAACGACTCGCCGGCTCATATCTGGAGCGCTCCATGGACAGTTTTGATCCTCGCCTAATCGCTGTGCGCAGCGCTCATTTCATTGGTGGCCAATACCGCGATGCTCAGCCTGTACTGGAGGTGATGCGGACGGCCAGGTGTATGCCGAGCCAACCTTGGTGGACGAGGCCGTCAACTATGCCTGGCAGGCGTTCAACTGCAGTGATTGGCCAGCCGTCTACCTCGGGAGCGGGCGCGGGTCATGCGTCGTTGGGCCGATCTGATCGACGCGGATGCCGAGACTCTCGCACCGCTTGAAGCGGCGGGTTCGACCCGACCACATAAAGACGTGTTGGCCTGGCATTCGAAGCCAATTTGCGTTTCAAAAGCGTGCTGATCGACATCCTCCAATAACATCGCGATCCCGCAGGTAGCTGGCCAGCCGGAGAGAGATGGCAGGCTCCAAACCACAGCAAACGGGCGCTTCCTCAGGGGAGCGCCCGTTTTCGTTCAGTCCGGCGCAGTTTCTGCGGTTAATGACGGCACGCGCGGCTCGTACAGGATTATAAAGGTCCATAAAAGCGCACAAATACGGGGTTTGCCCAAGGTAGGAGCGCGCCGCAAAGTCTGCTGAGGGGGGAGGCTAAAACGGTGGTTTGTATCGAGTAGAGGTCGCTTTTAACGCCATCTGCTGAATTCACGGTGTTGTAATGACGGTGTGCTGCAGCGTTGCATCACAGCTTCTCGAATGAAGCGAATGCTAGTCACGCCATGACCTAAACGAACTTCAGGACCGCACTCAATGAGCTTTCTTCGCCCCAAATTCATTACGTTCGACTGCTACGGTACACTGACCAATTTTCACATGGGCACGATGACTCGCGAGATTTTCGCTGATCGCGTTCCTGCGGCGCAGATGGACCAATTCGTCAAGGATTTCTCGGCCTATCGCCTGGACCAGGTCATGGGTGACTGGATGCCTTATGACGAAATCCTCAAGACCGCCCTGGCCCGGACCTGCAAGCGTTGGGGTATCGAATACCGCGACGAAGGCCAGCTGTATTACGACGCCGTACCCACTTGGGGCCCGCACCCTGACGTGCCGGCAGGTCTGTCGAAAATCGCCGACAAAATTCCCCTGGTCATTTTCTCCAACGCCAGCGACAGCCAGATAATGTCCAACGTCGACAAGCTCGGCGCGCCGTTCCATAAGGTCTTCACCGCCGAACAGGCACAGGCTTACAAACCACGTCTGGCCGCCTTTGAGTACATGCTCGACAACCTCAACTGCGGCCCGGAAGACATCTTGCATGTGTCCTCCAGCTTCCGTTATGACCTGATGCCGGCCCATGACATGAAGATCAAGAACAAGGCGTTTGTCGCCCGTGGTCATGAAGTTCCTGCCAATGCCTTCTACAGCTACCAGCAAATCCCCGACATCGGCGGACTGGCGGCATTGGTCGGTCTTTGAGTTGTAACGTAATGGCACTTTTCCTGGCATAGGCGGATTAGACATGGGCAGTGAATCCTACTGGCTCGACACCGCACCGGCGTTCACCGGTGCCCAGCTCGGCGCGTTGCCCGGGCTGGTCGACGTGGCCATCGTCGGCGGCGGTTTCACCGGCTTGGCGGCGGCTCGGGCGTTGGCCTTGAAAGGCGCCAGTGTCGTAGTGCTGGAGGCCGGGCGGGTGATCGGTGAAGCCTCGGGACGCAACGGCGGCCAGTGCAATACCGGGGTGGCCCAGGACTTCGCCGGTCTTAGTGCCAGCCTCGGTGTCGACAAGGCTCGGGCCTATTACAAGGCTTACGAAAGTGCGGTGCAGAGCGTGGTGTCGCTGGTAGATCAGGAGCAAATCGCCTGTGATCTGATCCGCAACGGCAAGCTCAAACTGGCAGCCAAGCCGATGCACTACGAAGGACTGGCACGAACCTGCGAACTGATTCGCCGGGAAGTCGATGCCGATGTCGAGTTGCTAAGCGCCGAACAGACCCGCACTGAAGTGCGTTCGGCGCAGTTCCACGGCGGCTTGCTGCAACGCAACGGTGTGCAGATGCATGTCGGGCGCTTCGGTGTCGGCCTGGCGGAAGCGGCGGCACGACATGGTGCGCTGATTCATCAAGGCACCTCGGTAATGGACTGGAAAGCCCGGGCTGGCGGATATCAGGTCAACACAAGCAAAGGTTCGCTGCACGCCGGACAAGTGATGCTCGCCACTGGCGCCTGTCAGCACGGCGGGCTGGGCTGGTATCGGCGGCGGATCGTGCCGGTGGGCAGTTTTGTGATTGTCACAGAAGTCCTGCCGCAGTCTTTGATCGAGCAATTGCTGCCCGGTCATCGTGCCTATGTCACCAGCCGCATGATCGGCAACTATTTCCGCTTGACCCCGGACAACCGTCTGCTGTTTGGCGGTCGTGCGCGGTTTGCCATGTCCGACAGCGTCAACGACGCCAAGAGCGGCAAGGTGCTGCAAGCGGCGATGGTGCAGATGTTCCCGCAGTTGGCCAACGTAAAAATCGATTACTGCTGGGGCGGGCTGGTCGACATGACTTCCGACCGTTTGCCTCGGGCCGGTCAGCACGGTGGGGTTTATCACTCCATGGGCTACAGCGGTCACGGGGTGCAGATGTCGGTGCACATGGGCCAGGTCATGGCCGAGGTCATGGACGGCAAGGTCGAGGCCAACCCCTGGCGTGAACTGGACTGGCCGGCGATTCCCGGGCATTTCGGCAAGCCGTGGTTCCTGCCGCTGGTGGGCGCTTATTACCGGTTCCAGGATTATTTACATTGAATTTGAAGTTGTGGCTTCACCGTCGTTTGCGTTTCAAGACGCTCCGGACAACCGCGAGCATGAGCCTTCTCATTATCGACAGGTACAGCTGATATGACTGACAACAAGATCGACTCGAAACTGATCTCCGGCCAAGAAAGCCTGAGAGTATTCGAAGGCCTCAATCGCGGCATGTCACGCCGCAGTGCCTTGCAAATGCTGGGGGTGGCCGGGGTGGCTGCCGCAGGCGCCGGTAGCCTGTTCGGTGCCGCCGGCAAACTGTTTGCCGACGAAGCCGCGAGTCCTGGCAAAGGCAAGCCGGGCGGGCGGATTCGTGTCGCCGGCATGACCAGTTCCACCGCCGATACGTTAGACCCGGCCAAAGGTTCCTCATCCACAGACTACGCGCGCCATTTCATGTTCTACAACGGCCTGACCCGTTTCGACAGCCATATGGTGCCGCAATTGGAGTTGGCCGAGCGCATCGAAACCAGTGACGCCACGCTCTGGGTGATCACCTTGCGCAAAGAGGTGACCTTCCACAATGGCAAGGCTCTGACAGCCGCTGACGTGGTGTTTTCTCTATTGCGGCACAAGGACCCAATCACGGGTTCCAAGGTCATGCCTCTGGCAGAGCAGTTTGCCGAGATCAAGGCCACGGGCACCAACGAAGTACAGATCCGTCTGAGCGGCCCGAATGCCGAGCTGCCGTCGATGCTCGCGGTTTCACATTTGTTAATCGTTCCCGAAGGCACCACCGACTTCAACCAGGGAATCGGCACCGGGCCGTTCAAGGCCAAGGAGTTCAAACCGGGTGTGCGTTCGCTTGCTGTGCGCAACACCGACTATTGGAAACCAGGTCTGCCTTACCTGGACGAAATCGAATTTATCGCCATTGGCGATGAACCCTCGCGGATTAATGCGTTGCTGTCGGGCGACGTGCACATCATCAACGAAGTCAACCCGCGCTCGACGGTGCGTATCAAGGCCAGCGCCAAGCACCGGGTCGTCGATGCGCCGTCGGGCAACTACACTGACTTGATCATCCGTCAGGATCAGTTGCCCGGCAAAAGCCCTGAATTCACCCAGGCTATGAAGTACCTGATTGACCGCGAGCAGATCAAATCCGCGGTGTTCCGTGGCTTCGCGGTCGTGGGTAACGACCATCCGATTGCTCCGGGTTCGCGCTACTACAATGCCGATCTGCCGCAGACCGTCTACGACCCGGAAAAAGCCAAATTCCTGCTGAAGAAGGCCGGCATGGAAAGCATCAGCATGCCGGTGGCAGCATCGCCGGCTGCCACCGGTTCGGTGGACATCGCGGTGCTGTTGCAACAGTCGGCGAAACAGGCCGGGCTCAAGCTCGACGTCAACCGCTTGCCGAGTGACGGTTACTGGTCCAACCACTGGATGAAGCACCCGCTGAGCTTCGGCAACATCAACCCACGGCCGAACGCCGACGTGATGTTCTCGCAGTTCTTCCAGTCGAAAGCGCCGTGGAACGAATCCGGTTGGCAGAACGATCAGTTCGACCAGTTGCTGATGCTCGCTCGTGGTGAAACCGACGACGCCAAGCGCAGCAAGATGTACGCGGACATGCAAACCCTGGTGCATGACCACTGTGGTATCGGCGTGCCGGTGTTTATCAGCAACATCGATGGTGTCGACCAGCGCGTCAAGGGCTACGGCAGCAACCCGCTGGGCGGCTTCATGGGCTACATGTTCGCTGAGCAGGTCTGGCTGGACGCTTGATGGATGCTCGGTTGGTACGTCAAGGACAGCGCAGGAGGGTAGGCGATGAATAGCAACACACTGTGGTTGATCGGCCGGCGTTTGGGCGCCGCGATCGTGACTTTGTTGATCGTGTCCATGGTCGTGTTTGCGATCACGGCGGTCCTGCCGGGGGACGCGGCGCAACAATCCCTGGGACAGTTCGCCACGCCGGAACAAGTGGCGGCGCTGCGCCTGAAACTGGGGCTCGATCAGCCCGGTGTGCTGCGTTACCTGCACTGGTTGATGAACCTGCTCAGCGGTGACATGGGGGTATCGGTGTCCAACGCCATGCCGGTCAGCGAGTTGATGGCCGGCCGCGTACCGAACACCCTGATGCTGGCGGCCGCTACGGCGCTGGTGTCGGTGCCGGTGGCATTGATTCTGGGCATCGGCTCGGCGATGGCGCGCGGTGGGCGCATAGACAGCTTCCTGAGCTTTTTCACCCTGGCCATGGTCGCCGTCCCGGAGTTTCTGGTGGCGACCCTGGCGGTGCTGATTTTTGCGGTAAACCTGGGCTGGTTGTCGGCGTTGTCCTATGCCAGCGACATCACCTCACCCTGGCAATTCATGCGCACTTACGCCTTGCCGGTGATGACGCTGTGCTGCGTCATCGTCGCGCAAATGGCCCGGATGACCCGGGCTGCGGTGATCGACCAGCTCGACAGCCCTTACGTGGAAATGGCTCGGCTCAAAGGCGTCAGCCCGATGCGCATCGTGCTGCGCCATGCCTTGCCCAATGCCATAGGGCCAATTGCCAACGCGATCGCCCTGAGCCTGTCGTACCTGCTGGGCGGGGTGGTGATTGTCGAGACGATCTTCAACTATCCCGGCATCGCCAGCCTGATGGTCGATGCCGTGACCAACCGTGACATGGCGCTGGTTCAGGCCTGCACCATGCTGTTTTGTACGGCATACCTGGGGCTGGTGCTACTCGCCGACCTTTGCGCGATTCTGTCTAACCCGAGGCTGAGAAACCAATGAACAATCTCATTGTGAAATCGACGCCTGTGACCCCCGACCTGTCGACTGGCAAGGGGGCTCATGGCCCGGGCTGGCTGGGTCTGATCGGGGCTGCGATGTGCGTTATCTGGTTGCTGGTGGCGATCTTCGGCCCGTGGTTGGCTCCACACCCGGTGGGCGAAGTGGTCTCCGATAATGTCTTCGACAGCATCAGCGCCCTTTACCCGTTCGGCACTGATTACCTTGGGCGTGACATGCTTAGTCGCATCCTAGTAGGTGCAAGGTTCACCGTTGGCCTGGCGTTGATCGCGGCGGTGTTGGCCAGCGGCCTGGGTACCAGTTGCGCGCTGCTGTCTGTGGTTTCGCCCAAATGGCTGGACGAAGTGATCAGTCGCTTGATGGATGCGTTCATTTCGATCCCGAGCAAGATGCTGGCATTGATCATGGTCTCGGCTTTCGGCTCCTCAGTGACCTTGTTGATTTGCACCGCCGTATTGAGTTTCACCCCCGGCGCGTTTCGCATTGCGCGCAGCATGGCGGTGAACATCGAGGCGCTGGAATACGTGCAAGTGGCCCGTACCCGTGGTGAGCGTCGGTTGTACATCGCTTGCGTAGAAATTTTGCCCAACATGCTCAATCCGGTGTTGACCGATCTTGGCCTGCGCTTTGGCTTCATCGTGTTGCTGCTCAGCGGCATGAGTTTCCTTGGCCTCGGCGTGCAGCCTCCAGATGCCGACCTCGGTTCGCTGGTGCGGGAAAATATCGGCGGCCTCAACCAGGGCGCGCCGGCCATCGTGATTCCGGCCCTGGCCATCGGCACCCTGACCATCGGTGTGAATTTGTTTATCGACAGACTGTCGTCCCGACGTAGTCGCCGTACGGGAGGTCATTGAAATGAGTGAATTGATTCGAGTCCAAGACCTGCGTGTGGTCGCCTGTGGCGAGCGTGGCGAAACGGAAATCGTCAAAGGCGTGAGCTTCGCCTTGGAAAAAGGTGAAGTGCTGGCGTTGATTGGCGAGTCTGGCTCCGGCAAGACCACCATCGCCCTGGCGCTGCTGGGCTATGCAAGACGCGGCTGCAGGTTGTCCGGTGGTGTGGTGCAGGTCGGCGAGCACAACATGCTCGCACTCAGTGAAAAAGAATTGCAGGGACTGCGCGGAAACCGGGTGTCGTACATCGCGCAAAGCGCGGCGGCGGCGTTCAACCCGGCGAAGAAGTTGATCGACCAAGTGGTGGAGGGCGCGCTGATTCATGGCCTGGGCACTCGTGCGGAGCTTGAAGCCAAAGCCATCCAATTGTTCCGAGACCTGGCGCTGCCGGCCCCGGACAATATCGGCCAACGCTACCCGCACCAGGTGTCTGGCGGGCAACTGCAAAGGGTGATGGCGGCCATGGCGTTGATCAGCGACCCGTTGCTGGTGGTGCTCGACGAACCGACCACGGCCCTCGATGTCACCACCCAGATCGATGTGCTGCGAGCCTTCAAACGTGTAGTGCGTGAACGCGGGGCGACGGCGGTCTATGTTTCCCACGACCTGGCAGTGGTGGCGCAGATGGCTGATCAGATCGTCGTGCTCAACGGCGGCCAGATCTTCGAACAGAGCGCCACCGCGCCGTTACTCAAAGGCCCGGCCCATGAATACACCCGCAGTCTGCTGGCGGCGGCGCGGCCGGATACGACGATTCGCCCGCCCTGCGATATGGCGCAAGACACGCCATTGCTGACCATCAAGGGCCTGACCGCCGGTTACGGCAACAAGGACATGCACGGCATGCCGGCGATCCGCGTGCTGGAAGACATCGACTTGACTGTGCGCCGGGGCCAGGCCATCGGCGTGATCGGTGAGTCGGGGTCCGGCAAATCGACCCTCGCGCGGGTAGTGGCGGGGTTGCTGACACCGGCCCTCGGTGGGCTGACTTTCGATGGTCAGCCACTGGGCGGCAGCCTGTCCGAGCGCACCGACGAACAGTTCCGTCGCATCCAAATGGTCTTTCAAAACGCCGACACCGCGCTCAATCCGATGCACAGCGTCAGCACCATTCTGAGCCGGCCGCTGAAGATGTATTTCGGCCTTAAGGGCGCGGCGTTGCGTGAGCGTATCGGCGAGTTGCTGGACCTGGTGCGCTTGCCCCGAACCCTGGCCGAACGGCGCCCGAATGAACTGTCTGGCGGTCAAAAGCAACGGGTCAACCTGGCCCGGGCGCTGGCGGCAAAACCTGATCTGATCCTCTGTGACGAGGTGACCTCGGCGCTGGATACCGTGGTCGGAGCAGCCATTCTTGAACTGCTGCGCGACCTGCGTCAGGAGCTGGGGGTTTCCTATCTGTTCATCAGCCACGATATCTCCACGGTGCGGGCGCTATGCGATGACATTGTGGTGATGTACAGCGGCCACAAAGTCCAGGCCGGCACTCGCCAGTCATTTGCCCAGGCACCCTTCCATCCGTACACAGACCTGTTGATCCATTCGGTGCCGGAACTGCGTCAAGGCTGGCTGGAAACCTGCAGCACAACCTGCGGCACGCTGCCGCCGATTGGCGCCAAGGCCAATGTGCCGGAGTTGTGCACCTTTCTCAGCCGCTGTCCGGTGCGGGTCGATGGCTTGTGCAATAGCACGGCGCCGAACCGCCGGACCATTGATGGCGGTAGTGAAATCCTTTGCCATCATGACAGCGCCGAGTTGCTGAAAACCCAGCTGGATTTGATCACCATGACTCAGGGAGCCTATGCATGAAGGGGCGTTTTGTGAGGCTGGCCGAGCAGGGCCGGCCAACCATCAGTTTGAAGGTGGACGGTGTACCCATCGAGGCGTTGCAGGGCGACACGCTGATGGTGGCATTGCTGACCCAGGGCAACGCGTTGCGCCAATCGGAGTTCGATTCCGGCCGGCGCGCGGGTTTCTGTCTGATGGGCGCTTGCCAGGATTGCTGGGTCTGGACCCGCAGTGGCGAGCGTCTGCGTGCTTGCTCCAATGAAGTCCGTGAAGGACTGGACATCGTTACCACACAACCGGAGGCGACATGGCCACTGCACGGATAGTCATCGTTGGGGCCGGGCCGGCGGGTATTCGCTGTGCCGAGACCTTGTTGGCAGCGGGCTTCAAGCCGATCCTGATCGATGAGAATCGCCGCGATGGTGGACAGATCTATCGCCGGCAGCCCGAAGGTTTCACCAGGGATTACGCCACGCTGTACGGCACCGAAGCTGCCAAGGCTCGGGACCTGCACGAAAGTTTTGATCACCTGCGCGAACGGATCGACTACCGCCCGGACACATTGGTGTGGAACCTGACACCGAGGCAGTTGTGCTGCGTCAGCCAGGGCAAACACTCGACGGTGGATTACGATGCGCTGATCCTCTGTACCGGTGCCACCGACCGCCTGATGCCGATTGAAGGTTGGCAATTGGCGGGCACCTACAGCCTCGGCGGGGCGCAGATTGCGCTCAAGTCCCAGGCAGTTTCCATTGGCCGCAGCGTGGTGTTCATGGGCAGCGGACCGCTGCTGTACCTGGTCGCCAGTCAGTACGTCAAGGCGGGTGCGAAGGTGGCGGCGGTGCTCGACACGTCACCGCTGAGCAAACGTATCGGTGCCTTGTCGAAACTGCTGGCGCGTCCAGGATTACTGCTCGCCGGGATGAAACTGTTAGCGCAGCTATATCGGGCGAAGATTCCGGTGCACCTCGGCATCAAGCCGCTACAGGTGCTGGGCGATGCGGCCAGTGGTGTCAGTGGTGTGCGGGTGCTGACCGCACGCGGCGAGACGTTGAATGTGCAGAGCGATGCCGTGGCGCTGGGTTATCACTTGCGCCCGGAAACCCAACTGGCGGATCTGGCCGGTTGTCGCATGCGCTTCGACGAGGCGTCCGGCCAATGGTGGCTGGCGGTTGATGAGGAAGGTCGGACGTCGGTCAGCGGTGTGTATGCCGCGGGTGACGGTTCGAAGATTCGAGGTGCGGACGCCGCTGAACACGCCGGACGCCTGGTGGCCATGGCGTTGCTGGAAGACCTGCACCAACCGGTGAACGCCGGTTTGCGCGATGAACAACGCCACGCCTTGGCGGTGATGGACCGGTTTCGCCTCGGTTTGGCTCAGGCGTTTCCCTGGCCGGCCGAACTTGCCAAAGCCTTGCCGGACACCGCCATCGTTTGCCGTTGCGAGATGATCAGTGTTGGTGAACTGCGCCGTACAGTCAGCGAGAAGGGCGCCTGCGAAGTCAATCGTGCCAAGGCATTCAGTCGGGTCGGCATGGGCCGTTGCCAGGGCCGTTATTGCTCCCAGGCCGGTGCGGAGGTGATCGCTGCAGCGGCCGGTGTCAGCGTGCAACAGGTTGGACGCCAACGCAGCCAGGCGCCGGTCAAACCCCTTTCGATGCTCACCGAGGAGGTGTCGCCATGACCGTACACAAAGCCGATGTCGTTATCGTCGGCGGTGGCCTGATGGGCTCGGCGGCAGCGTTTTTCCTGCGCCAGCGCGGGCAATCGGTGATCCTGCTGGAGCGCGACCAGATTGGTCAGTACGCCAGCGGCGTGAACTTCGGCAATGTCCGGCGTCAGGGGCGGTATCTGGGCCAATTGGAACTGGCCAACCGTTCCTGGGCGCTGTGGAAGCGCCTGCCGGAATTGATCGACGATGACCTTGAGTTCATCGCCAGCGGCCACATGCGTGTGTGTTATCGCGAAGATGAAATCGCCGAGCTGGAGGCCTATGCCGCGGCGCCTGAGGCGGCGCAACTGGATCTGAGGATTTATCGCGGTGCCGAGTTGCATCGGCGTTTTCCATTCCTCGGGCCGGATGTGAAGGGTGGCTCCTATGCGCCCCACGACGGTCACGCCAATCCACGTCTGGCAGCCCCGGCGTTTGCCCGGGCGGCACGGCGTCTCGGCGCGCAGATCGAGGAGCAGACTGAAGTGGCCGAGGTGCAAAAGGTCGGTGGCGAGTTCAGCGTCACCACCACTGACGGTCGCCAGTTCAGCGCCGCACAACTCTTGATCACCGCCGGGGCCTGGGGGCAGAAGCTGTCACTGCAATTCGGCGAACCGGTGCCGCTGGACACCCACGGCCCCCAAATGGCCGTGACCGAACCGGTGCCTTACGCCTTGCCAACAGTGATCGGCGTGTACACCAAGATTCCCGAGGAAGTGATTTACTTCCGCCAGATCCCTCGCGGCAACATTGTCATCGGTGGCGGCTATCGCAGTAAACCGGACATGCTCAATCGTCGGGCCTACGTGGAGCCGCGCAGCATTCTCAACCAGGTCAATCAAATGCGCCGCCTGCTGCCGGGTGTCGGCAACCTGAACATCATCCGGGTCTGGAGTGGCATCGAAGGCTACCTGCCGGATTCCCTGCCGGTGATGGGCCCGAGTGGCACCGTCGACGGCTTGTTCTACGCGTTCGGCTTCTGCGGTCACGGCTTCCAGCTCGGCCCGGGCGTCGGCGACGTGATGGCCGAACTGATCAGCACCGGCAGCACCAGCACTTCGATTGAGCCGTTCTCCATCCGCCGATTTGCCCTTTCAGCCGAGCAACGGAGCATGGCCTCATGAAACCCCGCGTACTGGATATCCTCAAACGCTTGATGGCCTTCGACACCGTGTCGTCGGAGTCGAACATGGCCCTGATCGACTACGTGCGCGACCTGCTGCTGACCAAGGGCATCGAGTCGCTGATCGTCAAGGACGAGACCGGCAGAAAAGCCAATCTGTTCGCCAGCACCGGCCCGCGAGAGTTGCCAGGAATTCTGCTGTCCGGGCATACCGACGTGGTGCCTGCGGCGGGGCAGGCGTGGACCTTTCCAGCGTTCCAGGCGACGGTGCTGGATGGCAAGATTTACGGTCGCGGCAGTTGCGACATGAAAGGCTTCATCGCCTTGGCCATCGACGCGATGCTCGACGCCGCCGACCATTCCCTGAGCCGACCGTTGCAACTGGCGCTGTCCCATGATGAAGAGATCGGTTGTGTCGGCGTGCGACGGTTGCTGGACGTGTTGCATCTGGCACCGGTGCGGCCGTTTCTGTGCATGATCGGTGAACCGACCAACATGCAATTCGTGCTCGGGCACAAGGGCAAGGGCTCCTACCGCACCTACTGTCGTGGCCTGGAAGCGCATTCTTCCCTGGCACCGCGCTCGGTCAATGCTATTCACGTGGCGTGCGATTTCATCACGGCACTTCGCCAAAGTCAGCTCCAACTGCAAGAGCAGGGCGCCCAGGATGCGGACTACGACGTACCCTACAGCACCGTGCATGTCGGGCAAATTGTCGGCGGCAAAGCTCTGAACATCGTGCCGAACCTGTGCACCCTGGATTTCGAAGTGCGCAACTTGCCGGCCGACGACCTGGATCAGTTTCTGGAACAGATGCGAGAGCGTGCAGAGGTGATCGTTCGTGAGGCCAAGCGCCTGTCCAGTGTTGCGGACATCGAGATCGAAACCCTGAACGTCTACCCCGGCCTCGACACCCACCCGAGCGTCGAAGCGGTGCGCTTTCTGAAGAGCTTCGCCGCGCCGGATACCGGTACATCCAAGGTTTCGTTTGGTACCGAAGGCGGGTTGTTCAAGCAGCGTCTGGATGTGCCAGTGGTGGTTTGCGGGCCGGGGTCGATTGAACAGGCGCACAAGCCGGACGAGTTTATCGAGATCAGCCAGATGGAGGCTGGGGAACGGTTTCTTGAAGGGTTGCTCGGTTCCCTGAAATTGTAGAACGGTGGTGTTGATAGGTTCTAGGGCAAACAGAGATCAAGTGTGTGAGCGAGCTTGCTCGCGATTGCGGACTATCAGTCAACATCAATGTTGAATGTCGGGCCCTCATCGCGAGCAAGCTCGCTCCCACAGGGTTTTGCGTTTGTCTGACAGGCCTTATATCCCCTCGGTAGAGCCTGCCGTCCCACCCCGATTTTCAGCATCCAACACCGCCCAAATGGCGCTTTCAGCATCCTCATCCGAAGCATCACCCTAGACTGGAACGTGTCTCGGATCAGGACTCGACCATGCTCAAGAATCGTTTGAAAGACCCCAGCCTTTTGGCAGAACTCGCGTATGTGGACGGGCAGTGGATCGGCGCCGACAACGACGCGACCCTGGACGTCATCGACCCAGCCAGCGGCCAGTTGCTGGCTCGCGTGCCGGCCATGCAAGGCGCGCAAACCCGTTGTGCCATCGAAGCCGCCGAAAAAGCCTGGCCCGCCTGGCGCGCACGACCGGCAGCAGAACGTGCGGCGCTGTTGGAGCGCTGGTATCAAGCCATGATCGACAACCTCGACGACCTGGCGCTGATCATGACCTGCGAACAGGGTAAACCGCTGAACGAGGCCAAAGGCGAAATCCGCTACGGTGCTGGTTTCGTCAAATGGTTCGCCGAAGAGGCCCGGCGGGTCTACGGCGAAACCATGCCGGCCCCCAGCAGTGACCGCCGACTGCTGACACTCAAGCAACCGGTTGGAGTTTGCGCCGCGATTACCCCGTGGAACTTCCCCAACGCGATGATCACCCGCAAATGCGCACCTGCCTTGGCGGCCGGCTGCCCAATCATCGTCAAACCCTCGGACCTGACGCCGTTGTCGGCCCTGGCCCTGGCGGTACTGGCCGAGCGTGTCGGCATTCCGGCCGGGGTGTTCAACGTGTTGACCGGCATGCCCGCCGGGATCGGCGAGGAGCTGACCGGCAACCCGGCGGTACGGAAAATCTCCTTTACTGGCTCGACCGCTGTCGGTCGGCTGCTGATGCGCCAGAGCGCCGAGCACATCAAGCGCTTGAGCCTGGAGCTGGGCGGCAACGCGCCGTTCATTGTGTTCGACGACGCTGACCTTGAGCAGGCTGTGGCCGGGATCATGCTCAGCAAGTTTCGCAACGCAGGCCAGACCTGTGTCTGCGCCAACCGGATTCTGGTGCAGGACGGCATCTACGAGCGCTTCGCTCAACGTCTGGTGGAGGAGGTGGGCAAACTCAAGGTCGGCAATGGTCTGGACGCCGATGTCACCATCGGGCCGCTGATCAACCCGGCTGCCGTGAGCAAGGTCGCCCGACACATCGACGATGCCTTGAGTCAGGGCGCGCGGTTGCTCTGCGGCGGTATTCCTGATGGCGACAGTCAGTTCGTGCAGCCCACGGTTCTGGGCGATACCCACGCCGGCATGCTGTTGGCCAACGAAGAAACCTTCGGCCCGGTGGCGCCGCTGATGCGCTTTACCGACGAAGCCGAAGCGCTCGCGCTAGCCAATGCAACCCCTTACGGCCTGGGTGCCTACTTCTTCACCCAGGACCTGCGCCGTTCCTGGCGTTTCGGTGAGGCGCTGGAGTTCGGCATGGTCGGGCTCAACACCGGGATCATTTCCATGGAAGTCGCCCCGTTCGGCGGCATCAAGCAGTCAGGCCTGGGCCGTGAAGGCAGCAAGTACGGCCTGGACGAATACCTGGAAGTCAAAGCCTTCCACATCGGTGGGCTGTAACCCGACCCACGATGGCACAGACATTTTGCGAGGCATGATCGATGAGCAAGACATTCAAAATCGCCGCGATTGCCGGCGATGGTATTGGCAAGGAAGTGCTGCCGGAAGGGTTGCGGGTGCTGGAACAGGCCGCGAAGAAATGGCAGCTGGATTTGAGCATCGAAGTGCTCGACTGGGCACACTGCGATTACTACCTGGAACACGGGCAGATGATGCCCGATGACTGGTTTGAACAGCTCAAGGGTTTCGATGCGATCTACTTCGGTGCCGTGGGTTGGCCGGACAAGGTGCCGGACCACATTTCGTTGTGGGGTTCACTGCTGAAGTTTCGCCGCGACTTCGACCAGTACGTGAACATTCGCCCGGTGCGCCTGTTTCCTGGCGTGCCGTGCCCACTCGCCGGACGCAAACCGGGGGACATCGATTTCGTGGTGATCCGCGAGAACACCGAGGGTGAATATTCCTCGGTCGGCGGCAAAATGTTCGAAGGCACCGACCATGAGTTCGTGCTGCAGGAATCGGTGTTCACCCGCCGTGGCGTCGACCGGATTCTCAAATACGCCTTTGACCTGGCACAGACCCGACCCCGCAAGCGGCTGACGGCGGCGACCAAGTCCAACGGGATCTCGATCAGCATGCCGTATTGGGATGAGCGCACCGCATTGATGGCTGAACAATACCCGGACATCACCTGGGACAAACAGCACATCGACATTCTGTGCGCGCGTTTCGTGCTGCAACCGGACCGTTTTGATGTGGTGGTGGCGTCGAATCTGTTCGGCGACATTCTTTCCGATCTCGGGCCGGCCTGCGCCGGCACCATCGGTATCGCGCCGTCGGCCAACCTCGATCCCGAGCGGCGCTTTCCGTCGTTGTTCGAGCCGGTGCATGGCTCGGCGCCGGACATATACGGGCAGAACATCGCCAACCCGATTGCGATGATCTGGTCCGGGGCGTTGATGCTGGATTTCCTGGGCCACGGTGATGAGCGTTATCGCGCAGCGCATGACGGCATTCTCAAGGCCATCGAGCGGGTTATCGCCGAGGGCCCGATTACCCCCGATCTGGGAGGGCAGGGCTCGACCCAGGATGTCGGTATGGCAATCGTTGCAGCACTTTGAACTGAGGCAACAACAGATCGGCTTGGAAGCCTTCTTCATTTCTGCTACTTCACCCTTTTAGCCCGTCCACACTGCGGGCTTTTTTTATCACATCCAATATATGAACCTTGTTTTTCGCTCAAAATACTGAGCCGCAGAGTTCCACGGAGTTCTGTAAGTGAGTGAAATCGGGAGCTGGCGGGAACTGCTGAAATGCAGGCTCGTGAGGTAATAACCTCACAGCCTGACACCCGGATTGTTTGTGAGCCGCAATACCGGCAGCGGCAAGTATGTTCTATGCGCGCGAAGGGAGGCCTGGCGCTTCGCCAAACCCGATGATTGCTTTGGTTTCCAGGTACTCTTCAAACCCGTAGACACCATACTCACGACCATTACCAGAGCGCTTGTAGCCGCCGAACGGAGCCATTGGATTCCACGCAGGGTAATTCAAATGCACTTGTCCGGCTCGGATACGAGAGGCAACGGTACGTGCAAGATCAAGGTCCTGAGCCTGAACATGGGCACCCAGACCATATACCGTATCGTTTGCGATAGTGACCGCCTCATCGACCGTCTCATAGGGAATGATGCACAGCACTGGACCAAAAATTTCTTCTTGGGCGATCCGCATTCCGGAATCCACCTCGGAAAAAACAGTCGGTCGGGCGTAGAAGCCCTTTTCATGGCCCGGCACACGTCCTGGTCCGCCGCAAACGAGTTTTGCGCCCTCATCAAGGCCAGCCTCGATCATTGCTTGCACGCGATTGAACTGGGCTCCGTTGGCGATAGGACCCAGCACCGTATCTTCCGACTGCGGGTCACCAACGATGATTGCATTGACGGTTGCTGCAGCCAGAGATTCGACCTCGGCCAGCCTGTCCTTTGGGACGATCATTCGTGTCGGGGCGCTGCAGGACTGTCCGACGTTGCGAAACGCAGACATCACTCCCAGCGGGACCGCTTTGGCGAAGTCGGCATCGGGAAGCAGAAGATTCGGCGACTTGCCTCCCAGCTCTTGTGTGACGCGTTTCACCGTATGGGCGGCCGCCTGTGCAACCAGAGCGCCTGCGCGGTTTGAGCCGGTTATGGAAATCATGTCGATATCGGGATGCGCCGCCATGGCTGCGCCGACCTCGGGACCACTTCCGTTCACCAGATTGAAGACGCCGGGCGGTAGGCCTGCGTCATGCACCAGTTGTGCAAAAAGAAGGGCGCTCAGAGGCGACAGTTCGCTTGGCTTCAGGACTACTGTGCATCCGGCAGCAATAGCCGGAGCGACTTTCGCGGTGATTTGATACAGCGGCCAGTTCCACGGGGTGATAAGGCCGCAGACGCCTATTGGTTCGCGTTGGATCGCGGTGCCGTCTTCAACCGTTTGGAAACGATAGGTCGACAGGAGATCACGTGCGACCCGAACGTGTTCGGCCGCCAGTGGCACTTGCATCGCCCGTGCGAATCCGATGGCAGCGCCCATTTCGAGAGAGAGGGCCTGTGCAAGAGCCTCTTTGCGCTCAAGGATAAGTTCGTAGATCTTTCCAAGGATAAGCGCACGCGATTCTGTCGAGGAAGCAGACCAACCAGGAAACGCTGCCCGTGCCGCGGCTACTGCCTGATCAACATCCTCGGCAGACCCTCGCGCGACCTGCGCAACGACCTCTTCACTTGCCGGATTGACCACCGGCAAACTTGCCGGGATTGCAGGGGAAGACCAACGGCCGTTGATATAAAACTTGTGAGATGTTTCCGGATCAACGCTGTAGCTATTCGAAGATTGTGTTGTCATCCAACTAGCTCCTTGGAGCGGTAATAGGCACTGCGAACAGCATGGCCGGGGAGGTAGTGAGTCACCAGAGCATCGCCGTCGCGACCAGTACATCCTTATGCCCTGTTTCCTCAATAAGCTAACAAAGCGGGCCAGGCAACATATGCCGTTATTCAAGTCGGCAAGGGATAATCTGCTGTATCTGCCTCGCTAACGTTGCATCAATGCAACTGAGCCGTTTACGTTGGTATTGCGTGCGATAAAATCCTTGCTGGTGGTCGTGATCGCTAGCCGATAGCTTGTGTAACCAGAGCAAACTGCTTGATTCCACCGCTTGATTGCGGGGGGACTCCGAGAACCATTCGCGGTGCTCTGTCGACGCATTGCAACCCCAGGCTCTCCAGCCAGTCGGCCAACCCGCAATCGGCCAGAATGTCGAAGCGAACAAAGGCACCAGGTATCAAGCGCAGAAGGTGGGTAATCAAGTGTTGGGCCTGTTCCAGGTTTTGCGCGACAACCGGACCAATGATATGGCCACGACCAAAACGACGGAGCAGGGCAGTACCTTGCAGTTTTCCATCCACGTCGATGCCGACCACGTACTCGGCCATCGGGAGCAAATCGTTAAGTACCGTTGTGCGGTCCAGGCCGCTACCAGCATTGGCCAATTCAATCAGCTTCGGGTAATCGGCCGGGCCTGATGCGCGGCAATACGAGCCCTTGATCAAAGGGATCAGCGCAGGTACCTGTGGCACGCCTTGATGCTGCTGGATTCGCGCGAAGTCGACGAATCCCATGCTTGCATAAAGCGGTGCGCCTGACTCGGTGGCATTGAGAATTGGCGTGCGTGGAGCAGTGGCTTCCAGGCACAGGTTCATCAGTCGACGTCCGATCCCCTTACCTTGGTGCTCATCACTCACGATCACTAGGCCGATTGAGGAATAAGCGCCTTGATGGCAGGCGAATGCTACGCCGACCAACTGTCCGTTATGTTCCGTGACAAAGCCTTCGGACGTGCGCTGTACCATGGCCCAGTCTTCTTCTCGGTGAGGCCATTTCAGGTGCAAGGAGAGGGCGTGTGCCGCGGGCATGTCCGCCGCGGTTACAGCGCGGTACAGATAGGCAGAGTCTGACGTTGCAGGCATGTAGCCTCCTTGAAGATGGCGACCTTGAGCGGGGCGATCAGGGCGTTGCGGTGTGCGGCTCATATAAGTTTGCCTGTGCTGAGGAGGCTCGCAGATAAAGGCATCGCAATCGCGGATGGGTCAGTAAACCGACGGATATCGAATGGACTGATCAAGGTGCTGGTACTGCCGGTGCTGATCAGTTCGGCCATCACGTCGCCGACGCCCGGGCCAAGCTGGAAGCCATGGCCGCAGAAGCCGAAGGCGTAGAACAAGCCGTCGACGGTGCCGCTGGGGCCGATGACCGGCAGGGAGTCTGGCGTATAGCTCTCGATGCCGCTCCACACCCGGATGATGTTCAGCTTTTCGGCCCCTGGCAGCAGGCGGCGCATTTGCCGCATCTGGTTGAGCAGGCTTTCCGGCTGGAAGTAGGCTCGCCGGTTGAGCATGTCCGGTTTGCAGCGGTTGCCGCCGCCGATGATGATGTTGCCGCGGGGGATCTGGCGGAAGTAGATCACCTCTTCCTTGATTTTGGTAAACACGCCAATCACCGTCGGCAAGGCGTAGGGCACCGGCTCGGTCACCGACATTTGCGGACCATTGGGTTCCAGCGGCACCGGTTCGCCGAATTGTTCGGACAGCTTGGCGGCCCAGGCGCCCGCGGTGATCAACAGTTGCTGGGCGACGAACAGCTGACCATCGGTGGTCGTGACGTGGAATTCGTCATCGACCTTCTGCACCTCGGCGACCTCGGTGCGTTCTTCGATCCGCGCGCCGAGGCGCCGGGCTGCCCGGGCAAACGCCGGCGCTGCCAGACGCGGGTTGGCGTGACCATCGTGAGGCGCGTAGGAACCGCCCTTGACCTCCGGGCCGAGGAACGGGAAGCGTGCATGCAAAGCCTTGCCCGTGAGGATCTGCAAGTCCAGTTCACGGGCCTCCGGGGCCGCCGCATAGTCCTCCAGTTCAGCAATTTCATCTTCGCGATAACACACACGCATATGGCCGCTGGCGATGAACTCTAGGTCGTCGTCGATCAGCTCCGGCAGTCGTTTCCACAGCGCCCAGGAACGGTTGGCCAATTCCAATTGGCCCAGATACCGCCCCTGGCGTCGCACGTTGCCGAAGTTCACGCCACTGGCGTACTGACCGATCTGGTCACGCTCCAGCAGGGTGACTGAGTGCCCACGCCGGCGCAGGAAAAACGCCGACGTCGAGCCCATGATGCCGCCGCCGATAATCAGAACATCGCTTTTTTGCGGTTTCATAATGGCTCCTCGATGATCGTCATTGGTAAGGGTTTGACCGGGGCCTGACTCCGTTGCCGACCGACCTGTTGCACACTGACGCCGGCCGCAGCGGCAATCACTTCGGCCCCGGCCTGAGAGCAATACCGGCCCTGGCAACCGTCATTGGCAGGTTTCCTTTTGTTCACCGCGGGCCAGCGCTTCGATTTCGATCAAGTAACCATGATGCAGGACCGGAACGGGCACCACGGCGCGTGCAGGCCGATGTTCACCCAGGTAACGGGCATAAATTCGATCAAAGGTGGGCCAGTGTTCTATCCCTACGACATAGACCGTGACCTTCAGGAGATCACTCGTGCTCCGGCCCGCTTCGCGGAGGATCGCCACGAGGTTGTCGAGGGCGATTGATGTTTGAACCTCAAACGGTTGGTCGGCACTGTGGTCGCCATTCGCGCGTACCGGCAGTTGCCCGGACACATATAAAACACCCTCGTGCGCGACCGCCTGGGAGTAATGTCCACCCGGAGCTGCGGCGTTAGCCGTTTGGATTAAGTCGATCGAACCTGCTTGATTACCAGCCATGTAAGCGACTCCATGTGTGCACGACGCCCTCGGCGTCACAAGCGTGATAGTCCGGGAATTGCGCGCCTGTGGCACATGCATGGTTGGGCAGAATGCGCAGACGGCTGCCGATGGGGAAGCGCGTTACGATGTTGGCGCTCTCGGCCGTTCCAAGAGTGATGATGCCGTGTTCCTGGTTGGCGCCAGTGACCAGCGCGCCCTCGATCCAGTCGCCAGCTTCGGTACACACCTGTCCGTAACCGAAGTCCTGTCGCTGGCGCTGCGTGCCTCGATCACGACTCATGGCCATCCAGCCGGCATCGGTGATGATCCAGCCTTTATCTTGCTGGTGGCCGATGACGGTGGTCAGCACGCTCAGTGCCAACTCGTCTGTCTGGCAGACGCCGATGTTGCGCATCACCAGGTCGAAGAACACATAAACGCCTGCGCGTACTTCAGTGACGTCTTCCAGGCTCAGTGCCGATAGTGCCGTGGGAGTGGAGCCGATGCTGACCTCCGGGCACACCAGCCCGGCTTCGCGGATTCTTTTGGCGGCACTGACGCAGAGGAAGCGTTCTTGTTCGGCCAAAATCTGCAGCGCTTCAAGATTGTCGAGTTCGTAGCTGGATCCGGCGTGGGTCATCACGCCTCGCAATTGCATGCCCCCTTCGGAAAGGACCCGTGCGACGTCTATGAGTGCATTGTCTTCAACGGTCAGACCTGATCGATGGCCGTCGCAATCTATTTCGATCCAGACCTCGAATCGTTCGTCGTTCTGCTGTCCGAAGGAGACGATGGCTTGAGCCCCGATGACGCTGTCGGTGAGCATGCTCAGCCGGCAGCCTTTGCGCCTGAGTGTCAGTGCCTGGGCCAATTTGCCAGGCGCTATTGCAACGGCATAAAAAATGTCGCTGATGCCTTCAGCGAAACAATGCTCAGCTTCTTTCAGGGTGGAAACTGTGACGCCGCTTGCGCCAGCGGCTATCTGTGCCTTGATCACGGGGAGGCATTTGCTGGTCTTGATGTGCGGGCGCAAACGCACACCCAGGGTGTCCATGCGTTGCTGCATGCGCTGGATATTGCGCTGCATTCGCGAGACATCGACTATCGCGACGGGGGTATCGAGGGAGGCAATAGAAGTTGGCATGACAGAACTCGGGTGGCTGGGTACAGGGGCCACTCTACTCAGCTGTCATTAAGTTATGGTTCAATGGATAGTCATCAATCATTAAGTAAAATTGAATGATCTCCGTCGAAGACCTACGTCTGGCTGTAACGCTGGCGCGCTCCGAGTCTTTAAGCGCTGCTGCCAGAATTCTGAATGTCTCACCACCGGCGTTGTCCATGCGTCTGCGTAAGCTGGAGACGCTGCTCGGTCTGACCTTGGCTAATCGCGATGCCCGGCGCCTGAGTCTCACCGCCGATGGCGAGCGTTTCTCCCGAGAAAGCGCGCTCTTGCTGGAACAGTTGGAGGCGCTTCCGGAATCTTTCAAGCAGCAAGACGAGCGACTGGTTGGCACACTCAGGTTAGCGGCGCCGTTCGGCTATGGTCGACAACGCATTGCGCCGCTGCTGGCTCGTTTTGCCAGGTTGCACCCACAACTGTGCCTGCACCTGGATTTGCGCGAAACGCCATGGCCAGATCGTCACGACAGCGATGCTGTGATTCACATCGGTCACCTCAATGACAGCCTGTGGATCGCCAAGCCTCTCACGCAAAACAACCGATGGTTATGCGCCAGTCCGGCCTATCTAGAGCATCACGGTGTGCCGTCGTCGCCGGACCAACTCACCGAGCATCGTTACATTTGCATTCGTGAAAATGATGAAGATGTCACGCTGTGGCATATGCGTAAGGGGGCGGAGCGGAAAACGCTGCGCATCGAACCCATGTTGTTGAGTAACGACGGAAGCGTAGCTCGGCGTTGGGCCGAGCAAGGCTTGGGGTTGGTTTTACGTTCGCAATGGGACGTAAGTGACGCTATTGCCAGCGGCAGCCTGATACGGGTGATGGCGGATTGGCAATTCGACAGCGCTCCGATCAACCTGTTGGTCCCCTCACGCAAACTTCGCAGTCCGCGTGTACAGGCGTTAGTGGCATTTCTGGAAGCTGCGTTGAAAGCATGATCGGGGTGATCGCCGAGGTGCCAATCACGCCGGACGTGGGCGGGAAGGGCTCAACACAGAAGGTGGGCGGAGCAATTGCCGAGCGACTTTGATCCACGCCGCTGATCCACCGTGGACTTGACCATGCCTGCTCCCACAGTGGATTTGCGCGGTATTCAGTAACCCAGGGTGCGGTCGATCTCACCCACCATCGGCTCTCCACGTTGATGTCGCCGAATATTCTCCAGCAACACCCTGAACGCACTTTCCGGCTGGGTCATGGCCGCGATGTGCGGGGTCAGCAGAATCTTTGGATGGTGCCAGAATGGATGATCCGCCGGCGCCGGCTCTTGCTGTAGCACGTCGATGACCGCGCCGCTGAGTTGCCCGGTGTCCAGGGCCGCCAGCAGATCACTTTCCACCAGATGCCCGCCACGGCCCATGTTGATCAGCGCCGCGCCATGGGGTAGTTGGCGAAACAGTTTTTCATCGAGAATGCCCTGGGTTTGTTCGGTCAGCGGCAGCACGCACAATAAAATGTCGCACTGGCTAAGGAACGCAGGCAGTTGCTCATTGCCGGCATAGCAATCCACATCAGGAATCTGATGGACACTGCGGGCCCAACCTGACAATGCAAACCCCAGGGGGCGTAACGCCGCCAGAATCTGCTGGGCCTGGGTGCCGAGGCCCATGATCCCGATCCGACGCTTGTTCGCCGGTTGCAGCAAGTGCGCCTGCCAGCAGCGAGCCATTTGTTGCTGGCGATAACGGAGCATGTCCCGATGCAGGCTCAACACAGCGAAACAGGCGTACTCGCACATGCCCCGGGTGATGCCCGGATCCAGCAGGCGCACCAGCGGCAAACTGATGGGCAAGCGTGCGAGATCCAGTTGATCGACCCCGGCGGACAGGGCGAACAGCACTTTAAGATTGGGCAGCAACGCCTCAAAATCGTCGGGCGCCTGCCAGGCGGCCAGATACTCGATGTCCGTGGGGTCGCCGATGTCCGGCCAGGCGCGCCATTCGATATCCGGGGCGTGCTCGGCGAACAGCGCTTTCCACTGCTCGCCGCGTACAGGGTCAGCTTTGTAAAGCAGGGCCATGGGCATTTCCTGAAAGGGTGAAGGTGCTCTCCATCCTCGCGCAATGCCAGCGCAGGATCTGTCGAAAGCACCGGGTTAAACGGGTTGCACGAGGTTTTATTGGCGATGCTCCGGCAGATTCGGCCTGCTGAAGGAATCTGCCGTTTGGCAGGGTGAAAACAGTTGATCCGAATTTCTCAGGGGCCAAGTTCGGCGTAGATCGTTTCGCGCAAGGCTTAACCTGAACACCATCGCAACCACCTCCCGGTTGCCGGACTCACGATGGGATATGCCATGAATAGCAAAGTCGACGAAACCCCTCATTTGCTCCGTCAGCGCGATCAATTCGTGCCACGTGGCCTGATTACCGCTCACCCATTGGTGATCGATCGCGCCCAAGGTGCCGAATTGTGGGATGTGGACGGCAAGCGCTACCTGGACTTCGTCGGCGGTATTGGCGTGCTAAACATCGGCCACAATCACCCAAAAGTGGTTGCGGCCGTGCAGGCACAATTGCAAAAGGTCTCCCACGCCTGTTTCCAGGTGGTTGCGTATAAGCCTTACCTCGATCTGGCCCAACGCCTGTGCGAAATGATAGGCGGTCAGGACGCTTATAAAGCAGCGTTCTTCACCTCAGGCGCCGAAGCCGTGGAAAACGCGATCAAGATCGCCCGCGCCCACACCAACCGTTCGGCCGTTATCGCCTTTCGCGGCGGCTTCCACGGTCGCACCTTGCTTGGCACTACGCTGACCGGCATGAGCCAGCCTTACAAGCAGAACTTCGGGCCGTTCGCGCCGGAGGTGTTCCACACCCCGTACCCGAATGCCTATCGCGGTGTCGGCAGCGACATGGCGCTCAAGGCTCTCGACGAGTTGTTCGCCACTCAGGTGGCGCCGGAGCGGGTCGCGGCCATCATTATCGAGCCGGTGCAGGGCGATGGCGGTTTCCTCTCGGCACCGGCGGAGTTTCTCCAGGCTCTGCGTGCTCTGACTGAAAAGCACGGCATTGTGTTGATCCTCGATGAAATCCAGACCGGTTTCGGCCGTACCGGCAAATGGTTCGGTTTCCAGCATGCCGGGATTCAGCCGGATCTGGTGACGGTCGCCAAGAGTTTGGCAGGTGGATTGCCGCTGTCGGGTGTGGTCGGCAAGGCAGCGATCATGGACGCCCCGCTGCCAGGCGGTCTGGGCGGCACCTACGGCGGTAACGCGTTGTCCTGCGCTGCGGCACTGGCGGTGATAGAAGCCTACGAGCAAGAACAATTGCTTGCCCGGAGCGAAGCACTGGGCGAGCGTTTGCGCCAGGGGCTGTTGCGTTTGCAGGCTCGTCACTGGCAAATCGGCGACGTACGCGGCACCGGTTTCATGTTGGCGCTTGAGCTGATCAAGGATGACGAGGCTCGCACACCAGACGCCGACTTGAATCAGCGGCTGATCGATGAAGCCCGGGCCGGCGGCTTACTGGTGATCAAATGCGGTGTCCACCGAAACGTGCTGCGCTTCCTCGCGCCGTTGGTGACAGCAGATGAACAGGTCGACGAAGCCTTGCAGATTCTGGAAGCCGCATTGGCACGCGTCTTGAAATGAGTTCGTGCCCGCTCGAGGCGGTGCCGCAAGGCATCGCCCGTGCGCGTTTATGGAGCATGGATGAAATGCATCATCGGAGGCTTTGCACATCATGGGGCTGACTGAATATCGAGCGTTGCTCATTCATTGCGACGAGGTTCTGGTCGATCGGGATTCGGGAGTCTGGGCGGCATTGCAACCCTTGCTCGACAGCCGGGGCGGACACCCGGACAAGGAACAGGTGCTGGCCGAATACAGCGAGGTGTTGCGCGCACTGTATCCGCGCTTCGGTGAACTGGGTTTTAGTGGTCTGCTGTGTTTCGCCCATCGCCAGTTGGCTGAATGCTGGGGGCTCAAAGCCAGCTGGGAGGAGGGCATGAGCTTTGCCCGTTCGGTCGCCAATTGGTCGCTGTTCGAGGATGCGCCGGGGGCGATGCTGTACCTGCGCAAGTTCTATCGCCTGCTGGTGCAGGGCGATCGGGATGTTGAAGATCGAGCGCTGCTCTGTGAGCGGCTGGGGATTATGCCCGACGATTTCATTTCACTGGCCAGCGATCCATTGCAGGATCAGGATTGGTTAAAAGCCAACGGACTTGAAGCCGGAGATATCCTGCAAGTGACGCGGCCTTCTGCCGGTCGGCGGTTGGCCGCCAATGTATGCCTGATCAGTCGTGCACGTGAAAATAAGCCATCCCCTTGCGCGGCGGATTACTGCATCAACAGCATGGCGGATCTGGTGGCTCAGCATCAGCTGTCTTTACGGCGCTGATTTTGCTAGAAGATTGTCCTACAAACGGCAGTCACGAGGTACGCAATGGAAGGTTTAGTGAAACTGGACCGGATCGACATCAGCATTTTGGTTGAGCTGCAAAAAGACGGCCGCATGACCAACGTCAGCCTGGCCGATGCCGTGGGATTATCGGCCAGTCCCTGCCTGCAACGGGTCAAGCGACTGGAGTCGGCGGGGTATATTTCCAGCTACAAGGCGCACCTGAACCTGGCGAAGATCACTGACTCGGTCACGGTCTTCACCGAGATCACCTTGAGCGACCACAAGCGCGAAGATTTCGCCAAGTTCGAGTCCAACATCCGCCAGGTGGATGAAGTGCTTGAATGCCATTTGATCAGCGGTGGCTACGATTACCTGGTGCGCTTCATGACCCGCAGCATCCAGCACTACCAGGAAGTCATCGAAAGCCTGCTGGACAAGAACATTGGCATTTCCAAGTATTTCAGTTACATCGTCATCAAATCACCGGTGCTCAAGGACGGCGTGCCATTGCGCAAATTGCTGCGTCATTGACAGACTTCATTCTCGATCCGTTATGAATAACCTATGGGAGCGAGGTTGCTCGCGTTGAGGGCATCACATTCAACATCCCCGTTGAATGTTGCACCGCCATCGCGAGCGCTCCCACAGTCGTTTTGATCTGAAGCAATGCACTGGGTTGGGGCGTTGAACCTCGGGGCCTCACTGTAAAATTTTGGAAGCTTTCAAGAGGTATGAAAAAGGAGATGGGGGGCTAGGGCGTGAGTGTTCGAATCACTCCGTCCCGAACATTATTCCCGATTAATATCAGACATTTAAGCCGATCAGTTAGATCGGCTTTTTTGTGCCTGCGCAAAACTACCCGGTGATTTCGCTGATATTCAGGTCCGCAATTGCTTCGGGGACCAGACGATTTTCTCGTGGTCCCGCTCGGGCTATGCCCGGATTCACGGAGCCTCCCAACTCGGAGCAAAGGGTGTGGTGGAGCCGAAAACAAAAAAGCCGCGGTCGAGTCAGTAGCCCTCTATCATGTCTGCCGCCTGCTGAGTCGCCTGACTGGTTCGGGTGGCGAGTTTGCGAACCTCGTCGGCGACCACGGCGAAGCCGCGTCCTGCCTCGCCTGCGCGTGCGGCCTCAATGGCCGCGTTCAGGGCCAACAGATTGGTCTGGTTGGCGATTCCCTGTATGGCGGCAACGATCTGCGTCAGTTTGGTGAGGTTTCCCTGCATGGCCTGATGTTGTCGTTCTTGGGTCTCACGCAACTGGCTCTCCTCGTGACTCGCGTGAATGTCGGTGATAGCGCCAACTACACGTAGTGGCGAACCGTCAGCCGTGCGTCGGGTCTGGCCACGGCCGCGGAACCAACGGTATTCACCGCTCTTGTGTCTGAGTCGGTAGGCGACGTCGAAGGGGGTCTTTCCTGTACGGTCATCGACGTGTGCGACGAAGGCGCCTATAGCGCGTTGGCTGTCCTCGGGATGCAGGCGTGACGACCAGGCTTCCAAAGTATTGGGGAATTCTTCGGCCGTAGTGTGGCCGAGCAGGCGTCGCATCTGTGAAGACCACCAGATGGCGTTCTTCGGATTGGCCGGATCGCCAGCCACTACCTCGATGTCCCAGAGCCCGTCGTGGAGCATTTCCCGGGCAATCTCGAAACGGGTGGCCGCCAGTGAAAGCGCTTCGTCCTGCAAGCGTTGCGCGTGGATGTCGCGCAACACTCCGGCGATGGCCACTGGCATGCCCTGGGCATCGCGACGGGATTCACCGCGGATGCGGCACCAGCGATATACACCTTCGAAGGTCATTCGAACATCCAGATCGTAGCTGGTCCGGCCGCTGCGATCTGCGAGATGTTTCGACAAGGCATCGTGGTTGCGCTGGCGGTCATCCGGGTGTAGTCGCTCGCTCCAGAGATTGAGCTGGGCAGGCAACTGTGTCGGGATCGTCCAGGAACCTGACCAGCGCAGTGCGCTACCGGGATCGGGCTGGGTAGTTGTGCCTGGATCGAGTTCCCAGAACAGGTCTCCTGTCCCTTGAACGGCGAGTTCCCAGCGTGTCTGGAGTTGTTGCAGTTGAGCGTCGCGCTCAGCGAGCCGTAAGGTGATTTGTTCCAGGTTTTGGCTCAGGTTCTCTTCTCGCGCTAGCAGGCCTCGTCGCTCGTTGAGGAGACTCTCCACCCTTGTCAGAATGTGCCGCAACACCGGGCGGTCGGAAGGGATTGCCGAGCCAGCGATCTCGGGTCGATCCAGCCTGTCGGCGAGTGAGGCCAGTGCCCGATGGGTAGTTCTGTTGAAGAACAACATACAGCGCCTCTCAGTCCGTGAAAATTGAAGTTAAAGGTCATAACGAGGCTTGCCCGGCCTCGCTAAAGTGGGTGCATTGGTAGGCAGACTGCCGAGCGGTCAGGGCGACAATGCCTTGAGGTCAAAGGATGTTGCGCCTGGCAAGGTTGGCCACGTCTGTGGACCTTCCAAGATCTCCTGCGGAGTCAGCAGGCAAGCATCCAGTTGCAGCTTCAAATTATCCAGGTCGATACCCTGGCCGATGAAGACGATTTCCTGTCGGCAATCCCCGGTGATTTCGTTCCATTTGGCCATTATTCCTTCGCGGCGATAGTCGTCCTGAGGCCATTGCGATTGGGCAATGAATGTCCACCAGCGCCCGACATAGTCCCAACGAAATTGCCCACCACTTTGCACCAGCATGCCAATGTCCAGATGCCGACTGGCAACCCAGAAGTAGCCTTTGCAACGCAGTAGCCGCCCGTTTTGCCAAGGCCGCTGCAGGAACTCCAGCAGACGTTGCGGATGGAATGGCGCACGCTCCTGATATACCCACGAAGCAATTCCATAGGTGTCCGACTCGGGAGGACGATCGTCACTCGATTCCAGGCTTTTCATCCAGCCGGGTGACTGCACCAGACTCGGCAAATCGAAGCGGCCGGTGTCGAGGATCTTCGACAGATCGACGTCACCGTGGTCCATGGGCAGGATTTCGGCCTGCGGATTGAGGCCCGCAAGAACGGCGCTCAGTTCCAGAAAGCCTTTCTCGCCAATCACGTCCAGCCGACTGACGAGGATGACGTTGGCGTATTCAACCTGTTCGATCAGCAGGTCGGACAAGTGACGTAATGGCGTGCCCGTTTCGTCCTCGTCGCCGACTGTATCCCGTGAGGCCAGCAGCGCCTGGAAGTTGCTGCCATCGACAACGGTGACCAAGGTGTCGAGCCGCGCCAGTTCGCTAAGACTGAATCCTTGCGAATCGAGGAAGGCGAAGGTCTCGGCGACCGGCATCGGTTCGGAGATGCCGGTGGACTCGATCAGCAGGTAATCGAAGCGCTGCTGACGCGCCAGCAGGCTGATCTGCTCAAGCAGATCAGCGCGCAGCGTGCAGCAGATGCAACCGTTGCTCATCTCGACCAGTTCATCGCTACCGCGGTGCAGCGACACGTTGCGTGCCACGTCCTCGGCGTCGATGTTGACTTCGCTCATGTCGTTGACGATGACCGCCACCCGCATACCTGCGCGGTTGCGCAGGATGTGGTTGAGCAGGGTCGTCTTGCCGGAGCCGAGGAAGCCCGAAAGGACCGTCACCGGCAATCGAACCAACTGGGCCCCGTCAATCATGCGGCCACCGTTTTCGCATCGACGGCCTTGTCCAGATAGCTTTCGAACAGGTCGACGACCACGAAGCCATCGTCCGCGGCATCGCCCCACAGATCCTTTACACGGAATTCAACGTGATAGGTCGGCTGGTGCGCCGCGCTCAAATCGCCGTGACCGATGGCATCCGGGAACGGCCATTTTTCCGAGGTGCGGTGTCGGACGATGCCTTCCTTGCCGCGTACATAGGCCGGCATGCGCACATGGCCGGCCACGTATTCGTCGCGAACCACTACCCGGTCGCCGACTTCAAATGGCGGGCGGCCGGTGATGGCAGGGCGGCCCTTGTCGTGGGGAGAGTTGGCCAATTTGAAGGGTGAGCCCAGCGCCTGATCGAGTTCGTCCTGGGTGATGAGGCCGGTTTCGACCAGCAACGTGGCCGTGGCGATGACGTAGCGTTCGTAATATTGCGTGCCGACGTGCTGGCGGACATCAAGCCGTTCGACGGCGTGACGGATTTCGTCGACGCTGAATTTTTTCAGCTGGTCGGCGCCGATAAACATCAGGCTGTAAGCCAGGTGTTCCCACTCCTGTTTGAATACTTGCTTGTAGTCCTGAGTATTGATGACATGGGGAACCTTGCCAAAGCCTTGAAAACCGCCGAGATCGTGAAAGCCATCCATAATAAAAACCTCCGAAAGTTAGAAGAAGATGAAGAGTCTTTTGGGTCAACGTACGTGGGGCAGGGCAACCCCGATCAGCACATCCTTGGTCACCAGTTTCTGAAGCTCTTCTTCACTCATGTGCTCGGAGCCTTCGGGCCTTAAGGGCAGGACCAGATAGCGGCTTTCTGCGCTGGTATCCCAGACTTTGACGACCACATCGCTTGGTAACTCTGTGCCCATCTCACGCAGCACGGTACGTCCTTCACGAACCAGACGTGCACGGAATTCAAAACCCTTGTACCACTCCGGCGGCAACCCCAGGACGGGCCAGTTGGTGCAGGAGCACAGGCTGCAGACGATGACATTTTTCAGCTGGGGCAAATCCTCCAGAGCCACGATGTATTCGCCTTGCGGGCCGGTGAAACCAAACTGCGCACACGCTGCGGTGCCGTCTCTGAGCAACAGTTCCCGGAACTGTGGATCGACCCAGGCTTTGGCGACTACACGGGCGCCGTTTTCCGGGCTCCATTGGTGCTCCATCAGTTCGGTTAGCTGCTCGATATAGCCCTCCGGAATCAGTTCCTTATCTTTCAAAACCTTGAACAAGGCCCAGGCCCGCTCGCTGGGCGTCGAAGTGGATGCTGGGGATACAGTGGCGCTCATGATGTAACTCCTCGGTTAACACGGTTAAAAAAAGTGAAGATCAGCCCCGGTTTTTATTGATGTACGGGAGGCTTGGGGTAAGCAGCCTTACAACGTCTTCCAGTCGACGGCGGCCTCGAACGCTGCCGCTGCCTGGTAAATCGTGCCTTCGGCATAGTGTTTGCCAACGAACATCAGCCCCACCGGCAGACCGTTCACCAGACCGCATGGGATCGACATGGCCGGATGACCGGTAATGTCCTGAGGCGCTGTGTTGCCGATCATTTCCAGCGCCCGGGCCACGTACTCAGTGATCGAACAATCGGGTTCGGGGTGGGGCTGGGCGATGATCGGTACGGTCGGCATGACCAGTAGGTCGTAGGTCTCCAGTGCCTTGTCATAACCGGCCCGGGCGAAGCGTGCGATGTTCTGTGCCTTGGCGTAGAAACGACCGTTGTAGCGTTCCAGGCCGTACTGGCCGACGAACATGCAGAGCTTGAGCGACGCGGATAAAGCGTCCGCTTGTTCGCGCCAACCGACCTGTTTATCCAGCAGGCCGACGTCGTAGAGACCCTTCCAGTTAAAACCTGCGCCATTGCCATGCATCATCTGCATGGTCAGGCCTTCGCAGCCGATGGGGTGCCACAGCGAACCCGCCAGATTGTGCTCTGGAACAGAGACTTCCTCGACGCGAGCGCCCAAAGCCTCAAGGCGGGCGATGGCGCTGCGTACCTTGTCGGCAACGCGTGGATCCTGATTGGCCAGCTGGAAGCCTTCCTGCAGGACGCCGATCCGGAGCCCGCTCACACCTCGATCCAGGTAGTCGCAGTAGGCGTCGACCTGAGGTGCGGCCTGGCGAGGATCGAGTCCATCGGCACCGGCCATGACTTCCAGCATCAGCGCGTTGTCACGTACGTTGCGGGTGATGGGACCGACATGGTCGATGGTGGCTTCGATCGCCATGATCCCGGTGTAAGGCACCAAACCGTGGGTCGGCTTCATGCCATAGGTGCCGCAGAACGCTGAAGGGATGCGGATCGAACCGCCTTGATCGCCGCCAACCGCCAGGTCCACCTCGCTGGCTGCCACCAATGCAGCGCTACCGGAGGAGGAACCTCCAGCAGCGAAACCGTTCCGGTATGGGTTGTGTACGGGGGCCGGATCAGACGTGTGGCTACCACCGGAGAGGCAGTAATGCTCGCAGGTCGCCTTGCCCAGAATGGTGACCCCGGCGTCCAGCAAGCGGGTCACCACGGTGGCGTCAAACGACGGTACAAACCCTTCCAGGATTGAGGCGCCGTTCATCATCGGGACGCCAGCCAAGGCGATGTTGTCCTTGAGCGCAACAGTCTTGCCTGCAAGCTTGCCCTCACGGGCGCCATTGACTTCAGTCCTGTAATACCAGGCGTTGAGCAGGTTCTGCGGGTGTGAAGGGCGGTAGCCCGAACTGCGGTCGTACCGCACCGGCGGGGTGAAATCCGGCAACTCGTCGACCAAGTCATAGGCGTCGAAACTTGGCTGCATAAGTGCCAGGTATTCCGCTGCCTGCTCATGGTTCAGCTGCATATTCAGCCGGCCAGCGATGTCCTGCAGTTGATCGAGGGTAGGGCGAACAATGGCCATGATTTTCCTATTCTTTTTGTCTGTGATCGACGACGGGTCAGTCAGTACGGGAGCGTTCGATGGTGTTTGCAAAACACTCGGCCGGTACCTGGAGCGACATCAATCGATGTGGGTAACAAGGTTCAAGTTAGGCATCCGTCTTGGCATTTGCTTGGCTGAGAAGGACAGCCATTTGGTTGAAAAGGACAACCTGCCGAGCGTGGCGCGCTCAGAACACTTTCAAGACGCGCAGGTTCAGGCGTGCGCCTTCCTTGAAGCCTTGTTCGACCTCGATGTCAGTGCCGATCTGGGCCTGAATCTGCAGCGTGGGCTCGATGAAGTGCGTGACGGTGAAACGGCCATAGGAGGTGGATACCCCATCGTGCTGATCGACCCCGTTGACCGTGGTCGCCGAGCCGGTGATGTAGCCGCCGCCAACGGCGAAGGTGGTGCTCGGCGTCCAGTTGTAGCGCACGGCGGCCTGGTACTCGTAGCGGGTGTTTTCTTCCAGCTTTGCCCCGGTCGAGCCGAAGTCATTGTTGGCCGACACCCATGAGGCTTCAGCCACGGTGTCCAGGGCCCATTTCGGGGAGAAATGGTGGATGTACGCCGCCTGTAGCGTGGCGCGCCAGCGGTTCTCGCCAAGGTTCAGGGCATCGTTTTTATCGTAGCTCCCCACCGGAAAGGACAGGTACGGTGCCAAAGAGAAGATGTCCTTGTTCGCGGTCGGCAGCGTCCACTTCAGCGGGGCGGTGATGATCGGGTCGCCGATGCCACGAGTATCGCCCAACGTACCGACATCTCCGGAAGCGTTCAGTTGACCGAAGGGCAACAGAATCTGCGGTTCCCATGAGAGGTTTTCTGACAGGCCGATGGCGTGCACATAACGCAGGATGCCAATGTCAGAACTGAGCCGGGCGTCGTCGGAGACCTTATGGCCGTTCTGGTACAGATCCGAGCGGTCGGCATGCTGGTAGTAGAGCAGCAAGGCGTTGGCGCCGGCCGGCAATGGCTCGAAATCGCCTGGAGCTACCTCGATGGCCTGGCTTTTGACAAAGGGCAGCATGCCCAGCACGAGTAAAAAGTGACTCAACTTCATGATCGATTTCCTGGCAAAAGGGCCCCCAACCCCATGCGCTAGAGATGGGGGGCCGAAAAAACTGTGCGGGGGGGATAACGGTGTCAGGGCGGAATTCGAATCAAGACCGCCCGTGAACGCCGGGTTGCGTCAGACGTCAGGTCTTAGGGATCAACGCGTCACGCAACATGCCGGTCTGCGGGTGGCAGTTGATGTACTCGAACACTTGATCCTTGGCGTCGGATACCGAAACTTCGTGGTAGAGCCGAAGCTTCGACAGGCTGGTGGCAACACGAAAGAAGGTGACGAAGATCCGCAGATGGGTCGGATGGGATTCGGCCCAGCGCTCGAGTTTTTCCAGGGAGCGCCAGTGGCCAATGTTGTAGCTGAGGTTCAGGAAATTGCCCTCCAGGTCTATGTAGTTCACGAAGCGATTGCTGTAACAACCCAGGTCCTTGCCACTGTCGCGCAAGAAGTCCATACCCGCCTGCAGCGTCGGCAGAATTTCGTTGAGATAGAGCGATCGTTCGTCGTCGCCGGCATCCGCCCAATCCTGCCCGGAGCGGATCAGCGCGATATTGTCGTGGCCTTGCACGACCACGCGCCCACCTTTGGCCGGGTCGCCAGCGATGACCGTCAGTTCGCCGCAAGGAGCCATCCAGTCGGTCTGGGATATCGGGAAGCGGTCACGCATCGATCCCCAGTAACCGTGCTCTTCGATTTCGTCGCTGATGCTGTCCATCACGGCGCCAACACCGGGCAACTCATCGCGAAAGCCATACAGCGTCTCGAACTGCTCGGCTCGCGGCGCGACAATTTCCCGAAAGTAACCCAGGCCTTCGCTCACCCGATCCTCTGAAGACCACCATTCGATGACCTCAGGCGTGCGCAGCCAGAGGCAATACGCGGCGGGGTCTTTCCAGTAACCGACGATCATCAGGTTGTCGTAACCACTGTTGTCAGTGTGGTGAGTCAGGTCATGGCTCAGAGGGCCATCGGGCAAACTCAGGCTGGCGGCAATGTGGCGCATGGCGTTCAGGGCTGCTTCACGCTGGTCCTCCCCGCGGTATTGCACACCCCAATACCCCATCACTACTTGTTCCAGTTGCTCATCGGCGCGTCCAACCCACATGGGGAAGGGTGGTTGGTATTCATCGGGGACGCGACGAGACAACGTGCGCGGGCATTTGAGGTGCTTATCGATCGCAGATTCCATGGTGGGCTCCTTTGTTTTTTTTGGTATGCGGTTATCTGTTCAACGTTTCGACGGGCGCGGCTGTCTGGCGGTTGGTGCAACCAGTCGACGCCGCAGCACCTGAGTCCCCAGCTCTAACAGGTAGGTGGCGAACTCTTCAGGTGCCAGGTCGCGCATCTGCAAAAGCCAGGATGAATCGGACTGTCGCTGCTGCTCTGGCGGTTGCATGGGACACCTCATCAGCTGTGGTTGGAGTGGCACGGTGTGGGGTAGAAGTTAGGCGGGGACGGCACCGTACGCTTGGCTCGAACGGACAACCGTTTGGCTAGAAAGGACAGGGCCTGAAAACAGGATTAGGATGGGCTGAATGGGTGCGTGCACTGCGAATGCATGTAACGATAACGGGCAGGAGTCGTCCGTGTGACAGCCTCACGCAGACTCTTTCCCGAGCGCGCGCGGGTCTGATATCTCAAGCTCACATAACCTTGGCAGTACAAAAGTGGAGTGGCCTGCTATTTGCTAAACAGGGAACCAATGTTTCCGTCACCCTTATTGTTCAGTCGCCGCCGTGAGGTGAATGCCATGAGTCATAGCAATCAGTATTCAACCCTCGCCGTTGCGGCTCCACGTCGCTTTGATTACTGGAAAGAAGTGGTGTGCCGTCACTGCCTGGCGGCGGACAGCAAACCATTGACGCAGAGCGATTTCGACGGGGCGCTGGAAGTGCACGGCATGGGGCCGCTGGACATCTGTACGCTGTCCTCGCCACTGCATTTTTGGGAGCGTTCACCCCAGCATTTGCGCAGCGGTCCTGATGAGGATTTATGGCTGGGTTTCACCCGGCGAGGCTTTGGTGAACTGGAGCAGGCAGGGCGCAGGGCAACTCTGGCAGCGGACAATTTGTTTCTTTATGACGCATCCCAGACGTTCCGATTCAGCCTGGGTGGTACCGAAAACCACCTGGTCCGCATTCCGAGACAGTTGCTCAGCCAGCGGTTGCCAGGTATTGGAGGCTGCACAGCCGTGGTTCTGGACGATCGCCGTCCAGGGGTGATTCCGTTGCGCGAGATGTTGCGTCAAGCGGCGAGCATTCCCGCGAGCTTTCAAGACGAGGGGCTATCCAGTCGCTTCTCCAACACCTTGCTGGATCTTCTGGCGATCAGCCTGGAGCTCCAGGATCTCAAGACGACCCATGAGGAGCTGGATCTTTATGGTCGGATCATGAACTACATCCACCAGAATCTGACCGATCCGGACCTCTCGATCGAGCGCATCGCTCAAGTGCATTATGTGTCCACGCGAACCGTCACGCGTGCTTTCGCCCGTTACCAGAAAACGCCGGTTGCGGAGATCTGGAAAGAGCGCCTGATCGCCAGCCGCGAGGCGATCGAACGTGGCCAGGTTCGCAGCATTTCCCAAGCTGCACTGGATTTCGGATTCTCCGATTTTTCCCATTACAGCCATGCTTTTCGCAAAGCTTTTGGTGTGGCTCCTCATACACTCTTGCGCCGGAGTTGAGCTCGGACGCTCGCCATTTTCCCGAGCAAAAACCGTTGAGCATTCCCGACGCTTGCGTAAGCACAAGCTCTAGCAGGCTTAACATAAGCCTCTTGTAGCAATGCTCGATCACCTCTTCCAGGTGGACGCAGAGGCAACCGACCCCGAACTGACACTCGTCAACGTCAGCTCAGGGTCGAAAGCTGCTTGCTCCGCTATTGCAGCGGAACATACACATCTGTTTGCCATTGATCCTGTGGTGTCTCGGGATAGGCGCTCAGGTAATTGAAGAACAGTGGATGGTCACGAAGCTCCTCTCCGCTGGCAGGAAGCCAATCGCGGTAAATCGGATAGATCGTTTCGCCGATGTGATCCGGTGACCCCGTGTGTCGCACCACGACGCAGCGGCCGGCGGGAATGACGATCTCGTGCACGCCGAACTCATTCGGCTTCACGACCTCGTGAATCTCGCCGCAGATTGCGAAGCGGAATGCTTGTGGAGGTGTCGTATCGGGGTTGCTATAGGGAATGCCAAAGGTGCGACTCGATGCCACCGGCGACTGTCCGCTCTGCATGCGCCACTCAATGAACTTGCGCACACTTTCATTGACGAGCCCGGGTGGTCCACGGTGCTCAAGCGCTGCTACTTTGACGTCAGGGAAATCTACGATTCTTACTTGCATGACGATAGTCCTGGAAAAGTGGGGGATTGCGAATACCGCATTCCAGACCTGCCAGTTCGGTTCCTTCCTGAACGCACTCGGCGTCGTACCGAACGCCCGCCTGAACGCCCTGCAAAATGCTTCGGGACTTTCAAAGCCGGCACTGAGTGCGGCGTCCAGTACCGAATGATCAGTGACGGCGGCCAGGCGATGTGCCGCGCGACGTAGTCGCATCAGTTGCACATAACGTGAGACAGGCACTCCAACGAACGCCGTGAATTGTCGATGGAAGTGAAACGCCGAAAAGTTCGCCACATGGCTCAACGTCTTCACCGACAGGTCACCTTCGAGATTGGCATCAATGTAGGTGAGTACGGCATTGAAGCGTTTTGTGTAAGCGAAATTGCTCGGCATGTCAGACACTGGGAAAAGCTCCTGGAAGTACGGTCATTCATAGAGTCGACTATAGCGGCGCGAACGCGCCTAGCCGCACTTGCTCAAGGCACGATGGCCAATGCGATCTTGTCCAGAGCGATGTAAAGGTCGGGGGGCATTTCAGGTGTCTACTTCTGGCCGATTTCTGCCTGTGAGCGATCACTCTGGTGTCATCAGTACAGCAAAAATGCCTTCCGCCGATCGCGCTCATTTTTCCGTTTCCTTGTTCGAAAAACCGTCTCTCGAAAGCTTGACGATATGGACGTAATTGTCCATTATGGAATTATTAATCCAGATTAGACCTGTATAGATAATGGCAGAGCCCACCGTGGTTTTTTGCTTAAAGGAGAATCTGAATACTCACACCAAATAACTAGCGTCCACCGACCACAGAAATGATCAGCCACTAGAAATTTTCTGGAGAATTACAATGAATAAAAATTCTAAAAAGCGAACATTTGTACTCTCAAAAGGTTTGTTACTTACAAGTTTGGTGTGGGGAGTTGCGTGTCATGCCGCGCCGTTCTCGAGCGCCCATGAAGTCGATGATGTTATGGGTGCCCTTATGAAAGAACAGGGTATTCCGGGGGCAGCAATTACAATTCTTAAAGACGGGAAGCCGCTTTATACCTCTGCTTACGGGTTTAGTAATCTGGAAACCAAAACGCCTGCAACGACGGCGACTGTCTTCCAATCAGGCTCAGTTGGAAAAATGTTTACCTCTTCCGTCATTATGCTCTTGGTACAAGACGGCAAGCTTCAGCTTGATGATCCTATTGCACCCTATTTTCCCGAAGCCAAAGGCATGTGGGACGGTATTACCATTCGCCAGGTCATGCAGCAGCGTTCTGGCATACCCGACTATGAGCAGTTCAATAGTATTGATATAAAACAAGACTACACCGACGAACAACTTATCGGTCTTCTTGCGTCCAAGAAACTGGATTTCGCACCGGGAACTCAGTACCGCTACAGCAACTCAGGCTATGTCGCGCTGGGGATGCTGATCAAGCGTGCGAGCGGAAGATTTTACGGAGATCTGCTTCGGGAAAGGTTGTTCAGCCAGTGCGATATGCAAACGGCACACGTCAATATGCTGAAAACTATTATCCCCAATCGGGCGTCCGGCTATGTCTCCAGTGATGGACAGCTGGAAAACCCGGGGCCGGTCTCGCAGAGCCTGGCTCAGACAGCCGACGGGAGCCTGTTGTTGACGATCAATGACCTGGCTGCCTGGGACACGTGCCTTTCAAAAGGCAAGCCATTGTCTAAAGAGTCAATTAATACCGAGTGGGAAGTGCCGTTGATGGCTGACGGCAGTCAACCCATTACCGGTTATGGATTCGGATGGCGCAACAATATCGTGAATGGTCATCGGTTGATCGATCATGGGGGATCGTTCCAGGGATTTCATGCGCACTACGCCAGGTTCGATAACGGTATTTCCATAGGTTTTCTGGCGAATCTCGAGACAGCTCGTAGCAATTATATAGTTAAGCGCATTGCCGGGATTATTGATCCAAATCTGTTGCCTCTTGAAAGAGAAATCGAAGGCTCAGCGGCTGAGACTCAAAAGACTAAGGCAGCAGTTATTGCCTTGATGGATGGTAAAAGCGATCCAATGTTAAGCCCGGAAATACGCAAGGCATTTAACGATAAACACGTGTCAGAGATAGAGGCGTCATTCAGCAAGGTCTCCAATGATACTCAGTTGGTGCAAGTTGGGGAGACAAAGGAGAACGCAGTTACTCGCCGGACCTACAAGGCAATTGCCGGAAAAGTAAATTATCTGGATGTTGCGTTCCTGGAAAACAAAATCGTGGATGTGAAATTTTCATCCGAGTAGTCGAGGCTTTTTTGGTCGTCTATCAGTGACTGTTTTTGGCGAAGAAAAAGACTCCGTGGCGAAACACCACGGAGTTTTTTTTGCCTATTCGGCGAGGTTGGAGAGAGCCCGTCTCAAATCCGAAAACTAATGCAAAGGCTCACCTCTAAATCCGAAACTGCCCAACCAAATGGCCCAGCCGATTGCCCAAATCTGTGAGGCTCAGGGAGGTTCGTGCGGTGCTTTTGGCGTCATTGGCGACCACATCAGCCGCCTGGGAGATATGAGTCATGCTGCGGTTTACTTCCTCGGCGACGGCAGTCTGTTCTTCGGAAGCGCTGGCGATCTGAGCATTCATGTCATTAATTGTATAAATGAGTTGGCTGATGGCATCCAGAGATAACCCTGCCTGGTTTGCCAACTGTCCCGTTGTTTTTCCTGATTCGCTGGAGCGGCCCATCGTGATCATGGCGTCTTGAGTGCCTTTTTGAAGCAGACTGATCATCCCATGGATTTCCTGAGTGCTCTTTTGCGTACGGCTGGCCAGGGCTCGAACTTCGTCAGCAACCACCGCAAATCCACGCCCCGCGTCACCGGCTCGTGCTGCCTCTATTGCAGCGTTCAAAGCCAATAGATTGGTTTGTTCTGCAATAGAACGAATGACGTCAACTACACCGGCAATCAACTGCACGTCATTGTTCAGGCTGTCCAAAGACGTGCTGCTTTGCCCGATTTCCTCAATTAACAAATGAATGCTTTCGATGCTCTTGTTGACGACATCTCTTGCTTGCCCACCTACATCGCTGGTTTCTCGTGCTGCGTGTGAAGCACCTTGGGCACTGACGGAAACCTGGTGCGCCGCCGTGGACATTTCATGAATGGCTGTCGCTACCTGATCCGTCTCATGGCGCTGACGATCCATGGCCTGCTCCGACCGTTGTGCCTGGGCCGACATATCTTCGACCAGCTCGGATAGTTGCCCGGTCATCTCGGCAATCTGACGTACAAGGCTATGAATTTTTTCCACAAATACGTTGAACGAGTGAGCCAAATCGCCCAGCTCATCATTGCTCGAAACTGGCAAACGGTGTGTCAGGTCGCCATTTCCAGCGGCAATGTCGTCCAGGTTTTTTTTGATAGCGAGTACAGGTTTCACCAGTCCGTTGCCAAGCCAGATTCCTACTAAGGCGACCAGTACCAGCAAGAAACCGGCAAGGGCAAGTACGTACGCTGTGTACTGGCCGATTCGCTCGTAACGCTTACTGGCAATGGCCTGCACCTGAACTTCCAGATCGTCCAGGTTCACTTGGGTACCCACGGTCAGGTCCCACTTGTCCAGGTAAACGGTGTAACCAAGTTTGGGCGTAGGTTTAGGGCTGGTGGGCGTCTGCCAGTCGTAGCGAAAAAAATGAGTGCCGGTCTTGGCTGCTTCAACCAGCCCGCGAATGACATACACGCCGTTGGCATCTTTGCTATCGACAAAACTCTTGCCGATATCGGTATTCAGGTTTGCAGAGAACACTCGAACAGACGAGGAGTCATAGCCGTAAAAGTAGTTTTGTTTATCGAAACTCAGCGTCCGCAGAATTTTGACGGCCTGATCGCGAGCCTCCAGATCCCCATAGCGGGAAGCGTCATAGATCGGCTGAATCGACGTTTGGGCAATTTCCATATAGTGCTTTAGTGAAGTTTTTCGCTCATCGATCAGGAGCTCGCGCGTCTGCGCGACCTCTTCGGATGCCAGCTTTTGCAAAACCCAAAAGGTGGTGCCACTGACCATCGCCGCTAGTAAAAGGCCGGGGATGATCGCCAGAAGGATGACTTTGCTACGAAGATTAAGCGTCACGATGAGTTTCGCCTCACTCAAGAGATTTTATTGTGACCCACCCATTTTTACCTCGAGCTCATTGGCTCAGCGTTGCATAAAAGCAGGGGGTGTTTTTGGTTGAAACTGCTGAGCCTGGAGAGGTGAAGGCGCTCCATTTTTATGAAAAAGGCCTTTTAATGATCGGTCGATCAATAGTAGTCTACGCCCAGCCGGATCGGCTTGTCGATGCCCGACCATAGACGGTGGTTTCGCCTCATTCAGGCCTGGTATCGATATCAAAAGTTATGAGGAGGAGGGGCCGACAATGCGGCATCTCGATCAATTCCCCGTCATTGATTCAAGCGGAGGTATTTGACTGACCCCGTTTATCTCTTGCGCACGACGCAACACGACGTTGCGTCCTCTCCATATTCTCTCGAGGTGCACTGCCGCCTATGTTGTTGTCCTGGAAAACATGAATGCGAGTGATCTTCCACTGGAGAGTCACCGCTGTCGAAACTCAGGAGTCTATGGCATGGGCCTTTCTACAAGTGATACAGCAGCGACGATACAAAAAGCATCAATGACAAAGGGGCTGGTGCTTCTGTTTGCCTTTTGTTGTGGAGCCATCGTCGCCAACATCTATTACGCACAACCGATCATTAGCTTGATTGCCCCGGATATCGGCATGTCGAGTGGCAGCGCGAGCTTCATCGTTTCGCTGACCCAGATTGGTTATGCGCTCGGTTTGTTTTTCCTGGTGCCCTTGGCGGACCTGGTAGAAAACCGTCGGCTGATGATCACGACAATTGTGATTACGATCTTCAGCCTGGTCGCCGCCGGTTTGTCCAAGCAGCCGAGTGTATTTCTAGTGGTATCGGCGCTCATCGGTTTCAGCTCAGTCTCCGTGCAAATGCTCATCCCGTTGGCCGCACATCTGGCACCGGAAGAGTCGCGCGGTCGGGTGGTTGGCGGGATTATGGGGGGCTTGCTGCTGGGGATTCTGCTTGCGCGGCCGCTGTCGAGCTTAGTTGCCGATCATTTCGGCTGGCGGGCAGTGTTTATCGGGGCCGCAGCCTTGATGCTCGTTATCTCCATCGTGATTGGCATGACCATGCCCAAATGGCAACCGACCCATCGCGCATCGTACGGTCAATTGCTGATGTCCCTGGGACAACTGTTTTGCCGCGAGCCCGTGCTGCGTCAGCGCGCGCTCTATCAAGGGCTGATGTTTGCCGCGTTCAGTTTGTTCTGGACCGCTGTTCCGCTGATATTGAGTCGTGAGTTCGGCCTGACGCAAAGTCAGATTGCGATTTTCTCTCTGGTCGGCGCCATCGGTGCAATTGCCGCACCTATCAGTGGTCGACTCGCTGATGCGGGGCATACTCGACGAGCGTCGCAGTTGGCCATGGTGCTGGGTGTATTGAGTTTCCTCCCGGCCTTCATCAATCCCTTTTACGGTGTGATTGGATTAGCGGTCACCGGTGTGGCGCTGGATTTTGCAGTGCAGATGAACATGGTGCTGGGTCAGCGAGCCGTCTATGCCTTGGGCACTGCCAACAGAGGCCGTCTGAATGCGTTGTACATGATCAGTATCTTTATTGGTGGTGCAATCGGTTCTTCGGTGGCCAGTTCGCTTTATGAACATGCCGGCTGGTTGGCGATTGCTGCGGTGGGAAGCGCATTGTCGCTGGTAGCTTTGGTCGTCTTTTCGGTGGTGTCTCGTCGGGCCCGAATTGGCGCCATGCTCAAGATGAACAACGGATGAGTCAAGGAGTGTCATGGACAAGCTGCTCGCATTGAAGATGTTCGTCCAGGCTGTAGATTCGAAGGGTTTTTCTTCTGCCGCTCGACATCTGGGCCTGGCTACATCTTCTGTCACTCGAATGATCGATGGACTTGAGGCTGAGTTGGGCGCTGTCCTGCTCAACCGTTCCACCCGTCAAATCTCATTGTCTGACGCTGGGGCCGCCTATTATTTGAAAGCACGGGAGGTGCTGAATGCAGTGGCCGAGGCGGATGCCTCGGTCACTGACCGTGGGGAACTCCCTGCAGGTCACCTTCGTATTTCTGTGCCTGTAGCACTTGGGCGCCGTCTGATTGCCCCTCATATCGCCTCGCTCTTGAAGCGATACCCGCAACTCGTGTTGGACATGACGCTCTCTGACGACATCGTTGAATTACTGGGTGAGCGCGTCGATCTGGCGATCCGATTGGGATCGGCAGCAGCCATGGACGGTGTCGTCAGTCGTCCCGTCGGTCATTTCAAACGCCGAGTGGTGGCCAGCGCCGAGTACCTGAGTGCACAGGGTTTTCCTGAACATCCCATGGACCTCATGCAGCACGAGTGTCTGCGTTTTAGCTATGGCCCAAAGCAACAGGTGTGGACTTTCTTAAAGGACGGCGAGGAGACTCGAGTACCGATTGAGGGCCGCTTCAAAAGCAATAATGCGGAGGTTTTACGTGAGGTTGCGCTGGCGGGTGGCGGTGTGGCTCTGTTACCCGACTGGCTCGTCAACGATGATATTGGCAGCGGTGATTTGACTTCATTATTCGAGTCTTTTGTTATCAATCCGAACGATGCCAGTTCCGCCATTTCCGCGCTGTATCTTCCCAACCATCGTGGCTCCAAACGCGTCAATGCGTTTATCGATTTCATCAGCGAATTGCTCGGGCCTGAAGGCTTAACCGAGAGCTGATCTCCTCATTGCTGTTTTCAGGCCGTGTAGGCACGGCAGATCCCGGAGATTTGAATGAACACTGCGACACTGCATTACGTCTACGACCCGTTCTGTGGCTGGTGTTATGGCGCGGCGCCGATGATCACGGCGGCCACCGCTGTTCCTGGCCTGGAAATTCAGGCCCATGGCGTGGGCATGCTCTCGGGGGACAAAAGCAAGTTGATGTCGGGTGAGTGGCGCGATTTTGTTCGTCCTCACGAAGCTCGGATTACGGCATTCAGCAAGCAAACCTTCGCAGACGCCTATGTTCAAGGCGTACTGGAACATGAGAACGTCCAGCTGGACTCTTCACCACCGATTGCCGCGATGTTGACCGCTCAACAGCTGTCCGGACGTGGCATCGAAATGCTCAAGCGCCTGCAAATTGCTTACTACCAAGAGGGGCGGGCTATCGCTGATCGAGGCGTAATCGCCGACATTGCCAGTGAGCTTGGGTTTGAGCCCGATACGTTTATGGCAACGTTTGATTCGATCACTGCAGACTCATTGCAGGACCACATCAACCGCAGCAACGGGATGCTTGAAGCGCTGAATGCGCGAGGCTTTCCGGCATTTGCGCTGGAGATCGATGGCCAAATGGAAGTGTTGGCCATGGGGCATTATTTAAGCCGACCCACCTTGTTCAAGAAGGATATTGAAAGCCGCCTTGCCAAATAGGTGTGGTTCATAGCCAGTGCGTTCCTTTGTTTTGTATGATGCCTTAATGAAGCTCCAGTGAGGCGTTATGCAAGACTCAAAAAATAGAGACGAGAACGAGTCGGGGAAATCAGCGAAATCAGCAGACCCCGTCAAATCGACGACTCGACGCCTTTCGCCTGAGGTCAGGGAAAAGCAAATCGTGCAGAAAGCCGTTGAGCATTTTGCGACGTGCGGATTCTCGGGCAGTACCCGTGAGCTGGCGCGACAACTGGACATTACCCAACCTTTACTCTACCGGTATTTCCCCAGCAAAGAGGCATTGATAGACCGCGTGTACGACGAGGTCTATCAGTGGGATTCCTCGTGGGAGGCGATGATCAAGGATCGCTGCGAACCCCTTCAGTCTCGTCTGGTGCATTTTTACACCTCATATGCGCGTGTGATTTTGCGCCGAGAATGGATTCGTATCTTCGTATTCGCCGGGCTGACGCGTGAAGGTATCAATGATCGGTATCTGGCTAAATTGCGTGAGCGGGTCTTCATTCCTGTCATTGCAGAAATCCGCCACGCTCATGGATTGGCGCCGTCCTCCGGTGAAACGATCAATGAAAAAGAGCTCGAACTGATCTGGAGTCTGCATGCCAGCATTTTCTATATTGGCGTGCGCAAATGGATTTACGATCTTCCAGTGACTGAGGACATTGATGCGCTGATCGAGCAAATGGTTGATGCGTTCCTCAACGGCAGTCCCCACGTACTGCAGCAAGTCGATAACGACCTCGGTGAGAAGTCTCGCTTGAATTGATCGGTTGAGATTCCCCTGTTTCTTGCCTCCTGATCTCCAGTGTTGCCTGCTTTTTTGTCGACCACTCATCACCTGTTTCAGCCTTCAACTGAGCAGGTGGTAAGGGGGACGCACGCGCCTTTTTGCCCTGAAAAGCCCTTTCTCAACACCTGAAGCCCGTCCTCTGTTGGCGGCGCCGCGACGTGGTTCAGGTCTGTCCGTAAAAATTTGGTCCTCCACCTATTTACTTCAATTTCGTCAGGTCGTATTGTTTATCAACTGATAAATAAATACAAAAAACTGTTGGAGGCACCATGCAAGTCGTGAAGCTCGCTCATTACTCGATCCGGTCATTCGACCTGGAAAAGTCCAGTCGATTTTATGAAAGGGTGCTCGGTTTTACTCCTGGCTACCGGCCGCCATTCGATTTTCCTGGCGTCTGGTTGTACATGGGAGGGGATGAGAAGGACTACGGCACGGTCCACATTATCGGGATTGATCCTTCCAACCCTGAAGGCCTGAAGAAATACCTGGGCGATAAAGAAGTCCCGCTGACAGGCACTGGAACGGTTGATCACATTGCTTTTTTAGTCACCGGCCTGGTCGAGTTCTGGAACGTCTTCAAAGCCGAAGGGATTGCGTGGCGCGATCGCACCGTGCCGAGCCTTGGCCTGCATCAGGTGTTCATCGAAGATCCGTCGGGTGTCACCATCGAGCTCAATTTCCCGGCCTCCGAGATTGAGGCAGTGGGTTCTTACGCCTCCCATGTCGCTGCAACGGTGGGAGAGCAGCCATGATGAATTCCTTGAACAAGCCCCGCGCCATTGTCGTCGGCGGCTCGCTGGGCGGCCTGTTTGCAGCAAACATGCTGTTGCGCAAAGGTTGGGACGTAGAGGTCTTCGAACGCGTACCGGATGAACTCGCTGGACGAGGCGCAGGAATCGTTACACACCCTGAATTGTTCGAAGCGATGGCCGCAGCAGGAATTCCCCTCGACGCATCTGTAGGTATTAATGTGCTTTCGCGCGTCACTTTGGCCCAGGACGGCGATGTCGTACTTGAGAACGCACTCCCACAAACGCTAACTGCGTGGGGGAAGATGTACCAAGTGCTCCGCTGCGCATTCCCGGATTCACTGTATCGCTGTGGTGGCAGTGTCGTGTCGGTCGAAAGTACTGAAACCCATGCCAGCGTTACATTGGCCGATGGGACGACTCATCAAGCAGACGTCATTATTGCGGCTGATGGGTTTCGGTCGACGATTCGCCAACATTTTTTACCTGATGTGCACTTGCAATATGCCGGCTACATCGCCTGGCGCGGGTTAGTCGATGAAAGTGCTCTGTCTGACGCTGCCCACGCCGCACTGTTCGATAAATTCGCGTTTTGTTTGCCCCCGCATGAACAGATCTTGGGGTATCCAGTTGCCGGGCATTCCAACAGCACTCTCGTCGGCGAGCGCCGTTACAACTTTGTGTGGTACCGCACCAGCGGTGACGATGAATTGAAGGATTTGCTGAGGGATGAAAGCGGTAAACAATTTGAAGGTGGGATTCCTCCTGGCCTGATACGCCGTGACGTGCTCGACAATATGTACACGTGCGCAGAGACATTACTGGCTCCGCAGTTTGCCGAAGTCGTAAAGAAAGCTGCCCAGCCGTTATTCCAGCCCATTTACGATCTGGAAGTTCCCAAGATGAATTTCGGACGTGTCGCGTTGCTCGGCGACGCCGCATTTGTGGCGCGTCCTCATTGCGGGATGGGGGTTACCAAGGCCGCTGGTGACGCTTTGGCAATCGTGGAGGCACTGGAGCGACATGCATCCGTTGAAGAGGCATTAGCGGACTACAGCGAACAACGTTGTCGTTTCGGTGCATCGATTGTTCAACACGCCAGGCATCTTGGCGCATATATGCAGGCGCAACTGAAAAGCGAGGAAGAGCGCGAAATGGCGGAGTTGTACCGGACTCCGGAAGCCGTGATGCGTGAGACTGCAGTGCCCGTGAAGTTCTAACTCAGCCAAAAGCTATTTGCAGGAGATCACCATGGAACATGCATATCCGCAAGACGGTGGCCCGACCATGCCCGCTGAACGGGTTGACGACACTATTCAAAATCCGATTCTCGTAAATCCAGAGTTTCGAGCTTTGGTAAAACAGCGCCGATTATTTTCGTGGAGCATGACGGCGCTTATGCTCACTGTCTATTTTGGTTTTATTCTTTCCCTGGCCTTTATACCTGCCCGTTTGGGTACGCCTATCACAGTAGGGCAGCCGATGACGTGGGGCGTGCCAATCGGTTTTGGAATGCTCGCTTTCACGACTCTCCTCGTGGCTGTCTATGTCTGGCGCACTAACACCTGCTACGACCCTAAAATAAAAACAATTATCAGGAGCTTCAACAAATGAAGCGTCTACTTATTGCAATCTCCGCCATGCTTGCTTCGGTAACGGTATACGCGGCCGACGCCCCTGTTGCCGTACAAAAACATAATCCCATTGCCATCGGCCTGTTCTTGGCGTTCGTTATTTTCACTCTGTTCGTCACACGGTGGGCGGCACGCAAAAACAATAGCGTCGCGGATCACTATGCCGCAGGAGGAAAAATTACCGGCTTCCAGAATGGGTGGGCTATCGCGGGCGACTATATGTCCGCAGCGTCTTTGCTGGGTATCTCCGCCTTGGTTTTCACCAGTGGATTTGATGGTCTGATTTACTCGATCGGCTTCCTTGCCAGTTGGCCGATCATTCTGTTTCTGATTGCGGAGCCATTGCGAAATCTGGGGCGCTATACCCTGGCAGACGTACTGTCCTATCGGCTGAAACAGCGACCCATTCGAGCATTTTCGGCCTCCAGTTCCATTGTGATCGTGTTGCTTTACCTGGTTTCTCAACTGGTAGGTGCCGGGAAACTGGTGGAGTTGCTGTTTGGTTTTGATTACACCGCGGCGGTGCTTCTCGTGGGCACGCTGATGGTGATTTATGTTTTCTTTGGCGGGATGTTAGCAACCACCTGGATTCAGATTATCAAGGCCGTATTGCTGCTGACCGGCTGCGTCTTTATGGCTTTCATGGTGCTGTCTCAATTCGGATTCAGCCTGAACCAGCTGTTTACTCAAGCGACCCAGGTGCATCCTTCCCATGTTGCAATCATGAGCCCAGGTGGTTTGATCACCGACCCGGTGTCTGCGATTTCCCTGGGATTGGCGTTAGTCTTCGGCACGGCGGGCCTTCCACATATTCTCATGCGGTTTTTCACTGTCGGTAACGTCAAGGCTGCGCGCCAAAGTATCCTTTATGCCACCGGTCTGGTCGGCATTGGTTATGCCCTGATCGTTATTATCGGCTTCGGCACCATCGCCCTGGTTGCCAGCAATCCCGATTATCACGATGCATCAGGTGGCATATTGGGCGGCGTTAATATGGTTGCGATTCACCTCGCACACAACGTTGGCGGCAATGTTTTCCTTGGGTTTATGTGTGCTGTATCGTTCTCGACGATATTGGCGGTGGTGGCAGGGCTTACCCTTGCAGGCTCGTCTGCTGTTTCACATGACCTCTACGCACATGCCTTGCGCCGGGGCACCGCCAGCGACCGTGAAGAGATGCGCGTCTCTCGCGTTACAACCATCGTGCTGGGTGTGTTGTCGATTCTATTGGCCATTGCTTTTGAAAAACAGAACATCGCATTTATTGTGAGCTTAACGTTCTCCATCGCCGCAAGTTCCAATTTCCCCGTGCTGTTATTGTCGATTTACTGGAAAGGCCTGACGACACGAGGCGCCGTAATTGGCGGATCGCTGGGGCTGCTATCAGCCATTACGCTTTGCATTCTTAGCCCAACCGTTTGGGTCAAGATTCTCCATAATCCGCAAGCCTGGTTCCCATACGAATATCCGGCCTTGTTTTCCATGGCCGTGGCATTTGTCGGGATCTTTTGGTTCTCCATTACCGATCGCTCGGTCAGTGCCATCGGTGAGCGCAATCGATTCGATAATCAGCTGGTCGATTCTGAACTGGGTACGCCAGCCACGTGGAATGCGCAGCTGAAAGCTGATTAGTTCGGGTTATTACTGTTCACGTTAACTAGTTGCTGCATGAAAGTGCAGCTGATGTGAATACCTGCGCCTGAAAGTCGCTGAATAGTTTAGACAAAAATAATAATCTCAACTTTGGTGCAAAAACAATGAAATGTACTTTGACTGTTGCAGCCGCCCTGTGTGTATTGGCGCAGCAAGCCCATGCGGCGGGTTTTATCGATGACAGTAAAGCTGCGCTTAAACTGCGTAACTTTTATATTAATAGTGATTACCGAGACTCGGCAACACCTGCTCAGAAAGCCGCTAACCAGAGTTATCAAGCTGAGTGGGGACAAGCCTTTCAGCTCGAATTTATCTCAGGTTACACCCCGGGGCCAGTAGGTTTCGGTGTTGACGCGTTGGGCATGTTGGGTGTCAAGCTGGATTCTAGTACTGGCAAGCATGGCAACCCAACGGGGACAAACTACGGTGGCATCGTATTTCCAAGCGACGGCAACCATGCTGTTGACGAATTTTCCAACCTGGGATTGACCGGCAAAGTAAAAATATCCAAGACCGAGCTGAAGCTGGGAACGTTGGTCCCGAAACTGCCGGTGATCTTCAGTAATGATGGAAGATTATTGCCGCAAACCTGGCAAGGAACCCAGGTTACTTCGACAGATATCAAAGATCTGACGTTGGTGGGAGGCCAAATTGATGAGGTGAAGGGGCGTAACTCCAGCAACAATGAAAACATGTCCATCGCGGGTGCGAATAATGCGGTCACGGGGCGCTTCAGTAATAAATTCACCTACGCCGGTGGCGATTACAAACTGACCAAAGATCTAACCTTGCAATACTATTACGGCAATCTGAAAGATTTTTATAAGCAGAATTTTCTCGGCCTGATTCACAACTGGGCAATTGGTCCTGGCGTACTGACCAGCGATTTTCGGTACTTTAATAGCAGGGATGATGGTGCAAACGGCCATGACCCGGCGTACTTCACGACAGGCTACTACGGCGGTAATACGTTAAAGGGCAAAGTCGACAATGATCTGTACAGTGGATTATTTACCTACGCGGTTGCGGGTCACACTTTTGGCGCAGGCTATGAAGTCAGTGATGGGAAAAGTGACTTTCCCTATTTGAACCAGGGCGATGGGCCGACCACCTATACCATTACGGAAATGCAGGTTCAAAAGTTCGTTCGTGCCGGCGAGAAGTCATGGCAAGCCCGCTACTCTTATGACTTTGCAAAACTGGGCTTGCCCGGTGCGACGGCGGGGGTTGTATACGTTAAAGGCGATGATATCAATACTGTTGCTTCCAGCAATTCCAGTGAATGGGAACGAGATATTACGCTGGCCTATGTCGTGCAATCGGGGCCCTTAAAAGGCGTTGGCGTGATGTGGAAAAATGCAATGGTGCGCAACAATATTCCTAATGCCCGTCAACAAGACGAGAATCGCGTGATTATCAATTACCAATTGGCGTTGTTTTAGTTTTTTGATCGAGGCCGCTTCGTAACTGATATCCAGATATCAAAAACGTATTCGGCGGTCCGGTCGTGTGTGACTGGCCGCTGTAACTGACAGGCAGCACTTTAACGAGTGCTGCGTGTACATGTCGTTCTCTTCCAACGGCGTGTTTTATAGAAGAGCAACATTTCCCTTAGTTGGGGTAGGGCGGTGCAAGTGATCCTTCACCGCCTTTTTTTATTCCGTCACGCTGATAGTCCATTGAATCGACGCAGCAGCTGCGTCAGCTGTTCCAGATCCTCATCGTTCCAGTCGTCGATACGCTGCCGAAAAACGTCGCCCTTGTGAACAATAGCCTGGCGGATTCTGGCCCGGCCTTGATGGCTCACATTCAAAAGGGTGCCTCGACCATCCGAAGGAGGACGCTCAACTGGTTGGACATCGGTGATCCGCAACGTGGCGCGGACATCATCGTACGCCTGGCTACCTATTCAGACCTTTCTCCGGCATCGGGCGGCTACTTTTCGGTGAAGGACGCAAAGCCCATACGGCCGACGCCTCCAGCCGACAACGCCGCCGCCTGCCAAGCACTTTGGACAGCGACGTCAGCCCTGCTCGCCAAGTAATAAGGGCATAACGTCGACACCGCCCGGATCGATCATGAGCCCAGTGCATCCTGCCAGCCACGTCGCGCCAGCGGCAGATCCAGCAAGCGCTTGCCGGTGGCATCGTTGATGGCATTGCCCAACGCTGCGGCCATGGGGCCCTGGACGATTTCCGCAGCGCCAAGAAATGGCTGATCCGGCTGATCAATCATGTGGACCTCGACCTGTTGCGGCACATCCGGAAAACGCATGATCGGATAGCCGCTCCAGTCGAAGCTGTGCATGCCACTGGCGTCATAGAGGATTCGTTCATAGAGCGTCCAACTGGCGGACTGCACGATGCCGCCCTGGACCTGATTGAGCAGGCCGTCGGGGCTGACAATTTGCCCCACGTCGACGGCGGCGACAACGCGATCAATCGTCACCTGCCCGGTCTGGCGCTGCACATGCAACTGCACGGCAATCGCGCAGTAACCCATGATGTTTTTGTAGCGGGCGAAGGCGAAGCCGATTCCGCTGCCGGGCCCTGTTGCTTTTTGCGGCCAGCGAAACTCTGCGGCCACGCGCTCGACCACCGCCCGTGCTCGCGGATCGCTCAAGTGATTGAGGCGAAATTGCACCGGGTCCACGGCAGCCCGAGTCGCCAGTTCATCGACGGTGCTCTCGATGGCGAACACGTTGATATGGGCACCGAGCGAACGCATGGCCGAGGTCCTGAATGGCATGGTCAGCACAAAGTTCATATCGACCTTCAGGTTGGGTATCTCATACAACGGAACGGCATTGCGGTCGCCGTCACCTTCTGGCTGTGCGATCGGGACCGAAGGCGCTGGGGTGAAGGGGTTGGCCAACAGCCACGCCGGCAACAGGCGCCCGGCATTGACGATACGTTCGTTGTGCGGAGTACTCCAGAGTTCGTATTTCCAGTCACGAAGCCGCCCGCCGTCGTCCAGTCCCGCTTCCACTTCGGCAAGCATGGCCGAGCTGTAGGGCTCCCAGAGATTTTCCTGTTCGCGCATCCATTGCACCCGAATCGGCTTGCCGGGGACGGCCATGGCGATCAGCGCGGCATCGGCGGCAGCGTCATCGGCGCCGTTGTGGCCGTAGCAACCGGAGCCTTCAGCGTGGATGCAACGCACCTGAGCCACCGGCAGGCCGACCATCTCGGCGATGCCCGCGCGCAACGGATACACACCTTGCGTGTGGGTCCAGACGGTCAGTGTTCCATCCTTGAACCAGGCCACTGCGCAGGAGGGCCCGATGGAGCCGTGCATTAAGTATTGCTTGGTCACCCGGGCCTTGTAGGCACTCGGCACCGGTTTCGGGAGGTCACCCTTGGCGCTCACCGGGTAGCGCCGCGCCGGCAATTCGGTGAGCAGTTGATGGATATGCGTCGAGTCAGGTAGCGGGTTACCTGCTGTCCAGCGGGCCGTGGCGTAGCCCTCGCGCATCGCTTTGATCGCCAGCCATTCATCGGTGGCGACCACGGCGAGGTAGCTGCCGTTGCGGATCAGTTTCACCGCGCCGGGGAGTTTCCTGAGGGCGGTCTCGTCAATGTCCAGAAGCTGACTGCCGCGCCGGGGTGGGCGAATCACACGGGCGTGCAGCATATCGGGCAGGCGCATGTCCTGCACATAGGCCGCACCGCCGCTGACTTTGGCCGGGATGTCCAGTCGAGGCAATGATTTGCCGATCAGAGTGAAACTGCTGGCTGGCTTGAAGGGCGAGTTGGCCGATGCAAAGCGATGCAGTTGAACGCCTACCACGGCTTGTGCGTAGGTCATGCTGCGGCCTTGTGCATCGTAGATCACCGCGTCCCGCGTGGTCAGGCTGTCGATAGTGAGCTGCCATTGGCGTGCCGCGGACTCGAGTAACAACTGACGAACCTGGGCCGCCGCGTTGAACAGCGCGGTGCCGCTGTCGACGATCGTATGGCTGCCGGCGGTATACCCTTCATTGGGTGTCAGTGCGGTGTCGGCAGTGAGAAAACGGATGAGCCCAGGTGAGACCTCCAGGCGTTCGGCGGCGATCTGCAGGAGTGCAGTTTTGACGCCAGTGCCCAGCTCCACTTTGCCGGTGTAGACGGTGATGCCATCTTTCGCATCAATGCGTATCCAGGCGTCCAGATAGGGCGTGGCCCGCAGGCTGCCGGGCAGATCGGGTGCCAGGATTGCCGTCCCCAAGGTGTCCACTTCGGTGTCGGCGAAGGCGCGGGGAATGCCCGGAAGCATCGCGAATCCCATCACCAATGCCCCGTTTATCACGAAGGCACGGCGGCTCAGATTGACGTTTTGCGCGGGAGTTTTCATACCTTGCCTCCCTGCGCGACAACCGACTTGATTGCCGCGAGAATCCGCACATGGGTGCCGCAGCGGCACAAGTTGGGCGCCATGTGGCGGAGGATCGTTTCATCGTCTGGATGAGGGTTGGCCTCCAGCAGCGCCTGTGCCCGTACGATCATTCCCGCGATGCAATAACCACACTGGGCGGCCTGTTCGTCGATGAAGGCTTTCTGCAACGGCCCCGGATGGTCGGCGCTGCCCAGGCTCTCGACGGTGCGTACCGATTTACCCGCCAGCGCGCCGCACGGCGTCAGGCAGGAAAACACTGGTTTGTCATTCACTAACACAGTGCAGGCGCCGCATTGACCCAGGCCGCAGCCGTATTTGGCGCCATTGAGCCCCACCTGGTTGCGCAAGGCATACAGCAGAGGCATGTCGTCCGCGATGTCCAGTTCGTGAGTCTTGCCGTTGATGTCGAGTGTGATCACGGTTGCTGCTCCTGAGCCCGAATGCTTTTGATGGTCTTGTCGAGATCCGTCCAGGGTCGGTTCGCACAGCTCTCGTTGCGCAAGTACTCGGCAAGTGCAGCCACATGGGTGTCGTCCAGGCTAGGGGCGAAGGCAGGCATGTAGTGGCTGGATGCGGCGCTGGACATCGGGATGCCCTGCAGGATGGTCTGGATCAAATTGCGTGGCGAGTCCGCCATCACCGCCGAGGTGTTCGCCAGCGCCGGCCGCGATTCAACGACGCGCATCGGTGCCGAGCTGCCGTGGCAACTCGCGCAGGCCCCGTCGAACAATGAGGCGCCCAGAAGCGCCCTGGCGCTGGGCTTGACCCCAGAGGTGCAGGGCGGCGATGGGGCATCCGATGAGGTTTTCTTGAGGTCAAGAATGTACTGCGCGATGGCATGGGCGTCTTCCGCTGACAATTGCGCGATGCTCAGGCTGACCGGCAACATCGGGCCCGCCGCTGCGCCGTGTCCTTCGGCGACCTCGCCCGTCAGATAGGCAACCAACTGGGCTTCATTCCAGGGGTGTTGCGCCTCGGTCATTCCACGCAGGGCAGGAGCGGTCCAGCCGTCGACGACGCCACCGTTGAACAGTTCGCTGCCTTTCTCTCCACCAATCAGATTCAAGGGCGAATGGCAGGATGAACAGTGTCCCGCTCCTTCGACCAGATAGCGTCCGCGGTTCCATTGTGCTGACCGGTTGGGAAGTGGCTCCAGCGGATCCCCATGCAGAAACAGCAAGTTCCAGAAAGACACCAGCGGACGGAAGTTCATGGGGAAGACCATGTGGTTTTGCGGCGCGGTGTATTTGATCGGGTCCACGCTCATCAGGTAGGCATAGGCGTCGGAAATATCGGCATCGCTCATCTTTCGATAATGCACGTAGGGGAAGGCCGGATAGAGGAAATGACCGTCACGCGCGATGCCTTCACGCATGGCCCGTTCAAAGGCGTCCAGCGACCACTTTCCGATACCGGATTCCGGGTCTGGGGTGATGTTGGTGGTGAAGAGGGTGCCGAAAGGCGTTACCAGCGGCAAACCGCCGGCCATGTAGGCGCCCCCTGGCCGTGTGTGGCAGACCGCACAGTCTCCCGCTTCGACGACGCGGCGGCCTCTGTCCAGGGTTTCTCGAGCGGCATTCAAGGGCTGGCTGACCGTGGCAATTTCCGGCCTCCACATCATCCAGAACGCAAACCCTAATCCCACGACGCCGATTGCCAGAACGGCACCGATGATTGTCTTGCGCTTCATCGCCTTACCTCTCGAGCTGAATTAACGACAGATTTTTCAATCCACCGCGTGCGATTGGCGTACGGCGATTTTCCATGGCGTGAGCTTAGAGAGGGCAGTTGTGATGGAGTACCCCATCAGGGCGCAACGCTACATTGCGCCAGGCGCAACGGCAGCAGAATTAACAACCGTTAACTCGCGCAGCGTGCGCCCATGCCCAAAGATAGACCCTCAAGGATCGTACCGATGCTGCTGAAGGGGTTTCATGGACAAGCTGCTCGCACTGAAAATGTTCATCCAGTCGGTAGATTCCAAGGGCTTTTCGTCTGCCGCCAGGCAACTCAATCTGGCGACCTCTTCAGTGACCAGAATGATCGACAGGCTTGAGGGTGACCTGGGTGCAGTGCTGCTGAATCGGTCTACCCGGCAAGTCACGTTGACGGATGCCGGGGGTGTGTACTACCTGAAAAGCCGGGATATTCTGAGTGCCATGGCTGACGCGGATGAGTCAGTCTCGGACCGCGGTGAAGTGCCTGCGGGACAGTTGCGCATCTCGGTGCCCGTGGCGTTGGGTCACCGTCTCATTGCCCCCCACATCGGCGAGCTTTTAGCGCGCTATCCACTGCTCGCACTGGATATGACGCTGTCAGACGAGATCGTCGATTTGCTCGGCGAACGCATCGATCTATCGATCCGGATGGGGTCGCCAGCAGCGATGGAAACGCTGGTCAGCCGCTGCATCGGCAGCTTTCGACGCCGAGTCGTCGCCAGCGCCGAATACCTGAATGCTCGAGGATTTCCCGACCAGCCCATGGACCTCATGCAACACGAGTGCATGTGCTTCAACTATGGCGCGCCGCAGCAGTTCTGGACATTTTCAGAGCAGGACCAAGAGCTGCGCGTGCCCGTCGAAGGGCAATTCAAGAGCAACAATGCCGAGGTCCTGCGCGAAGTGGTACTGGCCGGGTGCGGGGTGGCGTTGTTGCCCGATTGGCTGGTCAATGACGACATCGACGGTGGTCGCCTCACGTCCTTGTTCGACGCTTTTGTCGTCAATCCGAACAGTGCCAGTTCGGCGATCTCGGCGCTGTACCTGCCCAATCACCGCGGCTCGAAACGTATCAATGCGTTCATTGATTTCCTCACCGAATTACTCAAGTCGCAACGTCAATCCAAGGCGTGATCGGCTCATCGTTGCGTTTTGCGAAAAGCAACGTTGTGCAGCGGGTGGATTCTCTGACGGCGCTCCGGCACCTACCTTGGGGGGGTGAAACATTCAACCACGGAGACCGTCATGAGTTTGCACGCATCCGAAATTCAGGTGACTTACGACTTCATCTGCCCATGGTGCTGGATCGGTGAGGAAAATCTTGAACGCGCTCTTGCCGCTTCGGATTTATCAACGGACCGCCCAATCAGTTTCCTGCCTTATCAGTTGAACCCGGACATGCCTGTTCAAGGCATGGATCGCAAAGCCTATCGCTCTGGAAAATTCGGCAGTTGGGCGCGTAGCCAGGCCATGGACGCACAGGTCACCCACGCCGGTAAGGCCGTCGGTCTTGAGTTCGATTATGAGCACGTCAAAAAAACGCCCAACACCCTGGCCGCGCATCGGTTGGTATGGCGCGAACAGCAGGCGGGCCGAGACGCGTCCCCGCTGGTCAAGGCCATTTTCAAGGCGTACTTCGGCGAGGGACGGGATATCGGCGACCTCGCTGTGCTGGCCGACATCGCTGCCGAAACCGGGCAGGACCGAGCGGCCATTGTCGACTTTCTCAAGGCCGATGAAGGCATGGCTGAAGTCTTGAAACTCGAAGCCAAAACCAAGGCGTCCGGTGTGCGCTCGGTGCCGAGTATTCAGATCGCGGATGACGTGATCAGTGGCGCCCAGCCCATCGAAATAATGATCCAGATACTGAAACGAAGCCAAGCCGCTTAAGGCGTTTGTTCAATCCCTATCCATTCAGGAAATCATCATGACTCATCACTTGTTCAGCCCGATCAAACTTGGTCAATTCACTCTCAATCACCGTGTCGCCATGGCGCCTCTGACTCGCTCGCGGGCGGGACAACCGGGCAACGTACCGACCTCGATGAACGTCGAGTACTACCGTCAGCGTGCCAGTGCCGCATTGATCATTACCGAGGCTACGCAGATTTCGCAGCAGGGCCAGGGTTACGCCTGGACGCCCGGCATCCATAGCGACGAGCAGATTCAGGGCTGGAAGGCTGTCAGCGAGGCTGTGCACGCAGAAGGCGGGCGGATTTTCCTGCAGCTCTGGCATGTGGGGCGAGTGTCGCACCCGGTGTTCCAGCCCAACGGCGGCTTGCCGGTGGCGCCGACCGCGCAGCCGGTGCCCGGCAAGACTTTTATCCTGAATGAACAAGGCGAGGGCGTCTGGGGCGATGTACCTGTCCCTCAGGCACTGGACATTCCAGGGATCGAAGCGATCGTTGCCGACTTCCGCAAGGCCGCTCGCAACGCGATGCTGGCCGGCATGGACGGTGTGGAAATTCACGCGGGCAATGGCTACCTGCTCGACCAATTCATCAACAGCGCCAGCAATCAGCGCAGTGATCGCTACGGTGGAAGTATCGAAAACCGTGCGCGGTTACTGCTCGAAGTCGTGGAAGCCGTGACCGCGGAAGTCGGTGCCGAGCGCGTTGCTGTGCGCCTGACACCGATGGGACGTTTCATGGGGATGGGCGATGACACCCCGGAGCAAACCTTTGGCTACATTGCATCCCGGCTCAATCACTGGAATCTCGCTTACCTGCACCTGGTAGAACCGATGATGGTCGGCACAGTGCTCGATGAAAGTAACGATCCACGCTGGGACGCGATCATCAAGCAGCTGCGTAGTGACTTCCACGGTGTTCTGATGCTGGCGGGTGGTTATTCCGGCGAAACGGCCGAACAGGCCATCGCACAGGGCCGTGCGGACCTTATCGCTTTTGGTCGCCCGTTTATTGCCAACCCCGACTTGCCGGCTCGTTTGCGCGGTCGCAACGAACTCAACGTGGCCGACGGCAACAGCTTTTTTGGCGGCGACGCCAAGGGGTACATCGACTATCCGGTGTTGGCATAACGCAACGGTAAACCGGAGTTTGGGGAATCACCACGCAACGAGGAGAAAGGTAATGAAGAGTTCAGGCGTTCCGAAGGCCTTGGTCATTGGTGGTTCCCTGGGAGGGCTGTTCGCCGCCACGGCATTACGTGCGATTGGGTGGCAGGTCGATATTTACGAGCGATCCCCGGCGGCGATGGATAGCCGAGGTGGGGGTATCGTTCTGCAAGCAGAAGTCCTGCACCATTTTCGCTTTGCGGGCATTCATCCGGCAGGTGCGCTCGGCGTTCGGTCCCATGATCGTCTCTATCTGGATCAAGCCGGTAGCGTCATGCATAAAGAGCCGATGCCGCAAACCCAGACGTCCTGGAACACACTGTACAGCTCATTGTTTTCTGCATTTCCTGCCGAGCATTATCACCGTGGCAAGACGCTGGTGGATCTGACTCAGAATGAGCGCCGAGTGACTGCGATTTTTGCCGATGGCAGCACGGCCGAGGCCGATCTGCTGATTGGCGCTGATGGCGCGGGCTCAACCGTGCGAAGCGTGGTGTTGCCTGAGGCAGAACCCACGTATTCGGGGTATGTGGTGTGGCGTGGGCTTGTCGATGAAGAGCAACTTCCAGACTTCGCCAAAACGCAGCTTTACGAGGACTTTGTTTTTCAACAAGACCCTGAATCGCTGATGCTGGAATACATGGTGCCGAGTGTGAATGGCTCCGTTAATCCTGGCGAGCGTCGGTTCAATTGGCTGTGGTACTTGAAAGCTGCGCAAGGGGCGGAACTGGACGCTGTGCTCACTGACAGCGATGGCCATCGGCGTAGTCACTCCATTCCACCTGGGGCCTTGGCCACCGGGCAGGATGCTTACATACGGGGAATGGGGGAGCGGCAGGCGAACCCGGCTTTTCGGGAACTGATTCGCCAGACCAAAGATATTTTCGTGCAAGCGATCCTTGATCTCAACGTCCCGCAAATGGTGTTTGGTCGTGTGCTGTTGACTGGCGACGCCGCTTTTGTGCCGCGTCCTCATACCGCCGGAAGTACGGCCAAGGCGGCGCGCAACGCATTGTCTCTGGCTCAGGCAATCGACGACGTCGGCGACATTGATAAAGCCCTGCTAGCCTGGCAGAAACAACAACTTGCAGAAGGCAGTCGCATGGGCGATTGGGGGGTGAGGATGGGCAATCGAATTATGGGGATCGCCCAGGTCTGAAAGTGTGGCTCACATCGGATTTATTCGCGGGATGAAAGTGGGCTGTAATCGTAGTGTTAGTGCAGTTTTTATAGGCTGAATATAAAAGAGGAGATTAGCTTCAGATCGAAGCTATCTCCTTTTTTGTTCCTGTGTCCATTGAAACATTAACCATTCTGACAGGCGCTGCTCAGTATCTTATATTGCAGATCGTGCGTTACGCCCTTGTGATCTACATACACCATGTGCGCGCCCACGGGACCGCAAACATTCTGTGTGTCCTCTACCGTCGTGATGTCGATGACCTTGGCAATATCCAGGTGTTCGGAATAATTGTACTGCTCTGGCTCAGGGGCAGAGGCAGTGCTGTGGGCGCCATCATGGGCTGAAGCGTATACGCTAAACATCATGAGCGAGGCGAGCATTGCATATTTCATTAGGGTGTTTTCCAGTAAGAGTGAGAAAGAAAGCAAGGTTTCTTTGTTTGCTTCTGGAACTGATTATGGTGTCGTCAGGATGTTTATAAAAATATTAAGACTGGATATTGAATATTACCGAAAGTGATGTTTCTGCAAGTTTTCCCAGTGATGAGTTAATTAATTAGTATTTACTCAATTTGGTTTTAGTAACTGGATTGTATTTCCTGGCAGAACGACAAATACCATTTGAAGAAGTCTTGAACGACACGCAAAAAAAAGGCCGGTCAGACCGGCCAAAGGGAAATCGAGAGTTTTGCCAAGGCTATGCGGGGAGTCCCAGGATTCTGGCTGCGTTGGCGCCGAGCACTGCCGCCTTCTCGCGGGGACCCAGGCCTATGCTTTCGACAAAACGCACCGGCTGCTCATAGCCCATATCGAAGCAGTAGTCGCTGCCCAGCACCAGATGGTCGATGCCGACGTTGGCGATCAGATAGTCCAGCACCGGCCCGGAATGCGACACGGTGTCATAGCTGAATCGCGTCAAGTAGCTGCTCGGCTTTTGGGCCAGGCGCCGAGTCTCAGGACGTGAGGTCCATCCGGCATCGAGACGCCCCACGAGTATCGGCAATGCCCCACCGGCGTGAGGCAATGACACATGCAGTTGTGGGTATTGATCCAACACTCCGCCGAGGATCAGGTGTGATGCCGCGATAGCGGTATCGAACGGGTTACCCAGCAGGTTGCTCAAGTAATAGTTGCTCAGGCGGCTGCCGCCGACCGTTTGTTGCGGGTGCAGGAATACCGGGAGTCCCAGCTGTTCAATGCGGGCAAAGACGGGCGCGAAGAGCGGATTGTCCAGGTCCAGGCCGTTGATGTTGGTGCCCATGTACACGCCCCGAACCCCGGGTAATTCGGCTGCGCGTTCCAACTCCGCAATGGCATCGTCAGCCTCCAGCATTGGCAACGTGGCCAGCACCACAAAACGTTGCGGATGTTGGCGATGGACAGTCGACGCGGCATCGTTCCAGGCACGTGCCAGACGGGCATTGAGTTGTCGATCTGCCCAGTACACCATCGGCACGCTAAGGGACAGCGCCTGTACATCGACGCCGGAGCGGTCCATATCGAGCAAGCGCGCCTGCACGTCGATAAATTTCAAGGGCAATGGTCCTAATCCGCCGGCCGGTGTGGCGAAGCTGAAAGTAGTCTCCTGGCGGGTATAGCTTGCACCGAACGCTTTGCCCTCACTTCCCAAGAGGTGTAAGAAATCTTCAGGGTAGTAATGCGCGTGGATGTCCACTGATCGCACCGGGACATCGGCGCCTCTCTTGATCGGTGCCGCCGAGGCGGGTGATAAACGGGTAACCAGCAGGCCACCCGCGGTAGCTGCCATGATGCCCAGCAGTTGGCGACGGGTCTTTGAAAGACAGCAGGGGCATTGCATCGTCGATCTCCTTTTTATTGTTGTCTTCGCGAGTTCAGGTACGCGTCTTGGTGCTGCGCAGGTTAAGAGCGACCGGTCCACGCGATGGGCATGGACCTGTTCCGACACGCTGTTCTATTAATCAATCGATCATTTGATGGATTTTGATTATCATCCGATCAATTGAAGATTCGCAAGCCTCTTAATCAATCAGGCCATTGAGCACAGCCATGCAAGACTTTCATTGACTGGTTATGCACAGTCGCTACCTTTACCTTTCGATCTCGGAATCCGTTCATGGACAAGTTGCTGGCGCTGAAAATGTTTGTCGAAACGGTGCGCTGTGGGGGGTACTCGTCCGCGGCGCGTAAGCTCGGCATCTCCACGTCGTCCGTGACGCGGCAGGTCGCGGGGCTGGAAAGCGAATTGGGTGCCAGCCTGCTCAATCGCACCACGCGCAACACGAGCGTTACGGTGGCGGGGCAGCACTATTTCGATAAAGCCGTGGCGATCCTCGAAGCCATCGACGAAGCCGATGCCGTCGTTGCCGACCGTGGCAGCGAAGCTCAAGGGCGTTTGCGGGTCAGCGTCCCGGTGGAATTTGGCCGGCGAATCATCGCTCCGCACTTGGGGCGGTTGCTTGAGCGCCATCCCGGCCTGGAAATCAGCCTCTCGCTGAGCGACGAGGTCAGTGACCTGCTCAGCGAACAAATCGACGTGTCCGTGCGTCTCGGTTCATCGGTCGTCAGTGATGACATCGTCAGCAAGCGGCTGGGTGATTTCCAGCGTTGGGTTGTAGCGAGTCCCGAATACCTGACTCGAACCGGTCTGCCCCGACACCCCAGTGACCTGCTGGAGCATCAGTGTTTGCGTTTTGATTACCGCACGGGCCACCACAACTGGACATTCCAGGGCGATGAGGACGTCATCCGCTTGAATGTGCAGGGACGGCTGCAAAGCAACAATGCCGACATTCTGCGCGAAGCTGCCTTGGCCGGTGGCGGGGTGACGCTATTGGCCGATTGGCTGGTGCGTGAGGATGTCAGCGCGGGTCGGCTCACTCGGGTGTTGGAGCAATATGAGGTCAACCCCGGTAGTGCAAGCACCTGCATCAATGCGCTGTATCTGCCTAACCACCGTGGCTCCAGTCGCATCAATGTATTCATAGAGTTTCTTCAGGAAATACTCGCGCCCTAAGCACGTCCTGTGCAGTTGGCAAGACCGCCTTGCGCGTCGCCTTTGATCGAATCGAATGCCAGCCGATACCACCGAGGCACGAGGCTGGCCGCCCTGATAACCCGCTCGGGTAAAAGCAGCGTTGCCGAATGCGCAATGAAGCCTTGCAGAGGGCAGCGATTCTCCCCGCATGCCCGGGTTCGTACAGTGGCACCCATCAACTGACCCCGGTCGTCAAAGCAGCATCCCGCGGCCACTGACAAAAATTTTCGTTTAGAACCCGCCCCGATTCGGCCGGCAACGGCTTGCTATCGCCTGGCGAAAGTATGAGGAATGCCCGATGAAACATACACAGACGGTTCCCTTGATCGTCTCCGCCCTGGCGCTGTCGATCGTGTTGGCTGGCTGCAAGCAAGAGGCGCCCGTGCAAGTCGCCAAACCGCCCCAGGTTGGAGTCGTCACGCTGCAATCACAGACTTACACCGTGCAAAGCGAACTGCCGGGGCGTACCGCACCCTTTCGCGTTGCTGAAGTGCGGCCACAAGTGGACGGAATCATTCAGCAGCGCTTGTTCGACGAAGGAAGCGAGGTCAAACCCGGCCAACCGCTGTACCGCATTGATCCATCGCCGTATGAAGCAGACGTAGCTCGTGCCCGCGCCTCGTTTCAGCAAGCCCGTTCCCTCGCAGACCGCTATCGACAGCTGATCGGAGAAAGGGCCGTGAGCCGTCAAGAGTTCGAAGATGCGCAGGCGCGACAATTGACGGCGGAGGCTGATCTCAAGCGTGCCGAGATCAACCTGCGTTACACCCGTGTGCTCGCGCCGATTGCCGGCCGCATTGGCCGCTCCAGCGTGACCGAAGGGGCGCTGGTGAACAACGGCCAAACGGGAGCCATGGCGTCCATTCAGCAGCTCGACCCGATTTACGTCGATATCACCGAGTCCTCTGCGAACCTGCTCAAGCTGCGTGAAGATCTCAAGCAAGGCCGCCTTGAGAACGCGGGTGCGGACGCCGCCGTGGTGACTCTCGCGCTGGAGAACGGCAGCGCGTACGGACTGCCTGGGCGCCTGAAGTTTTCTGAGGTGTCAGTCGATCCCTCCACCGGTTCGGTGACCCTGCGTGCCGTGTTTCCCAACCCTGAACATCTGCTTCTACCGGGCATGTTTGTGCGGGCAAAACTCCAGAGCGGTGTGCGGCAGGCCGCCATTCTCGCTCCGCAACAAGGGGTGACTCGCGACCTGAAGGGCAATCCCAGCGCACTGGTGGTCAGCGCTGACGGAACCGTGGAACAGCGTCCCCTGACGGCCAATCGCACAGTGGGCAACCAATGGCTGGTAGAGCGTGGCCTCGAAGCGGGGGATCGCTTGATTACTGAAGGGCTGCAGTTCGTCAAGCCGGGCATGAAGGTCTCCGTGACCGCCGCTCAAAACGTGGCACCGGCGTTGGCCGGTGCCGTGGCTGGGGGTAACTGAGCATGTCCAGATTCTTTATCGATCGGCCCATTTTTGCCTGGGTACTCGCGTTGATCGTCATGCTGGTGGGCGGGCTGGCGATCCTCAAGCTGCCCGTCAACCAATACCCTGACATCGCTCCGCCAGCGATCTCGATTCAGGTGACCTACCCAGGGGCATCGGCCCAGACTGTGCAAGACACCGTAGTCCAGGTCATCGAGCAACAGCTCAACGGCATCGACAACCTTCGCTACGTGAGTTCGGAAAGCAACTCTGATGGCACCATGGCGATCACGGTTACGTTCAACCAAGGGACGAACCCTGACATTGCCCAGGTTCAGGTTCAGAACAAGCTGAACCTGGCCACGCCCCTGTTGCCGCAAGAAGTGCAGCAGCAGGGCATTCGGGTGACCAAAGCGGTCAAGAATTTCCTGATCGTCATTGGCGTTGTCTCTGAAGACGGCAGCATGTCCCGCGAAGACTTGGCCAACTACGTGGTGTCCAATATGCAGGATCCGCTGGCACGTACTTCCGGTGTCGGTGACTTCCAGGTGTTCGGCGCGCAGTACGCCATGCGGATCTGGCTCGATCCTTCGAAGCTGGTCAGTTTCGGCCTGACGCCCGTCGATGTGAAAAGTGCGATTCAAGCCCAAAACGTGCAAGTGTCGTCCGGTCAGATCGGCGGCCTGCCAGCACTGCCGGGCCAACAGCTCAACGCCACCATCATTGGCAAGACCCGCTTGCAGTCGGCGGATGAGTTCAAGGACATCCAGCTCAAGGTCAACCCTGACGGCTCCGAAGTACGACTGGCCGATGTCGCCGAGGTAGCGCTGGGTGGCGAAACCTACAGCGTCAACGCCCAGTTCAACGGGATGCCGGCGTCCGGCATCGCCATCAAGCTCGCTCCCGGGGCTAACGCGCTGGATACCACCAGGGCGATCCACGACACCCTCAACCAACTGCAACCGTTTTTCCCTCGCGGTATGAAAGTGGTTTACCCCTACGACACCACGCCCGTCGTGCGCGACTCGATCCATGGCGTGTTCCATACCTTGGGCGAGGCGATCGTGTTGGTGTTCCTGGTGATGCTGCTGTTCCTGCAGAACATCCGCGCGACCATCATCACCACGCTGACCGTGCCTGTGGTGCTACTGGGTACTTTCGGCATCCTCGCGGTCGCCGGTTTCACCATCAATACGTTGTCGATGTTCGGCATGGTGTTGGCCATCGGCCTGCTGGTGGATGACGCTATCGTCGTGGTCGAGAACGTGGAGCGCGTTATGCGAGAGGAGCATTTGTCGGCGAAAGAAGCCACGATTCGCTCCATGAAACAAATCCAGGGCGCGCTCGTCGGCATCGCCATGGTGTTATCGGCGGTGCTGTTGCCGATGGCGTTCTTCGACGGTTCAACCGGTGTCATCTACCGCCAGTTTTCCCTCACCATTGTCTCGGCAATGGCCCTGTCGGTGCTTACCGCGCTGGTGTTCACGCCTGCCTTGTGTGCCACGATGCTCAAGCCGCATGACCCCTCACATGGGCTCGCACGGCTCGGCTTCTTCCGTGCATTCAATCGTGGATTTGATCGCGGCGTGCAACGCTACGAGCGTGGCGTCGCCGGGATGCTGCGGCACAAAGCGCCGGCATTTCTGGCTTACCTGCTGATCGTTGCTGGCATGGTCCTGCTGTTCAACCGCATCCCCACCGCGTTTCTGCCCGATGAAGACCAGAGCGTGATCTTTACCCAAGTGCAGACCCCCGCTGGGTCCAGTGCCGAGCGCACGCAGAAAGTGCTCGACAGCGTGCGTCAATACTTGCTCGCCACGCATGAGGAGGGCGGTGAGGCCAACGCGGTGGATGCAGTGTTTACCGTCAATGGATTCAACTTCGCGGGACGCGGGCAAAGCTCGGGCATGGCCTTTGTACTGCTCAAACCGTGGGGGCAGCGCGGTCCTGAGGATGCGGCGCTCGCGTTGGCAGCGCGCGCTCAAGCGAAATACAGAGGCATGCGCGATGCGATGGTATTTGCCGTGGTACCGCCTGCCGTGCGGGAGTTGGGCAATGCTTCGGGCTTCGATTTATTCCTGCAGGACCAAGCGGGTGTCGGCCACGAGGTGCTGGTGCAGGCGCGTAATCAGTTCTTGCACCTGGCCTCTGAAAGCAAAGTGCTGACGGCGGTGCGGCTCAACGGCCTGAACGATGAGCCGCAGTATCGGTTGAATATCGATGACCGGCGGGCGAGGGCGCAGGGGGTTTCACAAACAGACATCAACACCACGTTGTCCGTGGCCTTCGGCGGTAACTACGTCAATGATTTCATCGACCGTGGCCGAGTCAAAAAGGTGTTTGTGCAGGGCCAGGCCAGTGCTCGCATGTCGCCTGAAGATCTGGACAAATGGTACATACGCAACGCCGCCGGGAAAATGGTGCCGTTCTCCGCTTTCGCCTCCGGCGAGTGGGTCTTCGGTGCTCCCAAGCTGGCGCGTTACAACGGCGTGTCGGCGGAAGAAATATTGGGTAGCCCGGCACCGGGTTACAGCACGGGTGATGCGATGGCTGAAGCTCAGGCCATCGCTGCTCAGTTGCCGCCTGGGGTCGCGTTGGCGTGGACGGGTTTGTCGTATGAAGAAAAGCTGTCCGGTTCACAAGCGCCCGTCATGTACGCGCTCTCGCTGCTGGTGGTGTTCCTCTGTCTCGCGGCCCTTTACGAAAGCTGGTCTATCCCGTTGGCCGTGATGCTGGTGGTGCCGCTGGGTGTTGTCGGTGCATTGCTGGCCACTACCTTGCGCGGTCTGTCCAATGACGTGTTCTTCCAGGTGGGCCTGCTGACGACAGTAGGGCTGGCGGCGAAGAACGCCATCCTCATTGTGGAGTTCGCCAAGGAACTGCATGAGCAGGGCATGAGCTACACGCAAGCGGCGATTGAAGCGGCACGCCTGCGTTTGCGCCCGATTGTCATGACATCCCTGGCGTTCATCCTTGGGGTCGTGCCGTTGGCCATCTCTGCAGGCGCAGGCTCTGGCAGTCAGCACGCCATCGGCACAGGCGTGATCGGCGGCATGCTGACCGCGACAATCCTGGCCATCTTCTGGGTACCGCTCTTTTATGTGTCGGTGTCGTCACTCTTCGCCCGTCGATCGTCTGTCGTACCGGCCGCGGCCGCTCATGAGGAGGTTATGTCGTGATCAAGCCTTTCAGTGTTCTAGTCCTCAGTTTGCTGTTGTTCAGTGGTTGCTCTCTGATTCCGGCGTATCAGCAGCCACAGGCGCCTGTGCCGGCCGTTTACCCTTTGGCGCCCTTGACGCGTGATGAAAGTGCGGCAGCGCTCGATTGGCCCGAATTCTTTCCCGATCCGGCGTTGCATCGCTTGATCGAGACGGCACTGGCCAACAATCGGGATATCAGGATCGCAACATTGAACGTCGAGGCCTACCAGGCGCGCTATCGCATTCGCCGTGCGGATCTGTTGCCTGAGGTCTCGGCAGCAGGAAGCGGTAGCCGTCAGCGCGTCCCGGCAGATCTGGCATCTGATGATAAAGCCACAATCGAGAGTCAGTACTCTGTCGGGCTGAACGTAAGCTATGAACTGGACCTGTTCGGCCGTGTTCGTAGTCTCGATCAAGAGGCATTGCAGCGTTATCTGGCCAGCGAACAGGCTCAGCGCTCAGTCCACATCGGGCTGGTTGCGAGCGTTGCGAGCGCCTGGCTCACCCTGCAGGCCGATCAGGCGCTGGAGCGATTGACCAGCGATACACTCGACACTTATGAAAACAGCTACCGAATGACGCGCCGCAGCGCTGAAGTGGGCACGGCGTCGGACTTGGCGCTAAGCCAGTCCCAAACCCTGGTACAAGGCGCTCGCGGTTCGATGGCCCGGTATCGTCGGCTGGTGGCCGAAGACCGTAACCTGTTGGTGTTGTTGATCGGGGCCGAACTCCCGGTAGATTTGGTCGCCGGCGATTGGGAGCGGCAATCCTTCCCTGAGGTCCCCGTAGGATTGCCATCGGATTTGCTCAGTCGTCGCCCCGACATATTGGAAGCCGAATTTCTGCTGAAGGCTGCCAATGCGGATATTGGCGCAGCCCGAGCTGCGTTCTTCCCCCGAATCAGCCTGACGGCGGGCGCCGGCTCCTCCAGCGAGGCGTTGTCCGGGCTGTTCAACGGAGGATCGGGAACCTGGAGCTTTTTTCCACAAATCAGTCTGCCGATCTTCAATGCTGGCAGCTTGCAGGCCAACCTGGATGTCTCTCAAGTCGAGAAAGACGTACAAGTGGCGCGTTATGAAAAGGCCATCCAGTCAGCCTTCAGAGAAGTCAGTGATGGGCTGGCCGCAACCGAGACTTTTGGTCAGCAGATTGAGGCTCAACAAGGGTTGGTCAGCGCGAGTGCCCAATACTATCGGCTCGCGCAAAGTCGCTACCTGACAGGCATCGACAGCTCTTTGACTCTTCTGGACGCGCAACGGACGCTGTTCGCTGCCCAGCAAGCGTTGATCAGTGATCAGTTGGCGGAACGAGCGGCAACCATTGATTTGTATAAAGCGCTGGGAGGAGGGTGGCAGGGCTAACATGACGACCACAGATCCTCCTTTTGGCCATGAAATGGGTTCCCCTACTTCTCCCCCACAAAAACGTCGGCTCTTGATGGACGTTACTGGACTCTCGTAGAGCAGAAAACCGCTGGAGCTCAAGTAAATACTGGCTTGGAAAAATTCCGAGTAAAATTTCGCCGAGCGCATGAAGTTCTCTGCGGCGCTGTGGTTCATGGCGCTGTGGTTCACCCTGGTTTATGCGCCCGTCGCCCACATGGTCTGGGGTGGTTCGGGCGCTTTGATGCATAACTGGGGTGTCCTCGATTTTGCCGGCGGCACGGCGGTGCATATCAATGCTGGTGTTGCCGCGCTGGCCGCGTGCCTGATTCTCGGCAAGCGCAAGGGTTACCAGAATACGCCAATGCCCGCCCACAACTTGAGCTTGACCATGGCCGGCGCGGCGATGCTTTGGGTTGGCTGGTTCGGCTTCAACATCGGTTCCGGCGGGGGCCTGAATGGCACTTCCGGCATTGTCATGCTCAACACCCAGCTGGGTGCTTGCGCGGGGATTCTCGGTTGGATGTTCACCGAGTGGTTCAAGGTCGGCAAACCGAGTGCTTTGGGACTGGCCAGCGGTGCTTTGGCCGGTTTGGTCGGCATTACGCCTGCGTGTGCGTATGTAGGCGTCGGCGGCGCGTTGGCCATCGGCCTGTTGTGCGGGGTGTTCTGCTATTTGAGCGTTACGGTGCTGAAACGCCGCTTCGGTTATGACGACAGCCTCGACGTGTTTGGCTTGCACGGTATCGGCGGAATGATTGGCGCGGTGTTGACTGGCGTGTTCTGCGTGCCGTCCCTGGGTGGACTGGTGGAAGGCGTGACCATGGGCGCCCAGGTCGTGGGGCAGATCAAAGGCGTGTTGTTGACGACTGTGTACTGCTTCGCCGTCAGCTGGATCATTCTCAAGGTGATCAACGCGGTGATCGGCTTGCGTGCCGACGAATCGGTGGAGGAGATGGGCCTGGATTTGGCCGAGCACAACGAGAGTGCCTATAACCACTGATCTTGATCGTAGTCTCGCTTGAACCACTGAAAACCCGGTTGGCATTGCTGACCGGGTTTTTTTGCGATGATCGTTCCCACGCTCTGCGTGGGAATGCCGCCGGGGACGCTCAGCGTCCCGCTATAGACGTTGGACTTGAGTCTTGCGCATTGGTGACGCGGAGCATGGGAACGATCAGCTAACAAGCCAGATTCCGCCCAGCAGCACGCTGCAATTGACTGGCGATCAGGGTGTTCTTCAGCAGATACGCAATGGTCATCGGCCCGACCCCACCGGGTACCGGCGTGATCGCGCTGGCAACGGTGCGCGCACTGGCGTAATCGACATCACCGACCAGACGATTTCCCGACGCGTCGCTAATGCGATTGATACCGACATCGATGACCACGGCTCCGGGTTTGAGCCAGCTGGCGTCGATCAACTCAGGTCGACCCACGGCCGCGACCACGATGTCCGCCAACCTGCACAACGCCGGTGCATCGACGCTTCGCGAGTGCACCACGCTGACCGAACAGTTGGCCTGCAACAACAGGGTCGCCATGGGTTTGCCGACAATGTTCGAACGACCGATGACCACCGCGTGCAAACCACTCAAATCACCGCAGGCTTCATGCAGCAGACGCATGCAGCCGCTGGGCGTGCAGGGTGTCAGGACTTCGATGCCTTGCACCAGGCCGCCGACGTTTTCCCGATGAAATCCGTCCACGTCTTTGATCGGGTCGATGGCGTGAATCACTGCCGCCTCGTCGATATGTCCTGGCAGGGGTAACTGCACCAGGATGCCATTCACCGTGGCGTCGGCATTCAGTTGGGCAATCAGTTCCAGTACTTGCGCCTGGCTGGCGTCGTCTGGCAGACGGTATTCAAGGGAGCGAATTCCCACTTCCTTGGCCCGCAGCAATTTGTTGTGCACATAGACCTGGCTGGCGGGGTCTTCACCGACGAGCAGTACGGCCAGGGCCGGGTAAATCTGCTGTCCGGCCAGGACCAGAACTTCTTCTCGAACTTCGTCGAGAACCTGGGCAGAGATGGCTTTGCCGTCGATAACACGGGCAAGTGCAGGGGTGGTGCTGATCAAAAGAGTCACCGTCATTTTGATTGATAGGGGGCGAAGTGATCATCGAGGCGTCGTTGCGCCCCGATGATCCATCAGAGACCTGCAGGCAAGGACGCTCAGGCTACCAGTTGATGGCAACCGTACACCACCAGTACACCGGCGATCAGCGTGGCATAAGGTAGCCAGCCGGCGCGTTTTTGTCCGGCATCGGTCTGAATGTACAGGTCGCTGAGCATCGCTTCCGGGAAGCGCCCCTTGTCCTGCACATAGTGCCGGAAGCAGAACACCGGGAGGATCAACAATGCCAGCAACAGGCCGGTCACCAGGGTGCCGGCGCCCCAGATATCGGATCCAGCCGGCAACTACGTTCGCTGGGCATTGATAAAGTCTACAAATGCCCTTAGAGGCGAGGGCAGATAGCGTCTGCCAGGGTAATAGAGAAACGGGCCGGTAAAATCCTGCCACCAGGGTTCCAGCACCGGTTCAAGTGCGCCGCTATCCAGATAGGGCTGGAGCCAGCCCTCAAACAGCTGGACAATCCCCAGCCCGTCAATCGCAGCCTGAACAGCCAGGTCCACGGTGCCACCCAAGCTGACAATCAACGGCCCGGTCGGGTCCACGTTAATGATTTCGCCATGACGTTCGTACTCCCAGAGCGGCATTGCGCCACTGGGAAATCTGCCCCGCAGGCAGGCATGCTTCAACAGATCCCGAGGGTGTTTTGGCCGACCTCTGGCATCAAGGTAAGCCGGCGATGCCGCCGTGGCAAAGCGCTGAAATCGTGGGCCGATGGGGACAGCAATCATGTCCTGCTCGAGGCGTTCATCGTATCGGATGCCCGCGTCACAACCCGCGGCAAGCATGTCGACAAAACTCTCCTCGATCATGACCTCCAGGCGAATGTCGGGATAGGTCTGCAGGAAGGGGGTAATGATCGACGGAAGCACTAATCTTGCGGCGCTTGCCGGCACGTTCAACTTAAGTGTGCCGGAGGGGCGCCCGCGGAAGTCGTTGACGACATCAAGAGCAGATTCGACTTCCCCCAATGCGGGCACGATGCGCTCCATCAATCTCGCGCCCGCCTCAGTCGGTCTGACGCTGCGGGTAGTTCGATTGAGCAACCGTACGCCTAGCCGCGCTTCCAGGCGGCGCACGGCATCGCTCAGACTTGAGGCGGATCTGCCACTCGTCCTGGCGCCTTCGCGAAACCCTCCGGCATTCACTACGGCAACAAAGGCGAGCAAGTCTTGAATGTTGGTTTGCATTGTTCTCTCAGCCGTACAACCCGTGCCGATTGCACCCTATTACCTGTGAAGTGGTCAATGCCTATAGTTCGCCACACATACTCTGATAGAGGTAGGCAACATGAGCAAAGTGGCCAAGGCAGGTTCGTTCTTATTGGGCGACCGGTCGGTAAATCGTATGGGCTATGGTGCGATGCAATTGGCGGGACCTCATGTTTTTGGCCCTCCCAAAGACTCGAAAGCGGCCATTGCCGTGCTGCGTGAAGCGCTGGAGGCGGGTGTAAACCACATTGATACTGCCGATTTTTACGGCCCTCACGTGACCAACCAACTGATCCGTGAAGCTTTACACCCTTATGCCGAAAACCTGGTGATCGTGACCAAGGTCGGCGCACTCCGCGGCGCCGATGGCTCTTGGAATCCGGCGCAGAGCCCCGCCGAATTGACCCAGGCCGTGCATGACAACCTGCGCAATCTTGGTGTCGACGTACTGGATGTGGTGAACCTTCGGGCTATGGGCAACCAGCAGTCGCCCGTAGAAGGGTCTATCGAGGAGGCCTTTACCACACTTGCGGAATTACAACGCCAGGGCCTCATTCGCCACTTGGGCGTCAGCAATGTCACGCCATCGCAGGTCAGGCAAGCGCAGGGGATCGCGGACATCGTCTGCGTGCAGAACCACTACAATCTGACTCACCGTGAAGACGAGACGCTTATTTCCGAGTTGGATCAGCAGGGCATTGCTTATGTGCCGTTCTTTCCTCTGGGTGGTTTCACACCGCTACAGTCGCAAGTCCTCTCGAACGTAGCGACACGCATGGACGTTTCACCTCTGTGCTTGGCGCTGGCGTGGCTGCTGCAACGTGCACCCAATATCCTGTTGATACCGGGCACGTCTTCGGTGGCCCACCTGCGGGAAAACCTCACCGCGAGCGAGTTGGTCATTGCGCCGCAGATGCTGGCCGAGTTGGAGGTGCTGGGATAAAGGAACGGCGAGTTCAGCGTGTTTGTCAGAGTTCCGCCAGGGTCGGATAGTCCGTATAACCGCGCTCTTCACCTTGGTAGAACGTCGTTGGGTCGGCTTCGTTCAGGGCCTTGCCGTGTTTGAATCGCTCGACCAAATCCGGGTTGGCCAGGAACGCGGTGCCAAACGACACGAGATCCGCATCGCCTGAGCTGAGCGCCATTTCAGCACGCTCAGCGTCATAGCCCCCATTGGCGATATAGGTGCCGCCGAAACAACGCTTCAGTTCCCTGAAATCGAATGACCCTGCACCGAGTTCCACCACATGAAGGTAGGCCAACCCATAGCGACTGAGCATCTTCGCTGCGTAGTTGAAAGTCGCTTGGGGATTGCTGTCGCTCATGGAGAAATAATTGAAGATCGGCGACAGGCGAACTCCTACGCGGCTGGCCCCGAAGACCTCGATGACCGACTCGACCACCTCCTTGAGAAACCGGGCGCGATGTTCTACAGCGCCGCCATAGGCATCGGTTCGGGTATTGGTGCCATCGCGCAGGAACTGGTCGATCAGATAACCGTTTGCTCCGTGGATCTCAACTCCGTCGAATCCTGCACGTTTCGCGTTTTCAGCAGCCAGGCGAAAATCAGCGACCACATCGGGAATCTCACCGAGATCCAGAGCCCGTGGGATTTCGTAAGACTTCAGTCCCTCAGACGTGTAAATCTCGCCATCAGCCTTGATCGCTGAAGGTGCTACTGGCTGGGCGCTGTTGATCTGCACCAATGGATGTGAGAGCCGTCCGACATGCCAGAGTTGCAGGAATATCCGTCCACCTTCTGCATGAACAGCGTCGGTGACTTGTCTCCAGCCCGCGATTTGTTCGGAGGTGAAAATGCCCGGCGTTCTCATATAGCCTTTGCCTTGTGCCGAGACCTGAGAACCCTCGGTGACGATGAGGCCGGCACCGGCACGTTGCCGGTAATACTCAACCACGGTGGGCGTCGGAGCATCACCTTCACCGGCGCGGCTTCGCGTCAAAGGCGCCATGACCATGTGGTTGTTCAGAGGGAGGGAGCCGATTTGTGCAGGGGACAAAAGCAGGTCGAGATTGCTCGTGGTCATGATGTTTCTCAGTAGGTTTTGGATTGCATGAGTCGTGATCGTCGTAACGATCTTTGCGAAGTGTTGAGGGAGCCCTAGTCAAGTCGTCCTTGCTGTCGCAGGCGCGCGCCAATCCGCTGTATTTCAGTTTCGCCCTGCGCCAGAGCCACCTTGCTTGTGTGCACCGAGTAGTGACCCATTACCAGATCGTGCGGATGCTTCACCGCTGAGCCCAGCACGAACGAGCATTCGCCTTGTGCCACGAAGTCGATGGGTTGCTCGGACTCCTCGAACACGGCGAGTTCGCCGGCATTGATCAGGCTCCCTGTGTCCAGCCGTCCTGCATTAACCGCGAGCCAGGCCACGGTGTGTCCGGCCGGTGGGGTATACCGCCAGCGTTCGCCGTCTTTCAAATTCACGGCGAGATAGTTCATGTCACTCGGCGTTTCAATCAGGCTCTGCGCATGACCGTAGCGGCCCAGGAGCACGCGTGCCGGGCCTGCTTGCGGAACTTGGGAGGGCGCAAGATAGACACTCAGCGCGGGGGCGTTTTCCAACGACGGCGGTAGTGCCACCCAGAGCTGGAATCCCTGCATCGAGGACTCGTTGGCTAGCGTAGCGTCGTGCCAAACCCCGTTGCCGGCGCGCATCCACTCAACACCACCGGCAAGCAACACACCTGTCGCGCCAGTGCTGTCTTCATAGGCGACCTCACCTTTGGTCATGAAGGTAACCGTCGCAATCCCTGAGTGTGGGTGCATGCCGAAACTGGACTTACCGCGACTGGCGTTCAAACTGAAAATATCAAGAAAAATGAAAGGCTTTAAAAGCTCGCCCAGATCGCCCGGGCTCATGAGCCGCGTTATAGGGCCATGGGTGCTGCCTTTGGTGCGATGGACAATGGCGCGTTGCAGAACAGCGACGGTGGCGGTCATATGTTTTCTCCCGTGATTTTGAGCGCCTGAGCCCACCAGACAATGCCATCGAGCAGCGCTTTGGCTGTGGGCAGATGCGGTTAATCGGTCCAGCAGACTGAGGGCTGGCTTCAGCGATGCCTGAAGGATATGCGTCTTCTAATTGCTTTATTAGATGGCATAATTGGAGTGAACTAATCCATTTAACGAAGTGGTGGCGCTAGCATGCTTGACCTCAACGACGTCGCCTTGTTTGTACACGTGGTGCGCAACGGCAGCTTTGCCGAAGCGGCGCGCCAGCTTGGAATGCCGTCCAACACGTTGAGCAGGCGCGTTCAACAACTCGAGGCACAACTCGGCACACGGCTGCTGCAGCGTTCCACGCGCAAGCTCACCCTTACCCATTCAGGTCAGGTTTTTCATGACCGGTGCTCGGGCGCGGTAGAAGGCCTGATCGATGCCGGGCAGCAATTAATGACGGGCAACCAAGAGCCGAGTGGCATCGTGCGCATTGCGGCGATGGCTGATTTCTTCGACTTCTTCCCGATGGAATGGGTGGCCGATTTTCTAGCCTTGCATCCACGGGTTCAGCTTGACTTCGTGCTCAGTGATGCACGCGCCGATCTGATCGCTGACCGGATCGACATCGCGTTTCGAGGGGGCACGTTGCAGGATTCGGGATACGTCGGTCGCCAACTCATTGGAGCGGGCAATGAAGGTTTGGTCGCCAGCCCCAAGTACCTCAGCAACCGAGGTGTGCCCGCTACGTTAGAGGATCTGGTCAATCACGACTGTGTGAGTTTCGGTCATCCTAGCGGCGTCACCACGTGGCGTCTTAAAGGGCCAAACGGTGTTGAGCAAGACGTGCAGATTTCCAGCCGTTTCAATGGCAACACGGCTCAGGCATTGCGTAAGGCTGCGGTGTCTGGCTTGGGCATTGCGTTGCTACCGCCCACGCTCGTTAATTTCGATCTTCAGGCTGGCCGCCTTGTGCCTGTGCTACCGCAATACCATCGCACTGGATACGGCCTGCATGTGCTTTATCCCAGTCGGCAACATTTGCCGTTGGCGGTATCAGCCTTTATCGGGCTGGTGATGGAGAAGCTCAAAATGGAAGCATTCCCGGCAAGGATTTTTCCTGAGCAGGTTTGACACGGTATTTGGGCCAGCCTGATTCGCCCCTGAGTTCGCGGGGTATGACAAAAAGTCATGCCCCCATGACTTTTAATGGTTACAGCCCCCCGAATCCCCAGTGTTAAAAAATCGCAAACACAGCTCATCAACAACAAAAAAGAGCGTTTGCAACCATGACTGATCCCCACTGCCGCGTCCTCGTCAGCTGCGTGCTGCGCTCTTCGAACCCCGACATTTGCCTCGCGATCTTCACGGTCCGCGTGCACTTCTGATCACCCCAAAAAATCCAAAAAGAGTAATGCCCCATGAAAGAACTCGACCTGTACATCGGTGAAGGTTTCGAAGGCCCTGGCGTGAACGCCGCGCACATCAACATTCTGATCGGCCCGCGCAACGGTCCGGCGGGCCAGGCGTTTGCCAATAGCCTGGCGTCGCCGAGCCAGGGACATTGCCCGTTCATGGTGATCGCCCAGCCGAACATCCCGGTCAAGCCGATGACCCTTTACGTCAACAAAGCCGCGATCAGCAGTGATCTGCATGGCAACGCCACGTGGGGCGCGTCCCAGGCCGGGATCGCCAAGGCTGTCCTGGAAGCGTTGCTGGACGGCACCTTGCCGCCGGAAGCCGAGGACGAGTGGGCCATCGTCACGGCCAACTGGGTCAACCCGGCCTGCGATGACCTCGATGCGGTGTACCTGAACAACTACAACGCCTGCCGCACCGCGATCCGCGCCGCCCTGACCGGCAAGCCGGAAACCGCGCAACTGGCGGATGTGGTCGATCACATCAGCAATCCTTTCTACACGCCAAAAGCCTGAGGTCCCACCCATGCAATACATTCGTTTGGGCAACTCCGGCCTGCAAGTCTCCCGCCTGTGCCTGGGCACCATGAACATGGGCACCCCGGACTGGAAACCGTGGATTTTCGATGAGAAACAGAGCGAGCCGATCGTCGCTCACGCCCTGGACAACGGGGTGAATTTCATCGACCTGGCGGACTTCTATTCCGCTGGCGTCGGCGAGGAAGTGGTAGGGCGCATCGTCAAGCGCCTGGCCCGTCGCGAAGATCTGGTGATCACCACCAAGGTCGGCTACGGCACCCGCAGTGGAATCAATGCCAGCGGCCATTCGCGCAAGCACATCATGGACAGCATCGACGCTTCGTTGAAGCGTCTGAACATGGATTACGTCGATGTGTTCATGCTGCATTACTTCGACGTGAACACGCCGGTTGAAGAAACCATGAGCGCGATGAACGACATCGTGCGTTCAGGCAAGGCCCGCTATATCGGCGTGTCGACCATGCTCACCGGGCAATTGGCGAAGATTCTCATGGCCTGCGAGCGCAATGGGTGGGTCAAGCCGATCAACATGCAGCTGCAGCTGAACTGCGCCTACCGCGAAGAAGAGCGCGAGATGATTCCGTTTTGCCGCGATCAAGGCATCGGTGTCTCGGTGTTCAGCCCGTTGGCTCGTGGCTTGCTGACCGGTGACGTGCAATCCACGCGCAATCAGACCGATTTTTTCACCCAGCAGATGTACAGCGACGAAGCCTCGTTCGAGATCGCTCATTCGGTACAACGGGTGGCGCGCGCCCGTGGCGTATCGAACGCACAGATCGCCCAGGCATGGGTCGCCAACCATCCCGGTGTCGATTGCATGTTGGTCGGCGCCGACACCACCGCGCAGTTCGACAGTGCCCTGGCGGCGTTGGAAACCAGGCTCGACGCCGAAGAGCTGCAAGAACTGGAACGCAACTACACCCCGTGCGACGTGATCAACGATTACACCGCCGGCAAACGCATCCTGCGCTCGGCCCGTCCGGGTCTGGAGCGCTTCAATCTGACCGAGGCTGTGGCATGAGCGTGCTGATCCGTAACGGCAATTACATCGATGGCCAATGGTCCAGCGGTGGTGCGACGTACCCGGTGTTCAACCCGGCTAACGGCGAACTGATTGTCGAGGTGCAGAAGGCCGGCACTGAAGAAACCAATCTGGCCATCGCCGCCGCCAACCGTGCCTTGCCGGCATGGCGAAAGCTGACCGCCAAGGACCGCAGCCAGCGTCTCAAGCGCTGGAGCGAGCTGATGCTGAGCAACCAGAAGGACCTGGCGACTTTGCTCAGCCGCGAACAGGGCAAACCGTTGGCCGAAGCAATGGGCGAGGTGGTCTACGCCGCGAGCTTCCTGGAGTGGTTTGCCGAAGAGGCCAAACGTGCCTACGGCGACGTGATCCCAAGCCATAAGGCTGATGCGCGGATCATCGTGGTCAAGGAAGCCATCGGTGTGGTCGCGGCGATCACCCCGTGGAACTTCCCGTTGGCCATGGTCACGCGCAAGGTCGGCCCGGCGCTGGCGGCGGGTTGCACGATGATCCTCAAACCGTCGGAAGAAACGCCATTGTCAGCCTTCGCCCTGGCGGTGTTGGCCGAGCAGGCGGGCATTCCGTCCGGTGTGTTCAACATCGTATCGGGTGACGCGGTGGCGATTGGCGGGGCGCTGCAAGCCTCCAGCATCGTGCGCAAACTGTCGTTTACCGGCTCCACCCGCACCGGTAAATTGCTGATGCGCCAGGCTGCCGACACCTTGAAAAAGGTCTCGCTGGAATTGGGCGGCAACGCGCCGTTCATTGTCTTTGACGATGCCGATCTGGACGCTGCGGTCAAAGGCGCGATGGCTTCGAAATTCCGCAACACCGGGCAAACCTGTGTCTGCGTGAATCGCTTCTTCATTCAGGACGGTGTGTACGAAGCCTTCACCGGCAAACTCGCCGAAGCGGTCGCGGCGATGCGCGTCGGCAATGCGCTGGACGGTGAATCCGAGCAAGGTCCGCTGATCAACGCGGCGGCGTTGGCCAAGGTTGAACTGCATGTTGGTGATGCTCTGGAGAAGGGCGCCAAGCTGTTGTGCGGTGGTCGTCGGCATGCGCTCGGTGGCACGTTCTTCGAACCGACCATCCTCACCGAAGCCCACAGCGACATGCTGATCGCCCAGGACGAAACCTTCGGCCCGGTGGCCGCGTGCTTCCGCTTCAAGGACGAAGCCGAAGTGCTGCAACGGGCCAACGACACGCCGTATGGACTTTCAGCGTATTTCTACAGTCGCGACATCGGCCGCGTCTGGCGTATGGCCGAAGGCCTGGAAGCAGGCATGGTCGGGATCAACGAAGGGATCATCTCCACGGAAGTCGCGCCGTTTGGCGGCATCAAGGAGTCGGGCCTGGGTCGCGAGGGCTCCAAGTACGGCCTGGAAGACTACCTGGAAATCAAATACCTGCTGATGGGCGGGCTGTAAGGCCCACCACACAACCAATGTGGGAGCGAGCTTGCTCGCGATGAGGCCATCACTTTCAACATGGATATTGACTGACACACCGCTATCGCGAGCAAGCTCGCTCCCACAAGTTCAAGAGCTACCGGTTTCATTTCTCCGTCAACAACAACAACTGGAGACGAACATGTCCGCTCAATCGATAAAGATCGATGACCTGCCCATCGGGCGCTTCCACATCAAAATCGCCGGCCTGACGTTCGGCGCACATTTTACCGACGGCTACATCCTCGGTCTGATCGGTATCGCCTTTACCCTGCTCAGTCCACAGATGCACCTCGATGCCTTCTGGCAGGGCCTGATCGGCGCCTCGGCGTTGATCGGCTTGTTCCTAGGCAGCCTGTTCTTTGGCTGGATCTCCGACAAGGTCGGCCGGCAGAAAATCTTCCTGGTCAGTTTTGTGCTGATCACTGTTGCCTCGGTAATGCAGTTCTACGCCGAAACCGCGATGCAGTTATTCCTCTGTCGGGTGCTGATCGGCATCGGCCTGGGGGGTGACTTCAGCGTCGGCCACGCGATGCTCGCCGAGTTTTCGCCGAAGAAACATCGCGGCGTATTGCTCGGCTCGTTCAGCGTGATCTGGACCTTCGGTTACGTGGCCGCGACCTTCGTCGGCACGGCGATGCTCAACCTCGGGGACGACGCCTGGCGCTGGATGCTGGCCTCGTCGGCGATTCCGGCGGCGTTGATTTTGATTGCGCGGATCGGCACACCTGAGTCGCCGCGCTGGTTGGTGAATCAGGGACGCATCGCAGAAGCACGGGCGATCGTCAAAAAGCACCTGGGCGACAACGTCGAACTCGACGAAACCCGCTCCACCGAAACCCGTTCCGGCTACGCGGTGCTGTTCAGCCGTGAGTACCGCAAGCGCACGGCATTCAACTGTTTGTTCTTCGTGTGCATTGTGATGCCGTATTTTGCGATCTACACCTTTCTGCCGTCGATTCTGCAGAAGATGGGATTGGCGGAGGGTTTCGGCACCGAGCTGATGCTGAACATGCTGTTGATCCTCGGGGCGTTGATCGGCATCTGGTGCACGGTGAAGTTCTCGCGTCGAGGGTTCTTGATCAATTCGTTCATCATCCTCGCGGTGGCGCTGTTCCTGTTGGCGGCATTGCCGGGCAGCGCGGCATTTCTGATGGTGCTGGTGTTCGGTGTGTTCACGCTGGTGTTGTCAGCGGTGAGCAACCTGGTGGGGGTGTTCCCGGCCGAAAGCTTCCCGACCGAAGTGCGGGCCAGCGGGATCGGCCTGGCGACGGCGGTCAGTCGTTTGGGCTCGGCGGTCAGTACGTTTCTGTTGCCGGTGAGTGTGGCCGGGATCGGCTTGAGTCCGACCATGGGCATTCTCGCGGCGATTCTGGCCTTGGGAGCGATGATTTCCTGGGCCTGGGCACCGGAGACCAAATCCCTGACATTGAGCCAGGCGTGCAAGGCGCAGAGCCCGGTGGAGAGCGGGGCGCCGGTGGCCGCAAAGGTCGTAGCCCCGGTTTGATGATCGTTCCCACGCTCTGCGTGGGAATGCCTCAATGGACGCTCTGCGTCCGCTTGTGGGACGCGGAGCGTCCCTGGCTGCATTCCCACGCAGAGCGTGGGAATGATCAATGAAAGACCGCGATTGGTGTTTCAGGGGTTGCTGACCAACTCCAACCACTGCGTAAACAACCGCACCTTCGACAACCCCTGCTTGTCGTTCGCCACATCCAGCCAATACCCATAAGGCCCCACCACTTCAACCGGCGTGATCGGCACCAGGCTGCCATTCGCCAGTTCCTTTTCGATCATCTGCCGGTCAATCACTGCCAAACCGCCACCAGCCAACGCAGTGTGAATCACCTGATCCAGGGTGCTGAATTCCAAGCCTTGACCGGCGTCGACATCGTCGCGGCCCATCGCCGCCAACCAGTTCTCCCACACCTTCAAGCGCTTGCCATCGTGCAGGATGTGCAGCAATGGAAACTGCCGCAGGTCCGGCGGCTGGCCGTTGACGAACAATTCCGGGCTGGCCACTGCCATGTGCCGTTCCATCACCAGTAACTGACTGCTGCAATGGCTGGCCGCTTCAAGGCCGAAACGAATGTGGCAGTCGATTTCCGCAAGGCTGTCGTGGCCGGTCTGGTTCGTGACGCTCAAGCTGATGTCCGGATAGCGTTGGCAGAACGCGCGCAAATGTGCCGACAACCAGCGCGTGGCCCAGGTCGGTGGCGCGACGATACGCAGGCGCTGGCGCAGGTTCGGCACGCGCACCGCTTGCAGCGCACGTTCGACGTGGTCGAAAGCATCGCTCAGTTGCGGGGAGAGGGCGAGGCCGGTCTCAGTCAACGACAGGCCCTGAGGCGTGCGAATAAACAGGGCGACACCGAGATAGTCTTCGAGCTGCTTGATCTGCCGGCTGACCGCGCCTTGGGTGACGTTCAGACCTAGCGCCGCCTGGCTGAAACTTCGATGCCGCGCGACTTCTTCAAAGACTCGCAGCATGTTGAGCGAGGGCAGTTGACGCATGAAAGGGTGACTCCATACCAGCCTCTGTTGCGCAGGGCAGGTTTATTGTTTTTGGTGAATGTTTTGTAGGCGTATCTGACTCCTCTGTGATGGGCTGATGCAAGTGTTGTTTGGGCTATTTGCGGGCAGGCTCGCTTCCACTGGTTATGCGCTAAACCTGTGGGAGCGGGCCTGCCCGCGAAGGGGCCTTCAGGAGCGTCAAACAATCCGGATCAGAAGTAGTACCCAATGTTCATATACAGCTGATTCTCCCACTGGTTACTACCCCCAGCCCCCAGACTCTGGGTGTAGCTGCTGCCACCGATGTACGGATCATTCTTGCCATACAGCCACTCAGTGGCGATCCACAGTTTGCTCACCGAAAAAGAGGTGCCGAAGATCATCCGCTGCGAAGTCTTGAAGTCATCGGCGGATTTGTCGAAAGCGCTGTAGTTGGCATACAGCTTCACACCGCTGATCTGGTCGAACAGGTACTTGCCGCTAACGTCGTAGCTCACGTCTGCCACATACAAGTTGCCGCGACTGGCGACGTTGAAGGTGCCGTCGTAACCGCCGAGGGTCACCAGTTCATCGGTGCCGGGGTTGCGCGGGGACATCTGCTGACGCGCCGCTTGCAGTTGCACGCCCCATGGGCCGTTTTTGCCGATGTAGTGCACGGCCACGGCGTTACGACGGCCGTCGTTATTGGTGTCTTTGTTCTCCAGGGTCGAGGTCAGGCCGGAGATCCCGACTTCGGATTTCCACGGCCCCAGGTCCAACGCCTTGGCCACTCGCAGCACGACCGTGTTGCGTTCCTGGTTATTGCTGCCATCGGCGACGTAGCTGTCAGCTTCGGACACTACGCTGGAGTAGGTGTCACCTTTACTGGTGCCTTTGCCTTGCCAGGCCGGACGCAGGTAGTAGCCGGCCTGAATGTTCCAGTCGCCACTTTGCTGGATGTACTTGGCGCCGATTTCTTCCAGGTCTTCCAGGCCCACGACATTGCCCAGGGTTTCATAGAAAGTGCTGCCAAAGTACGGCTGCAAACCGAACGGTACCTGGTTCAGGCCGACCTGGATCTGCTGGTCGGGGTTGAACTTGTAGCCGATCCACGCCGATTCGGCGAACTGGATATCACCGACATTTTTTGTGTACTGGTAGGGATAGGCCCGGCCATAGAAGCGGTACTTGGCGGCGCCGATCCAGGTGTCGGAGTTGTACTTTGCCGTGAGGAACGCGGTGTCGAAGTTGAACTTCTGGATGTCGCGGTCCGGGTCATAGTCCCAACGTGCCCGGACGGCGCCGCCGAGGTCGAGGTTGTCGGTCACTTGAATCGCCATGGCTGGGGCCGCGAAGGCACCGAGCACGGGGATAAGTGCAATGGAACGGATTGCAAGAGGGGTGGTTGTGCGCAAAGTGATACTCCCGTTTTCTGATTTTTATTGAGCAACAGCGGCCCATGCCGCAACGAATGCTGCGGCCTGGGGAAAGGGTTATTGACTCAGTTGGCCTGAGGTCGGATCAGCCTCAACGGGGGGGCAATTGCGGGCGCAACCGGTATCGCCGAAGCGCCGGGTGCTGCTGCCAGCAAGGTCTGGGTGTAGGCGTTTTGTGGACGCAACAGCACCTGTTCCGCCGTGCCGTACTCCACCACTTCGCCCTGACGCATCACCGCGATGTAGTCGCTGATCTGCGCCGCGACCCGCAAGTCGTGGGTGATGAACAAAATGCTCAGGTTGAGGCGCTGTTGCAGTTCTGCGAGCAACTCCAGCACTTGTTTTTGCACTGAGACATCCAGCGCCGAGACGCTTTCATCGGCGATCAACACCTCCGGGCGCATCGCCAGGGCGCGGGCGATGCCGATGCGCTGGCGCTGGCCACCGGAGAATTGCCGAGGCTTGCGCTTGAGGGCGTCACGTTTGAGCCCGACCTGTTCCAGCAAATCACCGGCTTCGGTCCACGCATCCTTGGCCGACAACCCGCGCAATTGCGCGGCACGGGCGATGATGTCGCCGACTCGATGTCGTGGATTCAGCGAGCCGTACGGGTCCTGGAAAATCATCTGAATCCGCCGCCGATTGGCTGCCAATGCAGAACCGCTCAAGGCGAGGAAGTCCGTATCACCGACCCAGACATGGCCGCTGTCGCTTTCCACCAGCCGAATCGCGGCTTTGACCAGCGTGCTCTTGCCCGACCCGGACTCGCCAACAATCGCCAGGGTCTTGCCCCGTGGCAGTTGCAGCGAGACATCCTTGAGTGCCGGCACCAAATGGCCACCGACGTTGTAGGTTTTGGTCAGGTGCTCGATGCGCAGCGCCAACTCGCCATCGGCGCACGGAGCATGCAACTCGGGATGCAAGGCGGGCACAGCGGCAATCAACTTGCGGGTGTACGGATGCTTCGGTGCGTTCAACACCTGATCGCGCTCACCGATTTCCACCAGCACACCGCCCTCCATGACGGCGATGCGGTCGGCGATTTCCGCCACCACGCCGAAGTCGTGGGTGATGAACAGAATGCCGTGCTGACCGCGACCACGCAGGTCTCGCACCAGTTTCAGCACCTGAGCCTGAGTGGTCACGTCCAGCGCCGTGGTCGGTTCGTCGGCAATCAGCAAATCCGGGTTCATCGCCAGCGCCATGGCAATCACCACTCGTTGGCATTGGCCACCGGAGAGTTGATGGGGAAAGCTGTTGGCGATCCGTGGCGGGTCGGGCAGTTGCGTGGAGTCGAGCAGGGTGAGCATGCGTTCACGGCGCTCGGCGGCGGGCATCGTGGGCGCGTGAATGTCGAAGATCTCTTCGACCTGCTGACCGATACGAATCGCCGGGTTCAGCGCCGCCATCGGCTCCTGGAAAATCATTGCGATGCGGTTTCCGCGCAACTGGCGCAGGGCGTTTTCGTCCATTCGGCAAATGTCGTCGCCAAGGAAATCGATCACGCCTTCGCTGTGGCGCAGGCCTTTGGCATAGTCGCCCATGATCGCAGCCGAAAGCACCGATTTGCCGGAACCGGACTCACCGATCACACAGAGAATTTCACCCTTGCGCACGTCAAGGCTGATGCCTTTGACCGCGTGGCTGCGGTCGGCGCCGATGGGCAGTTCGATGGAAAGGTTTTCCACCCTCAATACTTGTTCCTGACTCATGCTCAACTCCTTGTGCCTTTCTGGGCGTGTTCATCCAGACCGTCCGCCAACAGGCTCAGGCCCAGCATCAGGGTGGAGATGGCAATGCACGGGAAGATCACCAGGTGGGGGAAGGCGATGGCCATGCTGCGGCCTTCGTTGATCATGCCGCCCCAGTCCGGGGTCGGTGGTGGCAGGCCCAGGCCGAGGAAACCTAGGGCGCCGATCATGATCGCGGTGTAGCCGATGCGCAGGCAGAAATCGACGATCAGCGGGCCTCCGCAGTTAGGCAGGATTTCCACCAGCATGATCCGCAGCGAACCTTCTCCCTGTGTGATGGCGCTGAGCACGTAGTCCCGGGAACGGATGTCGATGGTCAGTGCGCGCATGATCCGGAAGATCGCCGGGGCACTGGTGAAGGTCACCGCAATCAGGATGTTCAGCGCCGAGGCGCCGAGGGCGATGATGATCACGATGTACAAAACCAGCACAGGGAACGACAGCACGGTGTCGGCGACATACGACAGCAACGCATCGACCCAGCCATTGAAGTAACCGGCACACAGGCCCATGGCGATGCCCACGGTGAACGCGGTCAGCGTCGCCAGGGTCGACCAGAACAACACGGTGCGCGTGCCCCAGATCAGTCGCGACAGAATGTCCCGGCCGATCATGTCTGTGCCCAGCAGAAAGCTCATGCCATTGCCATCCGGGGTCATCGGTGTCAGCAGCGGGGTGAAGCTTTCCAGTGGATCGTGGGGCGCCAGCCACGGCGCGAACAGCGCCATCACCACCCAGCCGCCGACCAGCAGCAAACCGAGCAACGCCAAGGGATGTTTGAACGAGTTGAGGAAGTTCATTGGCCACCTCCGCCAAGACTGCGCAGGGTGATGCGCGGGTTGAGCCAGGTGTAGGCCAGGTCCGAGAAGATTTTAGTTGCGCCGACCACGATGCCGCTGATCATTGCGCAGGCTTCGATCAAGTAGACGTCATGGTTCAGCGACGCGGTGTAAAGCAGCGAACCGAAGCCTTTGTAGGCGAAGAACACCTCGACCACGATCACGTTCGACAACAGCCAAGGGATGTACAGCATGATCACCGTGATCGGCGCGATCAGGACGTTGCGCAAGGCATGGCGCAGCACGATGCGTGAGGTTGACGCGCCTTTGAGGCGGGCGGTACGGATGTACGGCGCCTGCATCACTTCGACCATCGAAGCGCGGGTGATCCGCGCCAGATAACCGATGCCGAAAAGGCACAGCACCATCAGCGGCAGCGCCAGCTCCAGGGCGTTGAAGCCGTCGCTCATGCTGCTCACGCCCGGCAGCCAGTTGAGCCAGAACACGAAGATGGCCGAGACAAACACCGCACTGGCGAAGTCCGGAATCGACGTGGTGACAATCGATAGAAACGACACCAGTCGATCCACCACCGAACCTTGGCGAATACCGGCCAGAATGCCGAGGGTCAACGCCACCGGCACCATCACCAGCAAGGCCAGGCCCGCAAGGATCAGGGTTTGTCCGAGGTTGGGCAGCAACAGGTCAATCACCGGCTCACGAAAGTGCACTGAGGTGCCCCAGTCCCCGCTGAGAAAATCCTTCAGCCACACCAGGTAGCGCCAGACAAAGGGTTGGTTATAACCGTGTTCCACCAGCCACGCGGCGCGTTGGTCAGCGGCAGAGTAGGGGCCGAGGACGTTGATCGCAACGTCCTCGATGTTCAGTTCCAGGGCCAGGAACACGATCACTGACACCGACAGCAAGGTTGCCGCCAGCGCCAATAACTTGCGCAATAGAAATTCAGCCATGCTCACACGCTCCGGCTAATCAAGGGATGTCGGCCCGCCGCACCGTAGTGGGCGAGCTCGTTGTGGGCGCTTGAATCAGGCGCTCAACCAGACTTCATCCATTGGGTAGAAGTCCGACGGGTGAACCGTGAACCCCTGGACCTTCTTGCTCGCGGCGGTGAATTTGTCGCCCCAGAACGGCTGCACCATGACGCAGGCGTCCTGCAGGATTTGCTCGACGCTTTGCATGGCCACGGCCCGTTGTTTCGGGTCGATGATGCCCATGGCCTTGTCCAGCGCGGCGTCGAAGGCCGGGTCGCTGTAATGGCTTTCGTTCCAGGCTGCGCCGCTGCGGTAAGCCAGTTCCAGGGACATCACACCCAATGGGCGATGAGCCCAGTAGGTAAGGCTGAACGCGGCTTTGTCCCAGATCGGCCAGTATTGGGTGGCCGGGATCACTTTCAGGTTGATACGGATACCGGCTTCGGCACAGTTCTGCTGCAGGATCTGCGCGCAGTCCTGTTCATACCGGCCTTGGGTGTTGCCGACGATCAGGTCGATGTCGATGCCGTTCGGATGGCCCGCTTCAGCGAGGAGTTTCTTTGCACCCGCCACATCACGAGCGCGTTTGGGCAACGGGGAGTATTCGGGGTGCGACGGGGCGACGTGGTGGTCTTCGCCCAGAGTGCCCATGCCGCGATAGGCGATCTTGAGCATTTGCGCGTTGTCGGCGCACAGCACCACCGCTTTGCGAATCCGCACATCATCGAACGGCTTCTGGTCGCAGGCCATGCGCATAACGATGGTTTGCGCCGATTTGCAGGTGAGCAATTGCGCCCCCGGCAAGCGTTTGGCCAAGTCCAGTTCGGCCACGGTCACCCGGTACAGCACGTCCACTTGCCCGGCTTGCAACGCCGCGAGATGAGTGGAGATGTCGGTGCCCATGTCGACGTAACGCAATTCGTCCAGGTTGGCCGGTTTGCGCCAATAGTCGGCACGCTTGGCAAAGGTCGCCTGCTTGTTGACCGCGAACGAAACCAGTTTGAACGGCCCAGTGCCCAGCGGGTTTTTCGCCCAGTCGTCACCGGCCTTGAAGCTGCGGTGGACGATGGCGCAGGTGAAGGCGTTGAGCATTTCCGGGATCGCCAGCATCGGCCGCTTGAGCACCAGGCGGAACTGGAAGTCGCCGAGTTTTTCGAATGCGCTGATGTCCTGGAACGCGGTGCGGTTGACCGACTTCGAGTCGGCGGCAATCCAGCGTTCGATGTTGTGCTGCACGTCTTCGACGTTGAAGGTGTCGCCGTTGCTCCATTTGACGTCTTGGCGCAGGTTGAAGGTCCAGGTCTTCAGGTCTTCTGACGGGCTCCAACTCTCTGCCAGGTACGGGTGGGTGATGTTGTCGGCGTCGACCCAGGTCAGGTACTCCAGCGAGTTGCGCAACAGGTTCGAGGCTTCGATCCAGGTGATCAGCATCGGGTCCTGGATTTCCTGGATGGCGCAGGCAAACCGCAGGCTACCGCCCTGGCGCGGCGTCACCGCATCGGCGGCGTGGGCCGCGTTACCGAGCAGCGCAGAACCGAGGAAGGTGCTGGCGCTGGCGGCGGTGATGCCTAGCAGCGCGGCAGTGCGCAGGAACTGGCGACGATTGATCTCGCCACTTTTGACTTGGGTGCACAGGTCGTTTACCGCTGGATGCGGCAGGCTGCCGTCCAGTGTCATTAAGTCTTTCATATGCCTCTCCGATAACGTGCAAAAGTGCGTTTTTCGACTGGCCACAGTTGGGGCAAGCGGCAGACGCGGACGGTTTTCGATGAACCGAAACTGTCAGTGGCAAGCAGCGCGAAAGCGCAGGCGTGTCAGGCGTGAAGCCGGCAGTAGAACAAGGCGCAACGGAATCAGGAGGTCGGAGGCGGGGTAGGACATAGGGCTGCTCTCATGTTGTTTTTATTTGAGATGCCCGCAGTTTTGTCATCTGGGCAAAGATCGACAAACGATAAATTCAACGCTGAAACGTTCGATAAATGCATGTTACTGACCGTAAGGAAGGCTGCCGCTTGAGCTAGACAGGCCGGACGGATGAAAGCGCGGGTACGAAACACTGCGCGGTGGCCACAAACGCCCCTTGTTCCGAGGGGAACAAGGGGAAAAACGGACGGTGTCGAAGGAGGTGACGACGCCGTCCGGGGCAACTCAACGCGGCATCAGGCGCGGATCGAACGGGTAGTCGGAGAGCAATTCGATGCCGTTTTCGTGGATGTAGATCTGCTCTTCGAGCTTGACCCCTTCGCCGCCTTCATCGTGACCGATGTAGCTTTCGACGCAGATGGTCATGCCGGCTTCGAACACACCGTCGTAACCCAGCGAATCAATGTCTTCGCGGTGCACCACATAGGGGTATTCACCAGTCATGCCCACGCCATGCACCAGGGCGAAGTAACGGTTGGCCTTGTAGTTGTCGGGGACCTTCCACGCCAGCTCGGCGTATTCCTTGAAGCTGCGACCGGCCTTGAGCATTTCCATGTTGGTCTGCACTTGCTCGTAGGCCAGTTTGTACAGCTCCTGTTGTTTGGCGGTCGCGGCTTGCTCGCCGCAGAGGAAGGTCCGCGAGAAGTCCGCGTAGTAGCCGAAACGCCCGACCACATCGGTGTCCAGCGCCACCAGGTCACCGGCCTCGATCGGTCGCGTGCTGCATTCCTGAAACCATGGATTGGTGCGTGGGCCGGAGGCGAGCAGGCGGGTTTCCACGTAGTCGCCGTCGGTGGCGATCACGTGTTGATGCAGGTGCGACCACAGTTCGTTTTCGGTGATGCCGGGGGTCAATTTGCTTTCCATCAATCGCACCCCGGCTTCGGTGGCACGCAGGCTGGCGCGGATCATCTTCAATTCGTTTGGCACCTTGATGCAGCGCGCGCGCTCCAGCGGTTCCTGGGCGTCGAAAATCTGATAACCGAGCTTTTGCAGTTCGAAAGCGGCAGCCGAAGTCGCGCTTTCGATGGCTATACGCTTGTTGCCGCCGCCGTATTTGCGCACCAGTTCATCGATTTCGGCCGCCCATTCGGCGGTGACGTTGTTCAAGAAGCTGTCGCAGAAGTAATAGGAAATGGCTTTGGCCGGGCGTACTTCATCGACGGTGTTGAGTTGCTCGGCCAGGTGCAGGCAGCCACCGAATTCGAAGACTACCACCGGGCCTTCTGCCGGGATAAAGGCGTAACGCGCCGGGTTGCGCGCCGAGTACACCTGCATGTTGCGCGAGCCGGTGGCGTAGCGCATGTGGGTCGGGTCGAACAGCACGCAGGCGGCGTAGTCGCGTTTTTTCAGTTCGTTGCGTACCCGTTGCAAACGGTCGAGCTGGATTTGCTGGATCTCGTCATACGTCGGTTCGCAGTCGGCGGGATTGCGGTTTGGGCCGGATAGACTCATGGGGTGTTCCTCGCAGGGCAAATACGGTTGGTTTTTTTCTAAGCGTTTTCAGGGGTAATCAATCGAGCAACTGGTCGCTGCGCACCAGGTTGCGTTCGGCTTGCAGGTGGGCTTCGGACAAGCGTCCGTAAAGCTGCTTGGTGCGCTGGGCACGGCCGATGATTCCGGGCTTCTCGGAGTAGGCGAAGATTGCCGTGTTGCGCTCGGTGGTGCCTTCGACGCGGGTTACCCGGTGCACCGAGAAACGGCCCTTGAAGATCTGCAAGTCGCCAGGGTTGAGTTCCAGTTCCTGCACGCGGCTGCGGTCGTCGCCGCGCACTACTTTGCCGACGGCGCCGAGGTTTTCCTGGGTCCGGGTGCGGATCATCGGCGCGTACTCGAACAGGCCACCGGCTTCAGGTTTCTGGGTCATCATGCTGACGATGAATTCGTTGGTGTCGAAGTGCCAGGGCTGCTCGGTGCCTTGGGGCATGACGTTGATCACCAGGCCAGCGAACGGATCGGCGTATTCGAAAATCTCCGGTTCGTTCAGGCAGGCGCCGATAAAGCGCTTCATCATTGGCGAGACGTACAGGCGATGGATGATCGCGTCCGGGGCGATCATGTCGCGGGTGACGAAGCCGCTGGTGCGCTCCATGAATGTGCGTCGCGGGTCATCCTGGGGCAGGGCGGGGTCGTCCTCGGTGAAGTAGGCATTGACCTTGCGCACGGAGTAAAACGTCTTGCCCGACAGCGCCTGACCTTCGGCGCGGGCCTGTTCCAGCGCTTCGGGCCGCAGGAAATTCTTCAGCAGGCAGCAGCCGTCCTCGGCCAGTTCAGCGCGGGCGTGTTCGATCAGCGCCTGCAATCGGACATGGCCCGAATCATGTATGGGGTACAACTCGGTATTTATGATGTCGCTGATATCGCCCACTTCGGCGTCGGCAAGTTGAAGACTCATGCGGGGCTCCTGGAACTATCAATAAGCGGTGTTTTCGAGAGTGGCTTAAACAGTGTTTTGCGTTGAGTCGATAGTTGCTTAAAGAGGTGCGAAGTGGAAATTACAAGTTGTGATCGAATCCATCGGCAGGTGCGATAGTTATGTCAGGCGAACTGGATGGGACCTTGCTTAAAGTCTTTGTCGCAATTATCGAGTGCCACGGGTTTTCCGCGGCGGCCGAGCGCCTGCATAAAACCCAATCAACCATCAGTCAGAGTTTGCAACGGCTGGAAGAGATCGTCGGCACGCCGCTGGTGCAGCGCACCAGTCGCTCCGTGAGCCTTACCCCGGGTGGCGAGACTTTTCTGATTTACGCCCGGCAGATCCTCAAGCTGCACGCTGATGCGATCAACGCCGTGCACCTGCCCAACGAGCAGGTGTGCATTCACGTCGGTATGCCCGAGGACTACGCCCAGTACTGCCTGGCCTTGGTATTGCGGGACTTTCAAGCACAGTTTCCCCATGTGCGGCCGGACATCTGTTGTGAAATGTCCACGGCGCTGGTCAGCCGCTTGCAACGCGGCGAGCTGGATCTGGTGCTCGGCGTGCAGCATGCCAATTTGCAGCAGGGTGAATACCTGTGCGACGAGCCGCTGGTGTGGGTAGCTGCTGAAGGTTGGCGCGCAGGCGAGGACGAATCAGTGCCATTGGCGGTGTATGCCGAGGGCTGTGCTTTTCGGGCCAACGCCGTGCGGGCGCTGGCCGAAGCCGGGCGGCCGTGGCATGTGGTTTACACCAGCCAGAGCCCGCGTGGCATAGGGATTGCCATTGAGCAGGGCCAGTCGGTGGGTGTGACTGCGAGGCGCCTGGTGCCGCCGGGTTGGCGGGTGCTTGATGAAGCTCAGGGCTTTCCGCCGATAGAGCCGGCGCGCTTGATGTTCTGGCGTTCTACTCAGTGTCAGGCGCTGGCGGTAGAGGCTCTGGTGGACATTCTCTCGCGCCAGTTGGGCAGATCAGAGTGGCTGACCCAACGCGGGCTCACAGCGTTGACGGCGGGCCATCAGCCTCAGCAATAACAGGCTGGCCACCACCCAGCAGGTGATCCAGCCATGCACCAGGGCAAAGTGCCCGGTGGCTTGCAGCAGCCAACCGCACAGCCAATTGGCGGTAGCGCTGCCCAGGCCATAGCCGACCATGCTCAGGCTCACCACTTGCAGGCTTTGCACCGGGCTCAACCGTGCGCTCAGGTAGGCGGCCATCAAGCCCCAGACCGGGAAATAGAACAGGGCGAACAGCCCGGCCGCCAGCCAGGTAAGGCCCAGGCTCGGTTGCCAGAGCAGGGCCAGCATCGCCACGCCGAAAGCGCTGATGCTCAACGCCATGACCCGAAGCGCGCCCCAGCGATCCGCCAACGAGCCCAGCAGCAAACCCCCGACGACTCCGCCGATACCGATCAGCGTCCACAGCGACCCGGTGGTCTGCGCGCCGGCCCCCAGCCGTTCGCTGACAAAGGACGAGAGGAAGTTCAGGAACGGTCCGCTGATGCCGCCGATGAAGGCGCTGAGCAGCAGAATATGTAGCGCCACCGGGTGCTCCAGGCACAGATGCAGCCATTGTCTGAGCACCCGGCGTAACGACGGCGCAGTGCTGGGGTTGATGTGCTGGTCCGCCGCCAGCGGGGCCAGGGCCCAGAACGTCAGCAGGGTAACGATCAGCGTCAGACTGGCGCAAATCAGCCAAAAGTGCGTCAGGGAGATGCCTTGCAACAAGACGATCAACAGACCATTGAGGCAGATCGCAAACGCGGCCCCCGAAGACGCCAACCCCAGCACGCGGCTGCGGTGAGAGGGCGGGATTACCTCACTGGCCAGGGCCGCAATAGCGTTCCAGTTCGACACCGCACAGGCCGAAACCAGCGCCAGGCACAGCGCAAACGGCAGCACCCACGGCGTGGCGACCGCTAGCGCCAACAGCGCCGGGCTCAAGGCAATTGTCAGGCGCACCATGTTGCGCGGGCTGATCCAGGCCGCCGCAATGCCGCTGACAATCGACGCACCCATATAGAACAGTTGCAGCAGCGCAGCGATGAACGCGGCCTGGCTGTAGCTCAGTTCGAACACCTGACGGATCTCGGGTAATAAAGCCGAATACAAGAAAATACTGAAGCCATGGGTGGTGGCGTTACACGCGGTGAAGATGAACGCCAACACTCCAATACTTCTGGTGGGTGAACTTGTAGTTGTTGACATGTGTCCGGCTCGACTAGGTTAATTGCAACAGAGTGGGGCGAAGTTGTAGTGTTCGCCCCATGTAAGTGCGTTGACGTATTAATGTATTTAATTAAAGTCAGACTAACGTTTGTATCAAGAAAACAGCCAGTGCTTAATTGTCATGATCGGGCTGCGAAATACTCATGCTATTTATTCGTTCGCGACGACTTCCAGATCAAAAACGACGATTCATGGGTCAATGAAGCTCGAATGTGGGAGCGAGCTTGCTCGCGATGGCGGCGCATCAGTCAACATAGATTTAACTGACCCACCGCTTTCGCGAGCAAGCCCGCTCCCACACAGGGCAATGCGTAAAGCGGGAATCGCCCTACACAACACAAAAATGCATGTTACTCAGGAAATTTCCTACAAGTCGTGGGATGCTTGGCGCTCGTCAGCCTTGCGCGAGTAACCTCCATGAAACGCAAAATGCCAGCGCTCAATGCGCTCAAAGCCTTCGAAGTGGCCGGCAGCACCGGCAGCTTTACCCGGGCTGCCGAGTTGCTCAATGTCACCCAGAGTGCGGTCAGCCGGCAGGTGCGTCAGCTTGAAGAACAGCTTGGCGAGAACCTGCTGGAACGGCGTCATCACCACCTTGAATTGACCAGCGCCGGGCGAATTCTGTTGCGAGCGCTGCACCAGTCTTTCGACAAGATCGAGCTGACGGTGCGCAGCATTCAGCAGAAAACCCATTCCAATCGCCTGCACATCAACGCGCCGCCAACCTTCACCAATCGCTGGCTGATGCCGCGTCTGGGGCGGCTGCGCGAGAAGCACCCGGAACTGGAACTGAGCATCACCACGCGCTTGCAGGATAGCCTGGCGGAAACCAGTACGCTGGATTGCGCGATCCGTTTTGGCGACGGCGAATGGGACGGTCTAAACAGCTCGCTGCTGATCCAGGAACGGCACATCGCGGTGTGTGCGCCGTCCTTGTATGCGCGGGAGTGGAGCGAGCGGGGCATCGACCTCAATCGCTTGACGCTGTTGCATGTACTGGCCCGGGAGGACCAGCGCTACCTGACTTGGAAGCATTGGCTGGACGCCGCGCGAATCAACGGTGTCGACACCCAGGGTGGTTATGAATTCGATCTGCTGGACCTGGCCATCCGCGCGGCCATCGATGGCTTGGGGATCACCATTGCCGACTGGCATATGGTCGCCTCGGAACTGGCCAGCGGGCAACTGACCCAAGTGCTGAACGTGCATGTGGAAGGGCATCAATCGTATTGGTTGGTGACCCGGCCGGAACAGACGCAGATGCCGCAATTGCAGGTGTTCAGTCAGTGGTTGCAGGAAGAAATCTGGTTGGCGCAAAGGCAGCTCGAACCCTCGACTGCCGCCAACTGAACACCCCAAAACCCCTGTGGGAGCGGGCTTGCTCGCGAAGGCGTAATGTCAGGCAGCATCAATGCTGACTGACCCACCGCTTTCGCGAGCAAGCCCGCTCCCACATGGGGTCTCGGTGTTTTTAAGGGTAATGTGCATTTTTTGAATGTTTCCCCGCTCAATAAATCGTTTGTTCAACCCGCTCAGGATGCCAAGACTGCGGGAACTGGATAAAAACAACGATGGGCGATTCACATGCGACTCGAGCGAAATTTTGTTAACGGTCACTTCATTGAGCCTGCCAGCGACGCGCTGATTGCAGTCTATAACCCGGCGACTGAAGCACTGGTCGGCCAGGTCTCGGCTGCCACGACGGCCGAAGCCACCGCTGCCGTAGACGCTGCCGCCGCCGCCCAGAAAGTCTGGGGCAAACTCACCAGCATCGAACGCGCCGAACACCTGCGCTCGTTTGCCGATGCCCTTGAGGCTTGCGCCGAAAATATCGGTAAAGCCCTGGCCGCCGAATCCGGCAAGAGCGTCAGCGACGCCAGCAACGAAGCCCGTTACGCCGCGCAGATCACCCGATACCACGCCGAGTGGGCACGCCGAATCGAAGGCGAGATCATTCCCAGCGACTCCCCGAACGAAAATCTGTTTCTGCATCGCGAGCCAATCGGCGTGGTCGCCTGCCTGATTCCGTTCAACTACCCGGTCTACACCTTGCTGCGCAAAATCGCCCCGGCGCTGATTGCCGGCAATACTGTGGTCGTGCGCCCAAGCAACAACACGCCGACTTCGGCATTCGAAATCGCCAAGGCCGTGCAGCAATCCGGTTTGCCGGCGGGGGTGGTGAACATCCTGACCATGGATCACGCCACCGCCGCAGCGGTTTGCACCCACAAGGCTGTCGGCTTGATCACCCTGACCGGCAGCGTCAACGCCGGGCGCATTGTGCTCGATTACTGCAAAGCCAACATCGCCAAGCCATCGCTGGAACTGGGTGGCAAGACCCCTGCGATCATCGAGGCCGACGCCGATCTTGAAGCTGCCGCGACCGCGATCATCGCCTCCAAGACCACCCACTGCGGCCAGTTGTGCACGGCGGTCGAACGGGTCTACGTCCAGGAAAGTGTCTACGAACAATTCCTCGCACTGCTTAAAGCCAAAATCAGCGCGGTGAAGTTCGGCGACCGCTCCAGCGACGAAAGCCTGATGGGCCCGCTGGTCAACGCCAGTTCGCAACAGAACATCCACGCCATGGTCGAGCGTGCCATCGCGGACGGTGCTGTATTGGAAACAGGTGGTTTTATCCCTCAAGGAAAGGGTCATTTCTATCCGCCGACGCTACTGAGCAACTGCCGCCAGGACATGGAGATCATCCAGGAAGAAATCTTCGGCCCTGTGCTGCCGGTGCTCAAGTACCACGACATCGACGAAGCGCTGGCCATGGCCAACGATCACCAGTTCGGCCTGTCGTCGGTGCTGTACACCGAGGACTACCGCACCACCATGAAAGTCGCCAACGCCATCGAGGCCGGCGAGTTGTACGTCAATCGCACCCCGGCCGACCCTTACCAGGGCTTCCACGCCGGCTGGAAACGTTCCGGTCTGGGCGGCGATGACGGCAAGCACGGCATGCTCGAATTCACCCAGACCCGACTCGTGGTGATGAAGTACTGATCTATCTGCAACACGCCTCACGCCGCACCCATAAAAACAATTAATTGGGGCGCCCCGACCACAGGGCTGCCCGAGGTCTCACAGATGTCCAAGCCTGCAACCACTGTTGCCGCTGTTCAGGGTTCGAACGCGGGTTCAAAAAGCCACAGTGACAAGGGAAGTCGCTATTTCCAGTTGATGCTATTGGTGCTGGCCGCCGGTGCGATCTACCCGATCCTCTACCTGCGTCAGGTCTACCAGACCACCATGCTCGAAGTGTTCCAGATCAACCACAGCGAGCTGGGTTATCTGTACTCGATGCTGGGCACGATTTTCCTGCTCAGCTACTTGCCTAGCGGGTGGCTGGCGGACCGCATTGCCCCGCGTTTTCTGATTTTCTTTTCGTTGGTCGCCACCGGAGCCCTGGGCCTTTGGTACTCCACTGCGCCATCGATGACGGGTCTGATGATCATCTTTGGTTGCTGGGGCCTGACCACCGGCCTGACGTTCTGGGCCTCGGTGCTCAAGCGGGTGAAGATGATTGCCCATCACACTGAACAGGGAAGGTTTTTCGGCATCCTCGACGGTGGTCGCGGCCTGGTGGAAGCCTTGCTGGCAACCGTCGCCCTGGGGCTGTTTGCTTTTGCCACCGAAACCCGTGGCGAGTCGGCCGCCGAAGGCTTCAAGCACGTGGTCTATCTGTATGCCTTCACCTGTATCGCCATCGGTTGTGTGCTGGTGCTGATCAAGGACCCGAAGTCGATGGAAGAAACCGCGGCGGTGGAGAAGGGCAAGTTCAACCTGCTCAGTGACCTGGCCACATTGGTGAAAATTCCCGAACTGTGGCTGGTGACGGCCATCGTGTTCTGCGGTTATCACATTTTCTGGGCCACCTACAGTTTCTCCGATTACCTGCAGGGCGGCGGCATGACTGCGGTCATGGCCGGCACTATCACCACCATCAAATTGTGGATGCGCCCGATTGGCGGCATCGGCGGTGGCTGGCTCGGTGACAAGTTCTCGAACATCTCGGTGCTGATCGTGGCGCTGTTCCTCGCGACCCTGGCGATGGTCGGCCTGATCGTGTTCCCGGCGCTCAACAACATGGGCCTGTTGGTCGGCACGGTGATCTTCATCGGCTTGATGACCTATGCCATTCGCGGGCTGTACTGGGCGATCCTCGACACCTGCAACATTCCATTGCGCATCACCGGCCTGGCCATCGGCATCGTCTCGGTGGTCGGTTACCTGCCGGACGCCTTTATTCCGTTGATCAACGGCTACCTCACCGAACATTTCCCCGGTGCTGTTGGTTACAAGCTGTATTTCGGCTACATCGCTTCCGTCGGCCTGCTCGGGACCCTGGCGGCCCTGACCTTGCGCGCTCGAATCAACCGTAAATCTTTGATCAAGGCAGGTGCCTGAGATGAAAATCGTCGCCCTTGAAACCCATATCGTCGCCGTTCCGCCACCGCACATCGGGGGCATGTACTGGCTGTTCGTCAAGCTCAAGACCGATTGCGGTATTGAAGGCGTGGGCGAAATCTACGCCGCGACCTTCGGCCCCAAAGCCATGCTGCCGATCATCGAAGACGTATTCGAACGCTATCTGCTCAACCACGATCCGCACCACATCGAGCGTTTTTTCCGTCAGGCCTATTCGAGCGGTTTCACCCAGCGCCCGGACCTGACCATGATGGGCGTGGTCAGCGGCCTGGAGATGGCCTGCTGGGACATCATCGGCAAAGCGGCGAACAAACCGGTGTATGAACTGTTGGGCGGCAAGGTCAACGAACGCCTGCGCTCCTACACCTACCTGTATCCAGTCAACAGCAAGGGCGAATACGACTACGACGACCCGGACCTGGCCGCCGAATGTGCCATCGAGAACATGAACAAGGGCTTCACAGCCGTGAAGTTCGACCCGGCCGGCCCGTACACCGCGTACTCCGGACATCAGATCTCGCTGGAAGTACTGGAACGCTGCGAAACGTTCTGCCGAAAGATCCGCGAAGCGGTGGGCGACAAGTGCGACCTGTTGTTCGGCACTCACGGGCAAATGGTTCCGTCCTCGGCGATCCGACTGGCCAAACGCCTGGAAAAGTACGACCCGCTGTGGTTCGAAGAGCCGGTGCCGCCAGGTCAGGAGGAGGCCATGGCGCAAGTCGCGGCCAAGACCAGCATCCCGATAGCCACCGGCGAGCGGCTGACCACCAAGTATGAATTCTTCAAGCTGCTGCAGGCGGGCGGCGCATCGATTCTGCAGATGAATGTCGCTCGATGTGGCGGTCTGCTGGAAGCTAAAAAGATCGCCAGTATGGCCGAAGCCTATTACGCGCAGATCGCGCCGCACCTCTACAACGGGCCGATTGGCGCGGCGGCGAGCTTCCAACTAGCGACCTGTACGCCGAACTTCCTGATACAGGAAAGCATCATGACTTGGGGCGGTTTCCACGCCGAAGTGCTGACCAAACCGCTGCAATGGGAGGACGGCTACATCATCCCGTCCACCGAGCCGGGCCTGGGGGTGGAGCTGAACATGGACGTGGTGCGCAAGCATTCGCCGTACACTGGTGAGCGCTTGCACCTGCAAATGGCGTCGACCCCGGCGGACGTCAAAGACACATCGCCGGCCAGAGGCTGACGGGATTTCCCGCCCGGTAACGGGCGGGTTCTGTACCAACGACTTACGCGGTAACCGTGCATGACATACGACTACATCATCGCTGGCGCAGGCGCCGCAGGCTGCATCCTCGCCAACCGGCTCTCGGCCTCCGGGAAACACACGGTGCTGCTGCTGGAGGCGGGCGGCAAGGACAGTTCCCTGTGGTTCAAGATCCCGGTCGGCTTCGCCAAAATGTATTACAACCCGACGTTCAACTGGATGTACTACAGCCAGCCGCAAAAACAACTGAACAACCGTGAAATCTATGCCCCCCGTGGCAAGGTACAAGGCGGGTCGGGTTCGATCAACGCGATGGTCTACGTCCGTGGCCAGGCCCATGACTTTGACGATTGGGCTGCCAACGGTAACGACGGCTGGGGCTTCAAGGACGTGCTGCCATACTTTCGCAAACTGGAGAATCATCCTCTGGGTGAAAGTGAGTACCACGGCGGCAGCGGCCCGATCAGCATCACGCCGATGAAGGGCCATACTCATCCGATCTGTGATGTGTTCCTCAAGGGTTGCGACGAACTGGGTTACCCCCACAGTGATGACTTCAACGGACCGAAATTCGAAGGCTCGGGCATCTACGACGTCAACACCAAGGACGGTCAACGCTGCTCCAGCAGCTTCGCGCATTTGCACCCGGCTCTGAGTCGGCCGAACCTGACGGTCGAGCATTACGCCCTGGTGGATCGGGTGTTGTTCGATAACGAGCGTGCGACCGGCATTTGCGTCACACAGCACGGCCTGGTCCGCACGTTCACCGCGCGCAAGGAAGTGATCCTCTGCGCCGGTGCCGTGGACACGCCGAAGATTCTGCAATTGTCCGGTGTGGCGGATCAGGCACTGCTGGCCAAACATCAGATTCCGCTGGTCAAACACCTGCCAGCGGTGGGACAGAACCTTCAGGACCACCTGTGCGCCAGCTACTACTACAAGGCCAACATCCCGACCCTTAACGATCAGCTCAGCTCGCTGTTCGGTCAGTTCAAACTCGGCCTCAAATACCTGCTGACCCGCAAGGGCGCCTTGGCCATGAGCGTCAACCAGGCGGGTGGGTTCTTCCGGGGGAATGACGCGCTGGCCAATCCGAACCTGCAGTTGTATTTCAACCCGTTGTCGTACCAGATCCCGAAAAACAACAAGGCCAGCCTTAAACCCGAGCCTTATTCGGGCTTCCTGCTGTGCTTCAATCCGTGCCGGCCGACCAGCCGCGGGCATATCGAGATCAAGTCAAAGAACCCTCGGGACGCGGCACTGATCGACCCCAATTACCTGAGCACACAAAAGGACATCGACGAGGTCATCCAGGGCAGTCGGCTGATGCGAAAAATCATGCAGGCACCAGCACTCAAGAGCATCACCGTCGCCGAAGTGCTGCCGGGGCCAGCAGTCGAAAGCGATGAGCAGATGTTGCAGTACTTTCGCGAGAACAGCGGTTCGATCTATCACCTGTGCGGTTCGTGTGCGATGGGTGCGGATGAACAGAAATCGGTGGTCGATAAACGGCTCAAAGTCCACGGCCTCGACGGTTTACGCATTGTTGATGCGTCGATTTTCCCCAACGTGACCAGCGGCAATACCCACGCCGCGGTATTGATGGTGGCGGAGAAGGGCGCCGATCTGATTCTGCAGGACGCCTGATTTCCTTGCCATTCAACGCAACCCGACGCACTTGAGTTTGCGCGCCGGGTGCAACTGATCTGTCGTTTCCCGAAAGCCTGCGTGCGGCCGCAATATGAGCCAAACGCAGGCAATCTGATACGGTTTTTTATATTGGATCTGAGCCTTTTTTTCGCTGGTCGGTGCTCTATACAGTGCGCGACCGACGCACTAGTGGACAGTGATCGGCCTCCCACTATTCCAGGCTCTCTGAAGACCGGACGACCTTGAGAGTCTTCAGGAACCACCATGAATACTCGTCACACGGGCTTTCACAGCAAGACGCTCCCCGAGTCTCAACGTGACATTCTCGGTATGATCGCGACCGATCATCATCTAGGCGAAATACTCAGCGCCATCTGCCTGATGCTTGACGATCAAACCCCGGAAACCTTCTGCTCGATCCTGCTCACTGATGCCGAGGGCAAACGCTTGCTGAGCGGCGCGGCGCCCAGTCTGCCGGTCGAATACAGCGAGGCGATTCATGGAATGGTCATTGGTCCACACGAAGGAACGTGTGGCACCGCGGCGTTCCGGCGCGAGCTGGTGGTCACCGAAGACATCGCCCGGGACCCCAACTGGGAACGTTTTCGCGATCTGGCGCTGGGGCATAACCTGCGTTCCTGCTGGTCGGTGCCTTTGCTCTCCCATCAAGGAAACGTGCTGGGTACATTTGCCCTGTACCAGAGCCGCGCGCATGCGCCGGACGAGACGCAGATTCAACGGCTGGCCTGCGCAGCCCAGCTGGCAGTCATTGCGATCCGCCATGAGCGTGACGGCCAACGTCTGGAGAAAAGCGAACAACAATTTCGTTCATTGTTCACTTACAACCCCAACCCGGTGTTCGCCCTCGATCTGGCGGGCAACATCCAGAGTGTGAATCCGGCAGGCCTGAAGCTAAAACCTCATACCGCTGCCGATTTCATTGGTCATCACTTTTCTCATCTGGTGCTCGAAGAGGACCTGCAACGGGTCAGTCAGCATTTTTCCGCAGCACGCGCCGGGGCGCCTCAGCGCTTCGAGGCACGGGTTTTCGACGAGAGTGAAAAACTGCTGACCATGGACATCTCCAACCTGCCGATCATGGTCAACGGAGAGATCGTCGGGGTATTTGGCATTGCCCGGGACATCAGCGAGCAGAAGCATTACGAGCGCCAATTGAGCTTCAACGCCAGCCATGATCGTCTGACTGGTTTGCTTAACCGTGTCTCTCTTGAAGACCGGCTTATGCTGGATTGTCACATCACTCGTCGGCGAAAGCGTCGCCTGGCGGTGATTTGCATTGATCTGGATGGATTCAAATCCATCAACGATTCGATCGGACACTACTTCGGCGATCAGGTGCTGATTGAAGTCGCGCAGCGTATGACCCAGCAGGTTCGTCCCGGCGATACCATCGTGCGCATGGGCGGTGACGAATTTATCGTTCTGCTGCCGGACCTGCTTCGTGATGAGGACGTTGTTCCGGTGGCCGAACGCTTGATGGCCAGCATTGCCAAACCCTACTGCATCCAGGGCATTGACCTGCACGTGAGTGCAAGTATCGGCATCACCCTGAGCGATGGTGACATTGAGCAACCGATGCAGCTGATCCAGCAGGCTGACATGGCCATGTACAAAGCCAAGCAGCAAGGGCGCAACAACTTTCAGTGGTACACCAGCGATCTCAATCAGCGTGTTTGCGAGCACGCGAGCCTGCGCAATGATCTGCAGAAGGCCATCGAAACCCAGTCGCTCAAGTTGCATTATCAACCGCAGATAGACGCGCGTACGTTACGGGTGGTCGGGATCGAAGCGTTACTGCGCTGGGAGCATCCGGAAAAAGGATTTATCTCGCCAGCGGTGTTTGTACCGGTGGCAGAGGACAGTGGTCAGATCATTCCGTTGAGCCTTTGGGTACTCGATACGGCCTGCGCGCAGCTGCGTCAGCTAGGTGATCAAGGCATCACCGGCATCTCGATGGCCGTGAATATTTCGCCGATGCATTTTCAGCGTGGCAATTTCGTCCAGTGCGTCCAGGCCGCCCTGGAGAAACACGGTCTGCGTGGTGAGCAGTTAGAGCTGGAGATCACCGAGTCGCTGATGTTGAACAACGCTGAACAGGCGATTGAAACCTTGCACCGGCTCAAGGCGTTGGGGGTGCGCATTGCGCTTGATGATTTCGGTACCGGTTTTTCCAGCCTCAGCTACCTCAAGCGTTTGCCCATCGACAAGATCAAGATTGACCGCTCGTTCATCCAGGAAATCGTCGCTGGCAATCACGATGCAGCGATCACTCAAGGCATTATTTCAATGGCCCATCACCTCAGCCTGACGGTGGTCGCCGAAGGCGTGGAAACGGCGTCCCAGGTGAATTTCCTGAAGAGCAGTCACTGCGATATTTTTCAGGGGTATTACTTTGCCAAACCGATGCCCCATGCAGAAATCGAAGCTTTCCTGAGCCAACCCGCATCCCATCACTGACCGGCGGTTCTGCCGGGGCCCAGACCTGAAAAATCAGACGCAAAGGCAAATTTTCAGACTCCCGCGCAGAACTCCATCTCCCCAGGCAAGGCGCTCCCCGCGCCTTTCTCACACACTCGGCTCTAACGCTATCGCGCCGCAATACAACAAGAGCCGCGAAAAAATGACTAGTTTAGAACCTGCTACCGAAAGCCAGACCGGCCATATCGGCGCCCGTCAGACCCGTGTCGAGGACGCCGCATTGTTGCGTGGCCTCGGCTGCTACGCCGATGACGCTGCGATCCCTCCGGGCACGCTGCATGCGGCGATCATCCGTTCACCCCACGCTCATGCGCGGATCACCTCGGTGGACTTCTCCAAGGCGCTGCTGATGAAAGGCGTGCACGGCGTGCTGGTCGGCGAAGACGTCAAACGCTGGGCGCTGCCTTTCCCGGTAGGTGTACGTCAGCCGATGGAGCACTGGTGCGTCGCCGTCGACAAGGTGCGTTATGTCGGAGAGCCGGTGGCTGTGGTGATCGCCGAGAGCCGCTATCTGGCCGAGGACGCCATCGAAGGTGTGCGCGTCGAATACGAGACGCTGCCTCCGATCATCGACCCCGAACTGGCCACCGCCGAACAGGCGCCGATCCTGCACGAAGCAGTCGGCAGCAACGTGGTCAACGAACGGCACTTTCGTTACGGCGAGCCGGAGCAGGCGTTCGAGCAGGCGCCGCACAAGGTGTCGCTCAAAGTGAAGTTCCCGCGCAGTTCCTGCACACCCATCGAATGCTATGTGGTGCTGGCTCAGTACGAGCGCGCGACCGGCATTTATGACGTGCTGGCCAACTTCCAGGGACCCTACGCGTTGCACACGGTCATGGCCCGGGCACTGGATGTGCCGGGTAACCGCTTGCGTTTGCGCACGCCGAAAGATTCCGGCGGCAGCTTTGGCATCAAGCAAGGCGTGTTCCCTTACGTGGTGATGATGGGCCTGGCGTCACGCAAGGTCGGCGCACCGGTGAAGTGGGTCGAGGACCGTCTGGAACATCTTCAAGGGGCTTCTTCTGCGACCAATCGGGTGACCGAGATTGAAGCGGCGGTAGAAGCCGATGGCCGTATCACCGCGTTGCGTTATGACCAGATCGACGACTGTGGTGCCTACCTGAGAGCGCCCGAACCGGCGACGTTCTACCGCATGCACGGCAACCTGACGGGGGCCTACGCGATCCGCAATTTGCAAGTGCGCAACCGGGTGGTGCTGACCAACAAAACCCCTTCCGGCCTGAACCGTGGTTTTGGTGGCCCGCAGGTGTATTTCGCCCTTGAACGGCTGCTGCAACACATCGCCGTGCAGTTGAATCTTGATCCGTTGGAGGTGATCCGCCGCAACCTGGTGCCGGCCGATGCCTTCCCTTATCGCGCGGCCGCCGGTGCGTTGCTCGACTCCGGCAATTACCAGGCAGGCATTGCCCTGGCAGTCGCTGATGGCGGTCTCGACGAGTTGCTCAAGCGTCGTGATCAGGCGCGTGCCGAAGGCCGAATCTATGGCATCGGTTATGCCGCCGTCATCGAACCCTCGATTTCCAACATGGGTTACATCACCACCGCGATGACACCCGAAGAGCGGCGCAAGGCCGGTCCGAAAAACGGCGCTGTCGCAACCGCAACCATCAACGTCGGCCCGTTGGGTGACGTCAGTGTGCACGTGTCCTCGGCACCGCAAGGGCAGGGCCATCAAACCACCGTCGCTCAGGTCGTCGCCGAAGTGCTTGGGATTGCGCTGGAATCCATCGTGGTCAACGTCGAACTGGACACCCAGAAGGACGCTTGGTCGATTGCCTCGGGCAATTATTCCAGCCGCTTCGCCGGTGCGGTGGCCGGTGCCGTCTACAAGGCCGCGCTGAAGATCCGTGATCGCCTCGCCGCGATTGCCGCCGAGCAGTTGCAGGCCAGTCCCGAAGATATTCGTTTCGCCGGCGGCAAGATTTTTGTGGTCAATGGCGGGGCGGTAGCGCCATTCCATCGGATTGCCGGTGCGACCCACTGGTCGCCGGGCCTGCTGCCGGAAGGTGAAAGCGGCGGTTTGCGCGAAACCGCTTTCTGGAGCCCGCCGCAATTGGTCGCACCGGACGATCAAGATCAGGTCAATAGCTCGCTGTGCTACGGCTTTGTCTTCGACATCTGTGGTCTGGAAATCGACCGCATGACCGGCGAGATCCACATCGATCGTTATGTCACCTGCCATGACGCCGGCCGCCTGCTCAACCCGGCACTGGTCGATGGCCAGATTCGGGGAGGCTTCACCCAAGGCCTCGGCGCGGCGCTGATGGAAGAATTCGCCTATGGCGAGGACGGCAGCTTCCTCTCCGGGACCTTCGCCGACTATCTGGTGCCGACCGCACCGGAAGTGATCGAGCCGTTGATCTTGCATATGGAAACGCCATCGCCATTCACCCCACTGGGCGCCAAGGGTGTGGGCGAGGGCAACAACATGAGCACGCCGGTGTGCGTCGCCAACGCGGTGGCTGACGCCCTCGGTCGCTCGGACATCCGTTTGCCACTGACGCCATCGAAAGTACGCACGCTGATCGGCATCGACGAGCCGCCACGGCCGGCCGGCATGGAGCTCGATGAAAGCCTGGACGCGGCAGCAGCCGGTGGACCGGCACTGCGGGCCAACGATTCGGTGGTGATTCCTGCGCCGCCGCAACAGGTCTTCGATACCTTGCTTGACCCGCAGACGCTGGCGGCGATCATTCCCGGTTGCCACGACCTCGTGCTTGAAGGCGAAAACCGTTACCGCGCAGACGTCACCGTCGGCGTCGGCATGATCCGTGCGCGCTTCGAGGCCAAGGTCGCCCTGAGTGATCTCGACCCGCCGCATTCGTTGCGTCTGTCCGGATCCGGCAGCAGCTCCATGGGCTCGGCCCAGGGCCAGGCCAAGGTGCGTTTCGTCGAACTGGAAAATGGCCACACACGCCTGGAATACCAATACCAGGTGGCGGTCAGCGGCAAAGTTGCCGCGGTCGGCGGCCGTATGTTGCAAGGGGCCTCGAAAGTGATCATCGGACAAATCTTTACTCGGCTGTCGCAACGGGTCAGTGGCCAGGCCATCTCCACCGGCTGGTGGGCGCGCCTGCGTGCCTCGCTTGGCGCGCTGTTTGGCAAGGGAGGTGCGCAATGAAACCGGCCGCTTTCGATTACGTTCGGGCTGACACCCGTCGTCAGGTGGTTGAGCTGCTCGCCGAGTACGGCCAAGAGGCTCGCATCATTGCCGGTGGCCAATCGCTGATGGCGGTGCTGAACATGCGCCTGGCCCAACCCAAGTTGCTGATCGATATCAATCATGTGGCTGACCTGGCCTATATCGAACTGCGCAAGGATTGCCTGGCGGTCGGTGCCGGGGTACGGCAGGCGCAGTTGCTGGAGCGTTCAACCCTGATGGACGAGGTGCCTTTATTGGCCCTCGCGATGCCCTGGATCGGTCACTTCCAGACGCGTAATCGCGGCACAGTCTGCGGTTCGGTGGCTCATGCCGACCCGAGCGCCGAGTTGCCGCTGTGCCTGGTGACGCTCGGCGGCGAGATCGTTCTCGAGTCGAAAAAGGGCAAGCGCATCGTCAAGGCTGTCGACTTCTTCCAAGGCATCCTCACCACCGACAAGCGTGCGGATGAACTGGTCGTCGAGGTGCGTTTTCCGCTCAAGCGCGAAGGCATCACTTATCGCTTTCGCGAAATCGCCATGCGCCACGGCGACTTTGCAATTGTCTCCCTGGCCGCAGCCATCGGCGCGGATCAGGTCGAACTCGGCATCGGCGGGGTCGCCGACCGTCCGCAACGTCGCAGCCTGCCTCGTGGTGCGGCGCTGCCGGACGCGCTCAATCAAACCGCCTGGTCGCTCGATGCACAAGACGATGTGCACGCCAGCGCTGCCTATCGCCGCCAACTGATTCGCGAGCTGGGTCACCAGCTGATCGAAGGAGTCTGAACATGCGTGTAACTGCCGACCAAACCTTTCCGATTCGCCTGGAACTCAATGGCCGCTCCCGCGAGGCGCTGGCTGAACCGCGGACCCAACTCTGCGACTTCCTGCGCCACGACCTCGGTGCCACCGGTGTCCATGTCGGATGCGAACACGGTGTCTGCGGTGCCTGCACGGTGCTGGTGGACGGGGTCGCCATGCGTTCTTGCCTGATGCTCGCGGTACAGGGGCACGAGCGGCGTATCGAGACCGTCGAGTCCCTGGCCGACGACGACACCCTGAGCGACCTGCAACAAGCCTTTCGCCGTCATCACGCCTTGCAGTGCGGCTTTTGCACTGCGGGCATTCTCATGTCCTGCGTGGATTTCCTGGAACGGGTACCCAACCCGGACGAGACCCAGGTACGCGACATGCTTTCGGGGCATCTATGTCGCTGCACGGGCTACACCGGCATCGTCCAGGCCGTGCTCGAAGTCGCTGCCCAGCGCCAAACGAACAAAGGGGTATAACAAAAATGTTCGATCTCGGACGCAGCTTCCTCGCAGCCGTTGAACGCCGACCGCACGCCGTGGCGGTCAGTGACGGTGCGTTGAAGAAAACCTATGAAGAATGGTTCGTCGATATCCAGAGCGCCGCTTGGGGTTTGCAATGCCTCGGGCTGCAACGCGGTGACCGACTGCTGGTAGCCATGCAAAACCGCTGGCAGATGGCGACCCTGCATTGGGCCTGTCAATTTGCGGGCGTCATCATGACTCCGTTGAACTGGCGTTCGACTGCCGATGAGCTGGGTTACTGCATCGAAGATGCGCAAATCCGTGCAGTGGCTTACGACGACGCTACCGTAACCGCAGTGGCCGGTTGCAGCGCTGCCGCAAGGCTGCCACGGATCGCCGCCGGTCTGCGTGCCGCCAACACCGACCTGAGTTTCGAGGAACTGTGTTCGCAGACCCCCTCCGGCATCATTTTGCAGGCCGACGCCGAAGACTTTTCACTGCTGCTGTACACCTCAGGAACCACCAGCAAGCCCAAGGGCGTGCCCCGTCGGCACCGTAGCGAACGCGCGGCGGCGGTTGCCCACGTAGCGCAAAACCTTTATCGCCAGGGCGAGTGCACGCTGGGTGTCATGCCGCTTTACCACACCATGGGCGTGCGTTCTTTGCTGTCCATGGCGTTGATCGACGGGCATTTCGTCTGTGTGCCGAAGTTCGACGTGGAAGCCACGCTGCAGGCCATCGAGCGGGAAAAGGTCAGCAACCTGTACCTGGTGCCGACGCTCTACCACATGCTCATCGAACACCCGGCCTTTGCCCGCGAGCGAGTCGCCAGTGTGGAGAAAATCGGCTTTGCCGGTGCGCCGATGAGCGACGGTTTGATGCGTCGCGTCGAACAGGCGTTTCAGCCTCAATTGTTCGTCAATCATTACGGCAGCTCGGAGATTTACACCTTCACCATCGACCAGCAAGCCAGCCGCAAACCCGGTTCGTCAGGGCGCAGCGCAATGAACCAGCGCGTGCGCGTGGTGCCGATCGATGCTGAATCGGCGGACGTGCAGGTCAACCCGTTGGAGGAGGGCCAGATCATCGCCGACCTGGCGAGTGACGAGGCGTTCGAAGGCTACCTGAACCGCCCCGAAGCGACCGCCAAGGCGTTGCGTGACGGATGGTATTTCACCGGTGACATCGGCTACTTCGATCTGGAGGGCGATCTGTTCGTCACGGGGCGTGTCGATGACTTGATCATCACCGGCGGCGAAAACGTCAGCCCGGCAGAAATAGAAAACATGCTCTCTCTGCACCCGGCAGTGGAAGAAGTGGTGGTGGTCGGTCTGCCGGACGAGCAGTGGGGCAAGATCATTGCCGCGTTTATCAAGCTGCGCGCCGACGTTTCGGAAGGCGACCTCGATGCCCATTGCATCGCTTCGGGACTGGCCAAATTCAAGCGACCACGGCGTTACCAGTTCGTCGATCAGATTCCCAAATCTCCAGTGGGCAAGGTGCTGCGGCGCGTGCTGCTGGCCCAATTTCAGGAACAGGCCTTGAAGGCCATCAGCTAATCATCCAGAGGACACTCTCATGCAACAGCAAGCGATCCAGCAATTTCTCGACACTCAGTTCGATGGCTTCCAGGTTGAAGTCGATGTGTCCCGCGAGCGCGCGGACATCATCCTCAATCGAGCGCCGTTGAACGTCATTTCCATGGGGCAGCGTGATGAACTGCGCCTGGTCTTCGAAGCCCTCGATGCACACAAAGGCGTGCGCGTCATCGTGCTGCGCTCGGTGGGTGAACACTTCTCCAGCGGCGGCGACATCAAGGGCTTTCTCGAAGCCTCGCCAGAGCACGTTTCGAAGCTGGCCTGGAATGTCGCGGCACCGGCACGTTGCGAAAAGCCGGTGATCGTTGCCAACCGTGGTTACACCTTCGGCGTCGGTTTCGAATTGTCCCTGGCCTGCGATTTCCGCATTGCTTCGCAGACCACTCGCTACGCCTTGCCTGAGCAGAACCTGGGTCAGATCCCGGGCTCGGGTGGCTCCGCACGCTTGCAGAAAATCATTGGCATCACCCGCACCAAGCACATGGTGATGCGCGCCAAACGCATCACCGGCGACCAGGCCTATGACTGGGGTATCGCCACCGAAGTCGTGCCGGATAGCGAACTGGAAAGCACCGTCGATGCATTGGTCGATGAACTGCGTCGTTTCTCGCCGCTGGCTCAGCGCACGGCGAAAAAACTGATCAACGACAACGAAGATGCACCGCTGACCGTCGCGATCGAGATGGAAGGTCACTGCTACAGCCGTCTGCGTAGTTCCAAGGACTTCAAGGAAGGCGTCGAAGCGTTTCACAGCAAGCGTACGGCCGTGTTTATCGGCGAGTAAATCGTACCGGCGAGCAGGCCCGGGAGTATGTCGGTAACGGCGTACGCCCATACGGAGCAGGGCCTGCCGCCCCTTCAATGCAACTGAAAAGGGCACATCAAGGTTTCACCGCTGACCTGCTGATTACTCGCAACCCGCGCACCGGGCTGCAGAACGTTTCGATTCACCGTTTGTGTGAGGCAACCATGACTACGACAACAACAATAACTGCATCACCCACCAGCGCCGCTATCGATACACCACAGATTCCACCGGGCAAAGCCCTGCTCGCGGCATTTGCCTCGACATTCGGTTGGGCGCTGGATTTGTTTGACCTGTTCATTCTGCTCTATGTGGCGCCGATCATCGGCCGCCTGTTCTTCCCCTCGGACACCCCGACACTGTCGCTGGCTGCCGTCTATGCGTCGTTCGCCGTGGCCTTGCTGGTGCGTCCGCTGGGCTCGGCGATCTTCGGCGCGTATGCCGATAAGCACGGTCGCAAGCGTGCGCTGATGGTGTCGATGGTCGGCGTCGGTATTTCCACAGCACTGTTTGGCGCGTTACCGACCATTCACCAGGTCGGCATATTGGCCCCGATACTGTTCCTGGTATTACGGGTCATTCAGGGCATTTTCGTTGGCGGCATCGTCGCCTCCACTCACACCATCGGCACCGAATCCATCTCGCCGCGCTATCGCGGATTGATGTCCGGGTTGATCGGTGGTGCCGGCGCCGGCATGGGCGCGCTGTTGGCGTCAGTCACTTACCTGGTGTTGTCGGAGATCTTTACCGGGGAAGAATTTGACGTCTGGGGCTGGCGCTTCATGTTTTTCTGCGGCCTGCTCAGCACGTTTTTCGGTCTGGTGATGTTTCGTTACCTGGAAGAAAGCCCGGTCTGGCGGCAGCTGCAACAAGCCCGCAAAACCAAGGGGCCGGCAATAGTGGTGGTGTCGCCACTCAAGCGTCTGTTTGGTCGCGAGTACCGCGCCGTGATGATGGTCAATCTGCTGATTACCTTCGGAGGCGGGGCCACGTATTACCTGGCCTGCGGTTATCTGCCGACATTGCTCAACGTGGTCGCCAAAGTGCCTCACACGCAGACTTCGCAGATGCTCATGTACGGCTCGACGGCAACCATTGTCGGAGCACTGGCCTTCGGTTACCTGAGTGACCTGATCGGTCGCAAGAAGACCTTCATGCTGCTGGGTGTGATCAACCTGGTGAGCCTGCCTATGATGTTCCTTGGCGTCGCCGAACCGGGCTCGCTGACCCGAACTGCACTGTATTGCATGGGCATAGGCTTCATGGGCGGGGCGATCATCGCGCCGATTCTGATCTTCCTCAACGAACGCTTTGCCACCGAGCTGCGCGCCAGCGGCACCGGGTTGTCCTGGAACATCGGTTTCGCCCTCGGCGGCACCATGCCGACCTTTGTGTCGCTGGTCAGCAGCAGTCCGGCGCAGATCCCCATGGTACTGGCGATTTTCGCCGCCGTTCTGTCGGTGATCTACCTGATCGGCAGCGTGGTGATTCCAGAAACCCAAGGCAACTTCAAATAACGGTGGGGAGTTGCTCCAGGAATTCGCCGATCAGCTGCAAGGTCCGCTCAGTCGCTTCGGTTTGGGGAAAGTGCCGGCAGTCATCCAGCAACACACAGCGGCACGGTCCCGGCACCTGTCGCTGGATGACCGCCAGTTGCTCAGGCGTGGCGTAGTGGTCTTCGCGACCCTGAATGACCAGCAGCGGCTTTTCGATATGTGCCAGCTGCGCTTCGAGATCATCCAGGGAAAAGTCCGGGTGCAACCAACTGTCGCTCCAACCGTGAAAAGCGCCATCGACATTTGTCCCATGGTGGCGTGCCAGGCGTTCGCGCAATGGGCCCTGATGCCAAACCTCAGTGGTATGGCGAATGCCATCGAGGCTCTCGGCCTCGACAATCACATGAGGCGCCAGGGCAATGCTGCCCAACACGCGTGGGTCGTTGGTGGCGGCATAGGCGAGGACGATGGAGGCGCCGTCACTGTGACCGAGCAAAACCACCTGCGGCAGTTGCAAGGCATCGAGCAATTGCCGCAGCTCGCGAGGGCCGTCGCTGCTCAGGTAGTTCAGCGGACGCGGCAGGGTTACCGGGCTCGATTGCCCATAACCCTGACGGCTGTAAGTGACCACGCCATAACCGCTCATTTGGGCCAGGCGCTGGGGGAAGTCTTTCCACTGTTCGGCGCTGCCGAGGCCTTCGTGCAGCAACACCAGCGTCGGTCGCGATGGGTCAGCCGCAGGCAGTTGGCGATATTCCAGGCGCAGTGGCCCGAGTTGCAAAAATTGTTGTGGCGACATGTCGAATCAACGATTGAACAAGGTTGCTCGCAGGTTACCGTAAACGTAACCCCGCCTGCAGCACCACGCTTTGCTTGAGGTATGCAAAACATGCGTCATCTCGATGTTCAGGTGATCGACCAGGCACTGCAATGGGCTCGCGCCGGGCAGGCCCAGTGGCTGTGCACGGTGCTCTCCACCTATGGCTCGGCGCCGCGTGCGCCGGGTGCGATGTTGGTGACCAATGGCGCGGGCGAACACGTCGGCTCGCTGTCCGGTGGCTGCGTCGAGGAGGAGTTTCTCGAAAGCCTGACGCGCGGTGAATTACGCGAACCGGCGCAAATCGTCAGTTATGGCGACAGCGTCGAGCAACGCCACCGTCTACGATTGCCCTGTGGTGGCGTGCTGATCGTGCTGGTAGAGCACCGCGCTGCCAGTCTCGAATGGATCGCACACCTGGAGAGTCTGCAAGCGGCATTACTCGGCCAGCGACGTCTGCAGCGTCATATCGAGCTGAGCAGCGGTGCGTTGCGCCTGGACCCGGACACAGGACACGGCAGCGAGCGGGTGCAAGTCGACGACGAAAGGGTGCGCATCAGCGTGGGTCCGGCGTTACGCCTGATTCTGGCTGGGCTCTCGCCGGTCGCGGAAGTCTGCGCCAGTTTCGCCCGCGCCATCGGCTGCGAAGTCATCGCCTGCGACCCCCGGGAAGAGACGCTGCATCTACATCTTGAAGGCGTGGAGATGCAGCGTGTGCTGCCCTCGATGTTTATCGCCGCCGGAGGTTGCCACGCGGCGACTGCGGTGGTGGCGTTGACTCACGATCCGCGAATCGATGATCTGGCGCTGATGGAAGCGGTTCACACCCCGGCGTTTTACATCGGCGCCATGGGCTCTCAGGCAACCTCGGCCAAACGCGCCGAGCGGCTCAAACGCATCGGTGGTCTGACGGATGAACAGATCGCCCGTTTACACATGCCCATCGGCCTCGATCTGGGCAGCAAGGCCCCGGCGGAAATCGCGCTGGCGGTGGTCGCCGATATCCTGCGCGTTTATCACGGCAAAGAGCGCCATGCCTTGTAAGGCGGTTTTTCCGACGAACGTGGGGGCTGCGAAAGTCGCGGTAGACGCTCGGTCATTCGCGCGCGATAGTGGCCAGCCAAGTGTTGCTGAACCATGGACCGATCGACGGGCTTGAGAAATAGATAGACGCCCCGATGATATTCATTGAGGCCGATAACGATATCGCTTCAAGCGAGCGGAGGAATCTGATGTCGATTGCCCAACGGGTTTTCCACGGCAGGTTTGGCCGGGTCGCCTTGCTGAATATGGATCGTTCGCTGGTCACCCACACCCATTCCGAATGCCACGTGCTGGTCAAAGTGTCCGGCGAAGACACTTACTTCAACGTCAACGGACGACGAGTTCCGCTCAGCGATCGCACGGCAGTGCTGGTCAACGCCTGGGAACCGCATTTCTACGATCCGCAGCCGGGTGCCGGTGCCACCCTTATCCTGGCGCTCTACATAGAGCCCTCCTGGCTGGCCACTGCCCAGCAATCGCTGGCGCTCAGCGGTCGGCCGGACTTTTTTGCCCAGTCATGCATCGAGCTGTCGAGTCGTAATCGCACCTTGGCCGACATCCTGGTCGCCGAAGCGCATGGCTGCGGGATCGTGCCGAAAGAGCGCATGGAATTTATCCTGTTCGACTTCCTGATCGAACTGATCGAGGACTTTTCCAGCTGGCGGCATTTGTCGCAACTGGGTGCGCCGAACTCAGGTGAGTTCCGGGATGCGCGCGTGCGCCGTGGTATCGCCTGGTTGCTTGAGCACCTCGATGATCCGAACCCGATCGACAACGCCGCACGGGCTTGTGGTCTGTCGCGGGCGCACTTCTTTGCGCTGTTCAAGAAAGATACCGGCATGACGCCAACCCTGCTGCTTAACGACGCGCGCATGCGCCGGGCGTTTACCTGGCTGGAGCGTGAGCGCAGCGGAACGTTGGGTCTGTTGTCGGAGAACCTCGGGTTCTCCGAGCAAGGTCATTTCACACGGTTTTTCCGTCAGCACATCGGCGCTTCGCCCAGCCAGTATCGGCGTGTAGTGGATTGTTATGCGAAGGTTTGAACCGAAAGGAGGGCGGGGGGAATTGGGCAACCTCCCGTTGATAAAGTCAGTGTTTCATCTTGAAAGCCGGCAGCTTGTGTAGACTACGAAAGTTGTAGAGTTCGCTAATCGCCCAGAAAGTCATAAATTTCTTTCATGCGTTCTTCGCGCATCAACTCAAGTTCTTCCTTAGTGTCGGCTACCCATTGCAGAATGAAGTCCCAGCAGTCGCAGTCATGAGCGTCCGCTTCTGCTTCAAATTGTTCTTGCAAAAATTTCAAGCGATATTCTTCTGGTGACAGCCCGCAATTTTCAGCGAGGCTGTAGTTCAGCTCGCTGAGTTCAAGTTGGAGCCATAAGTTGGCGTCCAGGAATTTCTTCAGGGCGAGTTCGGCTCTAAGTTCTTTTGCGATCATGAAGGCTCTCGTGTGGCGTGCAATTAGTAGAGGGTTGTTCGAGGTCGGCCCGGCGTTACATCGGACTATTTCAATTTCCTGCCATCATCCATCCGCGAACGCCATGACTTTCGCTCAACTGCTTCACGACTCGAGCCGCGTCCTGTTTTTGTTTATACGGACCGATGACGACAAAGTTGTTTTCTTTACGCGCTACCGGCAACTGCATTTGCTGAATGGCTTTCAGGGCGCGTTGGCGGCCGGGTGTGTTCAATGCAATTTCGACCACCCAAAGGCCGGATGAAGGAGTGCTTGAAGCTGCTTTTTTGATGTTGGAAATGAAGCCGCCGCACGTCAAACACGGGCGTTCCAGCGTGATGAGCGAGCCTGGCACCGTGCGAAAGAGGTGCCATTGCGGATCAAAGGCTTTTTTGCGGGCGAAGAGCGCCAGGAGCAAGCCGGCAAAAGAAATCAGACCGCTGAGGATAATTGTCCAATTGTATGCCTGCGTGGGTAATGAGGGCAGCGCAAGAGCGTGTGTTTCATCTGGCTTGTCGGCCAAAAACTGTACGGCGTCAGACTCCATTGAATCGGGTATGTGGAATCCGTTTTCCGCAAGGGACGCAAGCTCGTCGGAATGCGTTGTACTGAGCTCCGTCGCAACTTTATGAGCGGTGTCATCAAGTACTTGTTCGATTTTTGTCACTTCTTGCCGGAGGTATGAATTATCGACGTTATTTTGACAAGTTGGGCCGGCAGGTAGGTAAGTCCATAGTAGTACTGATAGTTGCCCCAAAAAGCCAGTGACCAGGAAACCCAAACCAAGCTTTCGCACAGAGACCATCTCCAAATCAAATGAATAGTTATTTGTCCCGTTTTCTTCTGATAAACAGGGTTCTATTTGCTGATCCTGGGGATGGTCTAAATCTTGGGCGCGTCAGTGCGCCCAAGCGCCAAAACTAGTTGGCTGCTTTTTATTATTTGAAAGAGCATCGGCAATGCACTTTATAGACTGTAGGTTGGCGAAGAAGGCTCAGATGTTCAAAAAAAAACCGGATCAGATGGATGTAAAAGTGATCCATTAGAACCGATATTCCGCCGGCACCTCCCGAGCGATGAACTGCTGCATGTGTTCGAGAAAACTGATTTGCAGTTTCGACGCCGGTCCTTGAATCGGCAACAGCATGCTGAAGTCCATTTCGATCGCCGGTTCGAAGGCTCTGAACACGACGCCACTGCCCCGGTATTCAACGGCGCTGATGGCGTCGACCAGCGCGACGCCCAGGCCTTGTTCGACAAAGGCGCACATGGGCAGCGACAGCTGGGTCTCCAGCCGCAGTTCACGCTCCACCCCATGAGCGGCAAATATTGCATCGATGTGTTGGCGTGAACCGATGGATTGCGGATAGGAAATAAACGCCTCGCCTTGCAGATCCTCAGGCCGGATCGTGGTGTTGTCCTGCAAACGATGATTGGCCGGCAATGCGCACAGCATGCGGGTCGCCAGCAGTTTTTCTGCGCGCGGGCTGGGGTAGGTGTTGGGCAGTACGATGATGCCCAGATCACAGCGTTGACCGACCACCAGATCAACGATCTCGCGCGATGAATGCACAATCAGCGATACCTGCACTTGATCATGTTCGGCCATGAACGCGGCGATGGCTCGCGGCATGAAGGACAGGCCCATGGCCGGTGCACAGGCGATGTGCAGTGAGCCGCGTTTCAAGCTGCGGATGTCTTGCGCCGTGCGGGCAATGCGTTCGACCCCGAGCAGCGAGCGTTGCACTTCCTGATACAGCGTCATGGCTTCGGGGGTGGGTTGAAGCCGGCCTTTGATCCGGTCGAACAGGCTGAAGCCGATGTCCTCCTCAAGGCTGGCGATCAGTCGCGTTGCCGCCGGTTGTGAGATGCACAGCATCTCGGCGGCGCGGGTCACGGTCTGGCCCAGAATCACGGCGCGAAAGGCTTCCAGCTGACGAAGGTTCATGGCGCTATTCCTTGAAGGTAAATCCATACCAAAAAGACATGGGCTTGCCAAAATAAAGCATTTTTCAAGCCGTTGTCAGCTCTCTAGGATCTTCTCTATCGGGAATATCCAGTGGTATGGCCTGCGCTGAAGAGGGTTTTCAGCGCCGAGAGAGCGAATGCGCAACTCATGCAAAAAACTGATGTAGTTATCGTTGGAGGTGGTCTGGTCGGGCTGTCGATTGCCTATGGACTGGCCATGCTCGGTCGCCAGGTCAGCGTCCTGGATGAGGGGGACGATGCCTTACGGGCTGCCCGTGGCAACTTCGGCCTGTTATGGGTTCAGGGCAAGGGCTATGGAATGAGTCCCTACGCGCAATGGACCCGCGAATCGGTGGCGCTGTGGCCGCGATTCGCCGCCGCGTTGCAGGCTGACACCGGCATCGATATCCATCTGCGCCAGCCGGGCGGCTTCCAGCTGTGTTTGAGTGATAGGGAGATGGCGCAAGAAAGCCGTCGACTGCTCTGGCTGCGCGAAGCCATGGACGGTGATTATCCGTTCGAACTGCTGGATTCGGCACAACTGCGAACCCGCTTGCCCGGCTTGGGACCGACTGTCGTGGGGGGCTGTTACTCGCCCATGGACGGTCACGTCAATCCGTTGAAATTGTTGCGCGCCCTGTATGCCGCCTGCCGGATGCGTGGGGTCACGATCATCAATGGTCACCGGGTCAGCGCTATTGGCCAGCGAGATTCGGGCTTCGAGTTGCACGCTGGCCAGCAGCGCTGGTTCGCCGGTCAGGTCGTATTGGCTGCAGGCCTTGGCAATCGTGAGCTGGGCGCGCAGCTGGGGATGGACGTGCCGGTGAGTCCCAATCGTGGGCAGATTCTGGTCACCGAGCGACTCAAACCGTTTCTGCATTACCCCACCACCTATGTGCGGCAGACCGACGAAGGCACGGTGCAGTTGGGTGACTCTCATGAGTCGACGGGCTTCGACGACGGCACCAGCAGCGAGGTGATGAGCACCATCGCCCGGCGCGCCGTGCAGTGTTTTCCTCAGTTGGGAAACGTGCGCCTGGTACGGGCATGGGGCGCGTTGCGGGTGATGAGTGCCGACGGTTTTCCGATCTATGAAGCCTCGCAGGCTTGCCCGGGGGCGTTTGTGGTCAGTTGCCACAGCGGCGTGACCCTGGCGGCGATCCACGCTTTGCGCCTGGCGCCGTGGATTGGCGATGAGTTCGACGAGCCGGCTGTGGCGTCTTTCAGTCTGCAGCGTTTCAGTCTCAAACGTGAGGTGCGCCATGCCGGCTGACAGCTTGTTCCGGGCCCTGGTGCCTGCGCAAAAAAAACTGCAGATCGAATTCGAAGGCGCGTCATTGTCGGTGCCGGCCGGTGTTTCACTGGCCACCGCATTGCTGCTCAGCGGCGTCACTCACACCCGGGAAAGTGCCGTCAGCGGCAGGCCCGGCGCGCCCTATTGCATGATGGGCGTGTGCTTCGAATGCCTGGTTGAGGTGGACGGGCAAGCCAACTGTCAGGCGTGCCTGCTGCCGGTTCGAGCCGGCATGCGTGTTCGCAGGCAGCGCGGTGCTCGTGAGTTTCTGGCCTGTGACCACGGTGAGGTGAGCGCTGATGAGTAATCAAACGGTCGACCTGATTGTGATTGGCGCAGGCCCTGCGGGAATGAGCGCGGCGCTGGAGGCCACCCGACACGGGCTTTCGGTTGTGGTGCTGGATGAGCAGGGCAGCCCCGGTGGGCAAATCTATCGCAATATCCTGCAGGCCGACGCGCGCAGCCGCAGCGTACTGGGCGATGACTACACGGCGGGCGCGGGGCTTGTTGCACAGTTTCTCCAGTGCGGGGCCCGGTATCTGGCCAATGCGGCCATCTGGCAGGTGACGCCGCAGCGGCAGGTGCATTACCTGATCGATGGCCGCGCTGAAGTCCTGCAAGGGCATCATCTGTTGATCGCCACCGGTGCGTTCGAACGACCGATGCCCATCCCTGGCTGGACCTTGCCCGGTGTCATGACCGCCGGAGCCGGACAGATCCTGCTCAAAAGCGCTGCGCTGGTGCCGGCCGGGCCGGTGATATTGACCGGCTGTGGCCCCTTGTTGTACCTGCTGGCGGTGCAATACCTGCGGGCCGGCATCGCGATCGAAGCGCTGGTGGACACCAGCGGTCAGGGCGATCTGCTGCGAGCCTGGCGCAAAGTCCCGGGCGCCTTGCGCGGCTGGCGTGACGTGCTCAAGGGCTTGCAACTGCTTATCGAATTGAAGCGCGCCGGGGTCAGGCATGTTCGCGATGCCCGTGATTTGCGTATCGAAGGTCAGGCGCACGCCAGTGCCTTGAGTTTCGACAGTGGCGGTCGGCGCTGGACGATTCCCGCCTCGCTGATTTTGCTGCACCAAGGCGTGGTGCCCAACACCCAGATCAGTTGGTCGCTACGCCTCGAACATGACTGGAGCGAACAGCAACTGTGCTGGATCACGCGTCGCGACAGCCAGGGTGAAACCAGCCTGCCGGGCATTTACATCGCCGGTGACGGTGGCGCCATTGGCGGTGCGCAAGTGGCGCTGCTCGAAGGCCGCCTGGCCGGGCTGGCGATTGCCGCACGCTTGGGGAAAGTCGATGGGCAATCATTGCAACCCTTCGCCGCCCCTTATCGAAAGGCCCTGCGTCGCCAGCGTGCTGCCCGGCCACTGATCGATGCGTTGTACCGCCCGCAACAGCAAAACCGCATTCCCGCCGACGAGGTGATTGTCTGTCGGTGTGAAGACGTCAGTGCCGGTTCGATTCGCCAGCACGTCGAGCTCGGCTGTTTAGGACCCAATCAAACCAAAGCGTTCGGTCGCTGCGGCATGGGGCCGTGTCAGGGCCGTCTGTGCGGTTTGAGCGTCACCGAAATCATTGCCGAGCAGCGCAAGGTTCCCGCCGCAGAGGTGGGGTATTACCGAATTCGCTCGCCACTCAAACCGATCACGCTTGCCCAATTGTCCACCGAAACACCCCTTGCCCAGGAGCATCCATGAGCCCTATCCAACGCATCGAAAGCAATCCACGCCTGAGCCGTAGCGTCGTACATAACGGCGTGGCCTGGCTCAGCGGCATCGTCGCCGCCGATTGCAGTCAGGACATCCGTGGCCAGACGCGTCAGGTGCTGCAACGGGTCGACGAACTGTTGAAGGCCTCCGGCAGTGACAAGAGCCGTCTGCTCAGCGTGCAGATCTGGATGAAAGACATGAGCGCCGATTTCGCCGGCATGAATGAAACCTGGAGCGCCTGGGTCGACACCGGGCAAACCCCTGCACGCGCCACCGCCCAAGTGATGTTCGATGACCCACAGATCCTGCTGGAGTTGATCGTCACCGCCGCCGTCTGACCGATCCCGTTGTCACCGCTGCGCTAGTTCGAATCTTGCGCAGCGAGGAGCAGACGGCCGACAGAGCCGCCACTCCCGTGAGTTCACATTGCTGCTGCCATAACGGATGACTTCGATTGCGGAGCGCCCGACATAAACAACATCGCATCTGGAGCTATGAATGAACGTAAAAAGCATGTTCTTGAAAGTAGGACTCGTCTCTCTGCTGGCCTTGGGCCTCAGCGTGCAGGCGGCGGAGCAACCGCTGCGCCTGGGCATCGAAGCGGCCTACCCGCCGTTCGCTTCAAAAACCCCGGACAACCAGATTGTGGGTTTCGATTACGACATTGGTCAGGCCCTGTGTGCCGAGATGAAAGTCCAGTGCGTGTGGCAGGAACAAGAGTTCGACGGGTTGATACCTGCACTCAAGGTGAAGAAAGTCGATGCGGTGATTTCGTCGATGTCCATGACCCCGGAGCGGATGAAATCGGTCGATTTCAGCAACCGCTATTACCGCATTCCAGCGCGACTGGTGTTCAAGAAGGGCAGCGGCATCAGCGATATTCCGGCACAGCTCAAAGGCAAGCGGATCGGCGTGCAGCGCGCGACCAATTTCGATCGCTACGTCACCGAGAAATTCGCCCCGGCCGGTGCCGAAGTCGTGCGCTACGGCTCGCAGAATGAAATATTCCTCGACCTGCTGGGTGGGCGCCTGGATGCCACCATGGCCAGTTCGGTGGTGATCGATGAAAGCCTGTTGAAGCGCCCGGAAGGGAAGGACTATGAGTTCGTCGGTCCGAATTTTACCGAAGAGCAATTCTTCGGCACGGGCATCGGTATTGCGGTGCGCAAGAGCGATCCCCTGGCCGGTCGTTTCAATCAGGCCCTGGCGGCGATTCGTGCCAACGGCACCTACGACAAGATCCGCCAGAAGTATTTCGACTTCGATATCTACGGCGAGTAACGACCGGGCGTTTTTTCGGCACGCATGCTTGAGCATGCGGCCGTTTTTTTCATTGATTGGAGTCGAGATGCAAACCAAGGCGTTACTCAGCGAACAACACGTTTCGCAAATGCTGTCGGCGGCAAAAGACCTGGCCCACCGTCGCAACTGGCCCGTGGCGATTTGCGTCGGATGCCGAACTGGCCCGTCTAGTGGTTGATGCACTATTTTCAGCGAGATGGGGGAGTTAGTCAGGCATCTCGCGGGGCGTAAACATGGATGACCGCCAAACCATGGAGGTCGGAATGAGCCAAATTCCGACCGCCATGCGTCGCGTCTTTTTTCTGCCCGAAGATTACTTCACCGACGTTTGCAGTACCTCAATCCATAAAGCACCTTTGCCCGACGGCGCCTCACCGACACGTTTCAAGGCGCCGTTACTGCTGACCGAGTAAGTGCCGACTTTTTCGCTTTTCTCGCCCGTCACCAATAACCAGCGTCCGTTGGGTGAAAAAGCGATATTGCGTGGCTGCTTCTCTGCTACCGGATAGTTGTCGAGAAAGCTCAAGCCGCCCGTTGATGGGTCAACCGCGAATGCCGATACCGAACTGCTGGTGCGCTCGGTCATCAACAGTAGCGTGCCATCGGGGGAGATCCGCAGGTCCGCCGCCCAGATACGTGGTGTGGGGTCGTCCTTCAAGTCGTTGTTTCGTGCATCACGCACTTCGCCGTGAGCCAGTTTCAAAGGCTCGGGAACGCCATTGGCAACGGCAATCTGAGTCAATGCGCCAGTGCTGTCATTGATTGAAAACGCTGTGACCGTGCCGCTCATTTCACCGACCACATACAGGTATTTGCCATTCGGGGAAAAGGCCAGGTGCCGAGGCCCGGTATTGGCCGGGACACTGATGTAGCCGCTGCCAATGGGGGTGAGCGCCCCGGTTTTGGCATCAAGGCGATATTGCAGGACCTGGTCCGCGCCAAGATTGCCCGCGTAGGCAAAGCGGTTGCTCGGGTCGGTACGAACCGAATGCGCATGCGGGCCTGTCTTGTAGCTCAGGATGCTGGCAGAGGGCTGATAGGCCTTGTCGATGGCCTGAACGCTGACGGTGTCGGCACCGTAGGATGCACCGAGCAGATAGTGTCCTTTTCTGTCGGTAGACAGGTAAGCCATGCTTTGCGCCAGTGGCGCTTTGGACAGCGGAGTCAGACGTCCGCTCTTGGGATTTATGCTGTAGCCCAGCACCTGGAACGGCTTGACCCGCAAGGCGGCAAACAACACTTTGCCGTCAGGGGTGATGGCCATGGGGTTGACCTGATCACCGGCGTTGACCTGTTCAATCAGGCTCAGCGCGCCGTTGCTCTGGTCAAGACGATACTGGGAAATCAGACCGTCTCCCGGGCTCGAGATATAGGCAAAGGTGGCGGCATTGGCTTGCAGACTGAGGCTGCAGACAACGGCAGCGGCCATGAAAAGGGGTTTAGACACAGTGATTCCTTATTTTTATGATTGTGGTCAGTCATCCTATGACTCAAGTTGAATGGCGTCGAACGGTTTTTCTGATACCGAGGCACTGAGGGAACGCAATGTCCGCTCGGTGGGCTAATGCTGTTCACTTAAGAAAGTTTTGGGGTTGGGGGTTGGGGGCATATCCGTTACTTGGGTAACGGCGGCTATTGGTTCCGCCCTGACGGCGGGTCAC